>NZ_LT629693.1:6233625-6534410 GCF_900099825.1 Bradyrhizobium ottawaense | reverse complement strand
ACCGGCCATCTCGGCGACCGCATCGGATTCGGGCCCGCGTTGCGCGCAGCTTTCCTCGTCGAAGCCATTGCCGTGATGCTGCCCGCGATCAGCACACAGGCGGCCTCGCTGATCGTGTCGAGCGTGATCATCGGCGGCTTCACGCCCGGCATCGTGCCACTGGTGCTCGGACGTATCCACGAACTGGTCCCGCACAGCGCCGAGCAGCAGCGCGCCACCTGGGGACATGCCACCACCAGCTTCGCCCTGTTCCAGGCGGGCGCCGCCTATGGCTTCTCCTTTCTGTTCGCCCACACCGGCGGCGACTACCTGCTGCTGTTTCAGCTCGGCGGCGGCGCCGCGGCGCTGGCGCTCGCGATCGACCTCGTCATGCCGCTGACGGTCAGGCGGAACGAATTGAAGCCATGACAACCGGCGAAACGCGCCGCAGCGGCTCTCGATAAACGGCGGCGCGGCGACGCCCTGACATCGATCTCCCCGGGCAGGCCAATTCGAACAATTCAATTCAATTCCGACGATTGCCGTGCACTCCAATGGAGCACATCGCTCCTAGCGTGTCCCTGGTTGACGCAGCGGCGGGCGGTATTCCCAGAATGCAGGCAATGGAAGCAACAAGCGTGTCCTGGAAGAGCGGTAGCCTCGTCCGGCTGTTGTCGGGCGGCGACGCGATGACAGTCATCGGTTGCGACAGCGTGGGATCGGTGATCTGCCAGCCGCTGAACGACGAACGTCATCCGGGCATCTACGTGCCACCTTCGTTGCTGGTGGCCGCCGATCCGGACCCTGACGACGCCACGCCTGCTCATTCCACCGACATGGCTACGGAGAACGCATGACGGACCGTGTCAAGATCATCTGTTCCCACTGCCGCAAATCCTTCAGCGAGCGGGCGCAGCGCATGAAGCCGGGCTATCAGACCCAGTGCACGCATTGCATGAGATTGCTTACGTTCGACAGCAGCTCCGACGATCCCAATATCCGGCGCCCTCTCAGGGATGCGCGGGATATCCGGTTCAAGGCCGAAGAAGCCCTCGCGCTGGCGCGCATGGCGGCGCAGGCGCCAAAGCGCGATCCGGTATATTAGAGAGACCGGCTGTTTTGGTCAGCCGGCATGAGGCGCTGTCTTTTGACGGCGCCCACCCGCGCGCTGTCATATAACTGTCATAAAACATCGCCCTGAAAAACATCGGGCCACAGATATTTGAGTCGTGCCGCGCCAACATTTCGTGACAGAATTGCTACAACGAAATGTCATTCGAATTAAATTTTGGAGCGGCGATGAATTTGGTGTGGCAGGCGCGGTCAAATCCGCTGGCGTGGTGGTGGGGTTTTCTGACCCTGGTGAGCGGCGCAAATATCGCAGCCTGGTTCCTGCTTTATCGCGAATTCCAGAATAACCTACCGGGCAGCGCGAGCGGTCCCGCCGACACCCAATCGATGCTCGTGCTTTGCGCGGCCTATGTCTTTGGCTGCGCGTTCCGCTCGGTACTGCCGCGCGCGGATGTGCAGCGGATCTGCCTGTTCAATACCTGGCTGTCGAGCGTCATGGTCGGCCGAACCGTCGCAACCATCGCCGAGGTCTGCTTCGCGGCGCAGTGGGTCATCATCATGGGCCAGTTGGGCCGGATGACGGGAGCGGACACCACCGTAAACGCCTCGCTGGCGATCCTGCCGCTGATCGTCATCGCCGAATGCTTCTCATGGTATGCGGTGTTGACCAAGAATTTCCTGCTCAACGCCATTGAGAATTCGCTATGGGCGGTCGCCTTCTTCATCATCGCGATCGGCCTTTGCCGGCTGCTGCCGGAATTCAATGGTCCGGTCCGGCTGGCGCTCGTGGTTTCGATTCTCGGCATCGCCGCCTATCTGGCGTTTCTCGTCACCATCGACGTGCCGATGTACCTGAGCCGGTGGCGGGCGGGCCTTGCCGAAGGCAGCAAGCTGCTCGGAATTATCGAAGGCTTACGCGACGTCAGCACGCGCTGGGTCGTGAGCCACGACATCGAGCACTGGAAGGGCGAGATCGCCTGGATGTCGCTCTATTTCAGCGCCGCGGTCTGGGCCAGCCTGGCGCTGTGCGTGGTCTATACGCTCGACGATCACCTTCCGCGCTATCGCACCGACGCCGTGGCCGTGAGCTGGTCGTCTCAGGCGAGCGCGCAGAGCACAGACATCCGCACGCCGTAGCCGGCATGCGGCTCCTTGGCGCGGTCGCCGCTTCAGAGAAGCGGCATCCCCCCGTGATGCATGGCGCCGCCGCCGGTCTCGGCGATCACGCGAGCCAATCGCGCGCCGACAATTTCGCAGGGCTCAAGTTGCAGCCCCGGCGCCAACACGCGAACCACCGGGATAAGGAACTGCGGGCGCGTCAGATCCATCGCGTAGACGGCAATGTCGCGGGCTTGCAGCCGTTGCAGAACATCCCGGAGGCTTGAAGCCGGAGCTTTCGGAGGTTCTGCAGAACTCCCTGTCATGGGGTGCAACAACGCGCATTCCCTGGTGTCGAACGTGCCGCGCTTCAGTTGCCGGCGATCGCTTTCGTTCATGGCCTCGTCGCCCGATTCCCGTCGCTTGGCAGCCACCACATGCAGACCAAGTTCAACCTGACACAGTTCGAAGACGGCGGCGCGGGCAGCGTCCGCGAGGGTCAGGCGGGCCCCGAAGCCGACCGCAAAGCGGTGCCCATCCGGACCTGTCGAGATCGCCGCAACCACGGGCATTTCGATATCGGTGGTAATATCCAGCAGCCAGCTTGTTCGATGCCCATGCCCCTGCCCCTGCCTTGCCTGCGCCAGCAACTCTGCCGCTCCGGATGCGGCCGCACTTTCCGGCGCAACCGGTCTTCCGCGGCGGCCGCCACGCCACCATAGCGCCACCGCGTCGCGTTCGATCAGTTCGAGCAGCGCGCGCAAGGTGGCATCCTCTCGCGTGACCCCGGCCGCGCATCCGGAACTGAGTTTGAGGGGCGGCTTGAAATCCTGCTCCGTGACTTGCCGGCGGTAGCAAAGGTCCAGCGGAAACCACATTCGGGCTCCGTCCACCAGCCTGCTGGATGGGACCCACGCCATCGGGCGGTCGGCCTCAATGCCGGTGAAGGCGAGCATCCCCGAAATGAATGCCCTGACATTTGCATCCGAGCTCTCGCCGTATTCGGTGAACGAGCCCCGTTCGATTGGGTCGTTGGCCTGAACAAACTGGCTGAGATACTCGATCCCTTCGCCGACGCAGGACTCGAAGGCCTTTTGCGGCGACAGCCCCGAGCCCGCCAGGCTCGCGGTCGGTAAACCCTCCGGCTGCTTGCCCAGCGCCGCGGGATCGGCCTCGCCACCGAAGAACACCAGCCCCGGCGCATCCGGAACGGGAAGCAGGAAGAGCCGGCGAAATCGCGCTGCGGCGCGCAGCATCCGGGCGCGGCCTTCGGCGCGGGCGGCATCGCCGTCGTCATAACCGAGATACCGCAGCAGACCGGACTCTGCGGAGCCGGCGCCGGTCGCCGCAGGGTCCGCAACCAGGGCCGATGCCGCCGCTTCCAGGCGCGCCGTCAGCGGGTGCTGCTGGTCTCCCATTGCGACCTTTCGATTCACGCCCGACTCACACCCGGGGGATCAAGAGAGACCGGTCAAGATCGACCGACCCATATGATGGAGAAGCTACGATGCGTGTCGACATTGTAAATGACAATCAGAACTGGTTGAACTGGGGTACGCTCGTCCAGATCTGGATCGCGGACGCCAGCCAGCGTCCCACCACTGTCGGAGACCTCAAGGCGCAAATGGTCGCGCACTGTGTCGATGGGAACGTTGCGGGCCCCGACAACAGGCCGGTGCAGATCCGGAGCTATATTAACGGTCCCAACGACCCGCTCATGATCATGCTTCCCACCAAGCAGATGGCGGATGATAGACTGGCGACCGTCGGGCGCGTTCGATTTGCCCGACGGACAGATCACCTCGATCTGCGACAAATTGGCACGACGGGCAAATTTCCGCTTTCTCCGTCGCGCAAATCACTTCTAGAACTCCCGCCATCCTGTCCCACCAGAGGGGCGTTGGCCATCGTCGCAGACGTTGGGGCGGGGAGCGGTGGACGCGGCAGCACGCGAGACGAACGGACTGCAGCGTACGGCGAAGTCGTGTGGGCCTGACGCCCCGGTGCTGGCGTCAAGTTTCGTGGAAGCCTCAAAGCTTTCGCAGATGACGGTGGCAAGAAAGCCGGTCACCGGGGCGAGCACGAAGTAAGCCGTAAAGCCATTGCGCGGGGAAGGCCGGAGTGTTTCCGCTGAACCTGTATGCTCGTGTGCAGTTTTGTTTTGTGCAATCGCACGCGAGACCGCGGGTGCAGCGCGCACCCGGTCTTCCCTGCGCCCTCTTCTCTTCCAGAGGGCAAACGAAATGAAAAACTTCGGGCGTAATGCGCCGCGAGACCCGCCTTGTGCGCAATTGCGCACTGGGGCGGGTGACCCAGTATTCCAGAGGCGCTGATGATTGAATCGATAAGCCGCGGCGTACTGGATCGCCCGGTCAAGTATACGGCGACGACAGCGGTGATTAGTTTAGCTCCGCATCGCCTGCAGGCCCTTGAAGGTCAGGCGCTTGGGATCCCTGACCCCGGCCAGATAGAGCCGGCGGATGAAGGTAACGACCGCCTCGCGATCGCAATCGGTCAACGCAACGATGGCATCAACGGCAATACGCTGGGCGTCCATGGGCTTCCTCGTGCTGACAGGTGCCTCACAAGCCACCAGCGTGCGGCACACCGGTTAATCCGGCGTTAACCGTCCGCCCATCTAGAACGATTCGGAGCGCTCTACGTATACGTGAAATAACGCATGAGGCGTCCCGACGCATCCTGTGCGCGATGGAACTCTCAGGAGTACTGCATCACCCCGTCATCGACCTTGCCGTAGCGCAGGGTGATGATGTCGAGCGCGTAATTCTGGTAGAGCCGCCACGGCCGCTTCGAACCCTGCTTCGGCATTTTCGCGATCGAGCGCTGCACGTAGCCGGAAGAAAAATCCAGCGACGGCAATTCCGAGATCGAGGGATCGACATTGTGCGGCATGCACTGCTTGTAGCCGTGCCGGTCCATGTAGTTGATCAGGCGGCAGACATATTCGCAGGTCAGATCGCATTTCAGCGTCCAGGACGCATTGGTGTAGCCGAACGCCGAAGCCATGTTCGGCACGTCCGAATACATCATGCCCTTGTAGTTCAGCGTCTTCGAGAAATCGACGACGCGGCCGTCGACGCTGACTTCGAGCCCGCCGAGCACCTGCAGGACGAGCCCGGTCGCGGTGACGATGATGTCGGCCTCGAGCTCGCTGCCGTCCTTCAGCTTGATGCCACCCGCGGTGAAGGTATCGATCTCGTTGGTGACGACGGAGGCCTGCTTGTCGCGGATCGCCTTGAACAGATCGCCGTCGGGCACCAGGCACAGCCGCTGGTCCCAGGGATTGTAGCGCGGCGTGAAATGGGTGGCGATGTCGTAGTCCGGCCCCAGCGCCATCCTGACGCCGCCCAGGATCAGTTGCTTGACGCGTTCCGGCTTGCGCCGCGAGAGCTGGAAGAAATACATGCCGAACAGCACGTTGCGCCAGCGGATCAGATGATAGGCGAGCTTGGCGGAAAGATTCCGCCGCAACTTGTTCGCCAGCGCATCCTCGGCCGGCCGCGCCACCACATAGGTCGGCGAGCGCTGCAGCATGGTAACGTGCGAGGCGGTTTTGGCCATCTCGGGCACCAGCGTCACCGCGGTGGCGCCCGAACCGATCACGACGACACGCTTGCCCGCATAGTCGAGGTCTTCGGGCCATTTCTGCGGATGCACGATACGGCCGGCGAAGTCGGCGGCGCCCGAAAATTCCGGCGTGTAGCCTTCCTCGTATTTGTAATAGCCCGAGCACATGAACAGGAAATTGCAGGTGAAGCGCACCGTCTCGGTGACGCCCTCGCCCATGGTGCGTTCGGCCTCGACGGTCCAGCGCGCCTCCGGCGAAGACCACAAGGCCCGCTTGACGCGATGGTTGAAACGGATCTTGCCGTCGATGCCGTTCTCGGTCGCGGTCTGCCGGACGTAGTTCAGGATGTTCGGCCCATCGGCGATCGCCTTCGCCTCGGTCCACGGCTTGAACGAATAGCCGAGCGTGAACATGTCCGAGTCGGAGCGGATGCCGGGATAGCGAAACAGGTCCCAGGTGCCGCCGATGCAGTCGCGCCCCTCGAGGATCGCGTAGCTCTTGCCCGGGCACTTCTCCTGCAGGTGATAGCCCGCGCCGATGCCGGACAGTCCGGCGCCGACGATGAGTACGTCGAAGTGTTCGGCCATGTGTACCCCTGCGGTAGTCGCGTTCGCCGACGTCATGGCCGGGCTCGTTCCCGGCCATCCACGTCTTTCGCTCGTACTGACTCTAAATACGTGGATGCCCGGGACAAGCCCGGGCATGACGAAATTTGCAGACTCTAAGCGCGAAGGTTCGCGATCAATACCGGTAATGATCCGACTTGAACGGGCCTTCCTGCTTGACGCCGATATAGTCGGCCTGGTCCTTGCGCAGCTCGGTCAGCTTGACGCCGATCTTGGCGAGATGCAGCCGCGCCACCTTCTCGTCCAGCGACTTCGGCAGCACGTAGACCTTCTTGGCGTACTTGCCGTCCTTGTTGTTGGCCCAGAGTTCGATCTGCGCCAGCGTCTGGTTGGTGAAGGACGCCGACATCACGAAGGACGGATGGCCCATGGCGTTGCCGAGGTTCACCAGGCGGCCTTCCGACAGCAGCACGATGCGGTGCTTGTCGGGGAATTCGATCTCGTCGACCTGCGGCTTGATGTTGGTCCATTTCAGGTTGCGCAGGCCCGCGATCTGGATCTCGTTGTCGAAGTGACCGATGTTGCAGACGATGGCGCGATCCTTCATCGCACGCATGTGCTCGATGGTGATGATGTCCTTGTTGCCGGTCGCGGTGACGAAGATGTCGGCGCGCGGGGCGGCGTCTTCCATGGTCACGACTTCATAGCCTTCCATCGCCGCCTGCAACGCGCAGATCGGATCGACTTCGGAGACCATGACGCGGCAGCCGGCCTGGCGCAGCGAGGCGGCCGAGCCCTTGCCGACGTCGCCGAAGCCCGCGACCATCGCCACCTTGCCCGACATCATGACGTCGGTGCCGCGGCGGATGCCGTCGACCAGCGATTCACGGCAGCCATAGAGGTTGTCGAACTTCGACTTGGTGACGCTGTCGTTGACGTTGATCGCCGGCCACAGCAGCGTGCCGGCCTTCTGCATGTCATAGAGACGATGCACGCCCGTGGTGGTCTCTTCGGAAACGCCCTTGATGCTCTTGGCGATCTCGGCGAAGTAGCCCTTCGGCTTTTCCTTGAGCTGCTTCTTCAGAAGCGCGAAGAAGACTTCCTCTTCTTCCGAACCCGGCTTGTCCAGGAACTTGGTGTCGCCGTTCTCGGCGCGCAGACCAAGATGGACGTACATGGTGGCGTCGCCGCCGTCGTCGAGGATCATGTTCGGGTGACCGCCGCCGTGCCAGTCGAACAACCTGGCGGTATAATCCCAGTATTCGGTGAGGCTCTCGCCCTTGACAGCAAACACCGGAATGCCGGCGGCCGCGATCGCCGCCGCCGCGTGGTCCTGCGTCGAATAGATGTTGCAGGAGACCCAGCGAATGTCGGCGCCGAGGGCGGCCAGCGTCTCGATCAGCACGCCGGTCTGGATCGTCATGTGCAGCGAGCCTGCGATGCGCGCGCCCTTCAACGGCTGCTTCGGGCCGTATTCCTCGCGCGTCGCCATCAGGCCGGGCATCTCGGTCTCGGCCAGCGAGAGTTCCTTGCGGCCGAACTCGGCGAGCGAAATGTCCTTGACGATGTAGTCGGTGAAGGCGGGCTTCTTGGCGGCGGCGGTCATGCGATTGATCCCTTAAAAAGGCATATTCCGAAAAGCCTGAATGCTTTCCGGAATACGCTAGATGATTACGGAGAAAGTCAGACCGCGCGCCTCAGCGCGGCTGCCAGATCGGTTTTTTCCCAGGAGAAGCCGCCGTCCTTTTCAGGGGCGCGGCCGAAATGACCGTACGACGCGGTACGGCGATAGATCGGACGGTTGAGCTTCAGCGTGCGACGAATGTTGGTCGGCGTCAGACGGAACAGTTCCGGCAGCACCTTCTCCAGCTTCTTCTCGTCGACATTGCCGGTGCCGTGGGTATCCACCAGCAGCGACATCGGATCGGCGACGCCGATCGCGTAGGCGACCTGGATGGTGCAGCGTTCGGCCAGACCGGCGGCCACCACGTTCTTGGCGAGATAGCGCGCGGCATAAGCCGCCGAACGGTCGACCTTGGTCGGATCCTTGCCGGAGAACGCGCCGCCGCCATGCGGCGCATAGCCGCCATAGGTGTCGACGATGATCTTGCGGCCGGTCAGACCGCAATCGCCGTCGGGTCCGCCGATCACGAAGTTGCCGGTCGGGTTGACCAGGAAGTCCGAGGACTTCTGCGGCATCCAGCCCTTCGGCAAGGCCTTCTCGACCTCATGCGCGATCATGTCCTTGATCAGGCCGGGCGAGTATTTCTTGCCGTTGCGGCTCTTCTCGTTGTGCTGGGTCGAGACCACGACCTTGGTGCAGCCGACCGGCTTGCCGTCGACATATTTCACCGTGACCTGGCTCTTGGCGTCGGGCTGCAGGTCGAACATCTGGCCGCTGCGGCGCTTGTCCGACAGCACCTTCAGGATCCGGTGCGCGAAGAAAATCGGCGCCGGCATGTAGGAGCCCTTTTCGTAGACTTCGCTCTCGGTGCAGGCGTAGCCGAACATCATGCCCTGGTCGCCGGCGCCCTCTTCTTCGCCGCTCTTCTTTTTCTTGGCGTCGACGCCCATTGCGATGTCGGACGACTGGCCGTGCAGGAGCACCTCGACGTCGGCGCCGTGATAGGAGAAGCCGTTCTGGTCGTAGCCGATGTCCTTGACGACATCGCGCGCAATCTGGGTGATCAGCTCGCGATCCACCACCGACTTGCCGTGGATGTCGCGGAACAACTGGCCGCGGCCCTCGCCGGCGATGACGATCTTGTTGGTCGTGCAGAGTGTCTCGCAGCCGAGGCGGGTATTGACCGCACTGTCGTCGGCGATGCCGAGCTTGACGTCCTTTTCGAGGAAGGCATCGAGGATCGCGTCGGAGATTTGATCCGAAACCTTGTCCGGATGACCCTCGGAAACCGACTCGCTGGTGAACAGATAGGACGCGCGCATCAACCAACCCCTTGTTGCCGCCCGATGTCGGCGGCTGTCTGTGTGATCTATCCTGGAATGTCAGTCTCGACGGCGCGATATGACGTAGGATTCGTCGTAAAACCAAAGCCCATTATGCTTGCGCAGAACCTCTCTGGTGGCATCGAGGGTCCGGCCGTTTTCAGTCATTTCCGTCAACCGATCGTCTTCGATCTGAGCGACATACACTGCCGCGTTCCACGCCGCAAAAGCCGTCGAGGTTCCGATCGAGCCGGTCACCTCGTTGGGCAGCGCTTCCATATCATAACGGAAGATGGAACGGTTATCGGCGTAGGCATTAAAGTTAAGGTCCCGCCCGGCCGAACCGAGCTCGTATTTCACCGCGCGGAGTAGCTCATGACGGCTTACAGCGAAAGGATTTTCTCCCGGCCAGACCGATTGAATGATTTCGAGGCCCGGATCCTGCCCGTGGGAGTGAATTCCAATCAGACGGCCCCCTGCCCGCAGCGCCCGGGCCAAAGGCGCGATAATCCGCTTGGCGCGGAAATTCACAGACGATTTTGCCCGGTAGGGCTGGGAAGCGATCACAAGGTCGAAATTGGCCTCGGTCCGGCCCGCCCGGGGGATGATCGAATCAAGCAGGAATCGGTGATCTTCCCGGTAAACCACCAGCGCCACCGGGCGCTCGTAGATCGGCATTCCGGTCCGGGGGCTGATATTGGCCCGCCAGTTCTGCTCCAGAAACGGTCCCAATTCGCCAATCTGGGCCTCGAATTCGCCCGACGATGCCCCCCGCAGGGCGACCTCATGCCAGATCATGCCGGCCGCCGCCGCGGGCGAGGCCGGCGTCAGCCAGGGGGCCTCCGCGTAATACATATTGGTGAGCACGAACACGGTCGCCGGATGCTCGAACAGCCGGTCCGGCACCTTGTCCAGCGTCAGCCGGACGTCCTCCAGGCTGAGCTCCTTGCCGGCGATATAGAACGGCATATGGGGAAAGCGGCCATGCATCGCGCGCATCACCCGCGCCAGCACCGTGCCGTCGCCGACGCCGGCGTCGAATACCCGGAGCGCCGGCGGCCGTGGATGCAGGCTGGAAAGCTCCAACGCCACACGCTCTGCGGTCACCCGCTTCTCGCTGCAGGTGTGGACGAACAGCAGGTATTTCTGCCGGTTCTCGAAGAAGCGGAAATTGCCGCGCGGGTCGCGCTTCTCGGGCGGCACCTGCAACCCCCGCGGCGGCGGCAGCCCGCCGGGGGTGGAGGCGGCGATATAGGCCTGGATACGGTCCAGCGTATCGATGGTGATGCGCTTGCCCTCGCGCAGCCGATGCACCAGCTTGCCGTCGTTGACGGCCCGGCGGCCGAACGTGGTCTCCGCCATATCGGCCTGGCGGCAGAAATCGGAAATCTGGCTGAGGATCTGGTCGTTCTTCATCGCGCGGGATTTCGAGGGCCGGCTTGGGACGCGGGGGTGGGCAGCGGCGGATCGCCGTGCTGTCCTACCACCATCTGCCCACCAGGGGAAAGGCCGCGCTTGAACCGCCAGACTGCCGCCCGCAACAAAAGCCTGGACGCCCTTTCCGTCATTGCGAGCGAAGCGAACCCATCCAGATGCGCCGTTTGATGCTGATCCTCACCATGGCCCTGTCAGCGCTGTGGTCGCAGCCTACCCTCGCCCAGTCGCGTTCGCAGCTTGGACCGCTCTGCACCACCGACACCACGCCGGCCGATCAGCAGATCGACGCCTGCAACAAGATCATCGCGCTGAAGGTGTTTTCGGGCGGTCAGCTTGCGACGATCTATTTCTGGCGCGCGGTCGGCTGGAACAAGAAGGGCAACTATTCGCAGGTGATCGCGGACACCACCGAGGCGCTGCGGCTCAAGCCCGACCAGGCGCTCTATAACCTGCGCGGCTCCGCTTATTTCGACAAGGGCGAGTACGACATCGCGATTGCGGACTTCAACGACGCGCTGCGGAGCGGTCCACCGAGCGGCACCATCTTTCACAACCGCGGCAACGCGTTTCGCGGCAAGGGCGACTATGCCAAGGCGATCGCCGATTACGATTCTGCCAACCGGCTCAGCCCGAACGCCTATACCTTGCTGAACCGCGGCCTGTCGAAGCAGGCACTCGGCGATCTCGACGGCGCGCTGGCCGATATCAACGAGGCGATCCGGCTCGATCCATCCCTGCCCTCCGGCCTGATCGACCGCACCGTGGTCTGGCGCGCCAAGGGCGACCTCGACCGCGCCATTGCCGACGGCACCGAGGCGATCCGGCTCGCCAAAGCCAAGGCTCCCACCAACATCATGACCCCGCCCGGCAGCGTGTTGATTACGGCCTATCTCCACCGCGCTCTCGCCTATGAAGCCAAAGGCGACTACCCCCGCGCCAGAGAGGATTTCAAGGCGACGCTGGAGGGCGTGGCGTCCGACGCCGGCAGCAAGGCCAATCAGGCTACCGCAAAGGTTCGCCTCTCGCTGCTGACGGACGCAGGTGCGCCTGCCGCGCCGCCGCCGCGAACCGCACCGTCTTCGCCGCAGCAGACGACGACATCAACGCCCGCCGCTCCGACGACAACGAAGCCTGCAGCCAACGCCGGCCGGCGCATCGCGCTGGTGATCGGCAACGGCGCCTACCAATACGTCAGGGCCCTGCCCAATCCGTCCAATGACGCGCGCTCGATCGCAAAGAGCCTGCGCGACATCGGCTTTGTGGTGACGGTAGGCATCGACCTCGACCGGGCGGCGATGCAGACCATGACCCGCGAATTCCTGCGCGAAGCCGCGCGGGCGCAGGTTGCGGTGGTCTATTATGCCGGCCACGGCGTGCAGATCGACGGCCGCAATTATCTGGTGCCGGTCGACATCCAGTTTCAGAGCGGCACCGACGTAACCGCTGTCATGATGGACATGGATACGATCATGGCCGGCCTCGACGACCAGGTTCGCACCAACATCCTGATCCTCGACGCCTGCCGCAACAATCCGATGGCGCCGAAGGTGGCTTCTGCGGGCGCCAGCCGCGGCATCGAAGGCGAAGCAGGATCCGGCCTTGCCGCGCCGACCTCGCTCGGCGCCGGCTCCTCCACGCTCGGCGCGGGCACCTTGATCGCGTTTGCAACCGCACCCGGACAGGTCGCGCTCGATGGCGAAGGCGCCAACAGCCCGTTTTCGGCGGCGCTGTCGCGCCACATCGGCACGCCCGGGCTGGAGGTGCAGCAGATGCTGACCCGCGTCCGCGCCGAAGTCGTCGCCGCGACGAAATCGAAACAGGTGCCGTGGTCGAATTCGTCGCTGCTCGGCGAGGTCTATCTGGCGGAGAAGTGAGACATGGCCACCGTCATTGCGAGCGCTAGCGAAGCAATCCATCGAGCTGCAAAGCAAGTCTGGATTGCTTCGTCGCTAGCGCTCCTCGCAATGACGAAGGAAGCTACTTCCCCCACACCTCGTTCGCGACTTCGACCGCGAGCCGCAGCTTGGCCCACTGCTCTTCCTCGGACAGGATGTTGCCTTCCTCGGTCGAGGCAAAGCCGCATTGCGGGGAAACCGCGAGCTGGTCGAGCGGCGCGAATTTGGCAGCTTCCTCGAGGCGTCGCTTGATGTCGTCCTTCTTTTCGAGCTCGCCGAACTTCGAGGTGATGACGCCAACCACGACGATCTTGTTGCCCTTGGGCAGGTAGCGCAGCGGCTCAAATCCGCCGGCGCGGTCGGAATCATATTCCAGGAAGTAACCGTCGTAATTGGTGCCGGCCAGCATGGTCTCGGCGACCGGCTCGTAGCCGCCCGACGAAATCCAGGTGGAGCGGAAATTGCCGCGGCAGACATGGGTGGTGACGACCATGTCGGCCGGCCGTTCGGCCAGCGCATAGTTGATGACGCGCGCGTAGATCTCCTGCAGGCCATCCGGGTTGTCGCCGCGCTCGCGGGCCTTGTGCAATTCTTCCTGCGAGCAGAGATAGGCCCAGACCGTATCGTCGAACTGCAGATAGCGGCAGCCGGCGTCGTAGAACGCCTTCACGGCCTTGCGGTAGGTCTTGCCGAGATCCATGAAGAACGCGTCGAGATCGGGATAGACATCCTTTGAGATCGCCTTGCGGCCACCGCGGAAGTGTAGCACCGCGGGCGACGGAATCGTCATCTTCGCGGTGACATGCGCCGTATCGGCATGCTTTTTCAGGAACCTGAAATGATCCAGCATCGGATGGTTGTCGGGAAAGTCGAGCTTGCCGATGACCCGGATGGCGTCGTGACGGGTCTGGATTCCCGCGAACTGGATGCCCGTATCGGGGTGGTAGAGTTCGCAA
The DNA here is from genome assembly GCF_900099825.1 of Bradyrhizobium ottawaense. NCBI lineage: Bacteria > Pseudomonadati > Pseudomonadota > Alphaproteobacteria > Hyphomicrobiales > Nitrobacteraceae > Bradyrhizobium > Bradyrhizobium ottawaense. Next base: position 6,520,873 of record NZ_LT629693.1, on the reverse strand, counting down.
CCCGTGAGATGGCTGAGGAAGTCGAAATGCCACCAGGAGCGGCGGAATTCTCCGTCGGTCGCGAGCTTCAATCCGGTTGAGGCCTGCCGGTGCACGACCTTTTCGATCTCCATATCCTCGACCTTGCGCAGATCGTCAGCCGTAATCTCGCCCTTCTCGAGTTTGGCGCGCGCTTCCTTGATGCGCGACGGCCGCAACAGGCTGCCGACCTCGTCGGCGCGGAAGGGGGCTTTGGTTCTCTGCATGGTCTCAACTCCCGAGAATTTTATTCAATGTGCTGCGGCACCCGCAACGCCGAGATAGCGTTCGAGCACCGCGGGATCGGCCTTCAGCGAGCGACTATCCGCATCATGAACGATTGCGCCGCGTTCCAATATCACAACACGATCGGCCAGCCCCAGAATCTTTTGCGCGTTCTGCTCGACGATAATCGAGCAGATACCACCGGCGCGGGTGATGGTGCCAAGCGCCCGCAGCAACTCCTCGACGATGATCGGCGCCAGCCCCTCGGTCGGCTCGTCCAGCAGCAGCACCTTCGGATTGAGGGTCAGCGCCCGGCCGATCGCCAGCATCTGTTGCTCGCCGCCGGAAAGCTGGTTGCCGAAATTGCCGCGGCGCTCCTTGAGGCGCGGAAACATCTCGTAAACCTTGTCGACGGTCCATGGCCCGGGCTGGGCCACCGCTGTCATATTTTCCTCCACCGTCAGCGAGCGGAAGATATTGCGCTCCTGCGGCACCCAGCCGATCCCGGCGCGCGCTCGCTGGTCCGGCCGCATCGCCGTGATATCCAGCCCCCCGAGCGCCACGGTGCCTCCGAAGCGGCGGGTGACGCCGACGATCGAGTTGATCAGGGTGGTCTTGCCGGTGCCGTTGCGTCCCAGCAGCGCCAGAACCTGGCCTTCGCCCAACGTCAGTGACATCGAGGGCAGCACCACGGCTTCGCCGTAGCCGGCGCGCAGGCTGTCGATGGCGAGCAGATCAGGCATCGGCGGCCTCACCGAGATAGACCGCCTTGACCTGCGGATCGCGCGCCACTTGGTCCGGCGGGCCTTCCACCAGCATGGCGCCGTTGACGAGCACCGAAATGCGGTCGGCGAACGAGAACACCAGGTCCATGTCGTGCTCGATTAACAATACCGTGACGTCGCGCGGGAGAGCCGCGACCGCGGCCAGGATGTCATGGCGCTCGCTCTCGGGGACGCCGGCCGCGGGTTCGTCGAGCAGCAGCACGCGGGGCTTGGTCGCAATTGCGACTGCGATCTCGAGCAGGCGCTGCTTGCCGTAAGGCAGCGTCGCGGTGCGTTCGTTCATGACGTCGAGCAGGTGAAAGCGGCCAAGCGTTTCCGCGATCTCCTGGTTGACGTCGCTGCGCGTTCCCATCCGCCGCCACCAGTCGCCGCCGCGGCCGAGCCGCTCGGAGACCGCGAGCCCAACGGTCTCTAACGGCGTCAGGTCGGCATAGAGCTGATTGATCTGGAACGTGCGAGACAGCCCGCGCAGCACCCGGGTGTGAACCGGCAGATCGGTGATGTCGTTGCCTTCCAGCAGAATCCGCCCGGCATTGGGCTTCAGCACGCCGGTGAGCAGGTTGATCACGGTGGTCTTGCCGGCGCCGTTGGGTCCGATCAGCGCATGACGGGCGCCCTGCTCGACCCGGAGCGACAGGTCACGCGTGACGCGAAGCCCGCCGAACGATTTCTCCAGTCCCCTGGTTTCCAACGCAACCGTCATGACGCATCGCTTTCCGGAACGGCCACGACGGCCTTGCGGCCGGCGAATTGCCGGATCACGAGGTTCGGCAACCAAAGCGCCCCGCGATGAATGCGGTCGCGGCCGACCAGCACAATCACCACCAGAACGAGGCCGATCCAGAACTGCCAGTATTGCGGCGTGATGGTCGAGAAGAATTCCTGCAGCATCTTGAACACGACAGCGCCGATCAGCCCGCCATAGAGATAGCCGGTACCGCCGATAACGAGCACCAGCATCAGGTCGGCCGATCGCTCGAACGAAAACACGTCGAGCGAAGCCAGCGCCGTGGTCTGGGTGAACAGCGCGCCGGCGATGCCGGCATAAAACGCCGCCACCGTGTAGATCGCGATGAGGCGGCGATTGACCGGCACGCCGATGGCGGAAGCCCGCAACGGATTGTTCCTGATCGCGCGCAACGACAGGCCGAATGGCGAGTGCACGATCCGGCGCGCCAAGAGGAACATCAGGAACAGCACGATCAGCGAGTAGAAGAAGCCGGTCTTGCCAAATATGTCGAAGGCAAAGAGACCGAGGATCGGCGACATCTCGATGCCTTGCAGCCCGTCGGTGCCACCGGTGATGTTGGAGAAGCGTTCCGCCAGCGCTTCCAGCAGCAGCGCGATGCCAAGCGTCACCATCAGCCGGGTCAGATCGACGCCCCGGATCACCAGAAAGCTGGTGAAGAAGCCAAGCACCATGGCGACCAGACCTGCGGCGACCAGCGCCAGCACCGGCTCGGTAATGATGCCGTGCAGCGCCAGCAATCCCGCGGAATAGGCGCCGACACCGAAGAACGCGGCGTGGCCCAATGAGACGATGCCGGCATAACCAAGGATCAGGTCCAGCGACAGCGCAAACAGCGCCAGCCGCACGATGTCGGTCATGATCAGATAACGTGACGGAAACAGGAACGCGGACGCCAACGCGAAGATCCAGAAGGCAATCTCGGCCGGGCGCCAGCGCGCGCTCGCCATAGCATGGGATGAGACGTCGGGAAGCGCGGTCATCGCGGGCTCATCGCGCGGCGGTGCGGCCGAACAGGCCGTTCGGGCGCCAGATCAGGATCACGATCATCATGGTGTAGATTACGAACGGCCCCATCTTGGGGACGTAATATTTACCGGCGACGTCGCCGATGCCGAGCAGCAGCGAGGCGAGAAACGGCCCGGTGATGCTGGAGGAGCCGCCGACGGTCACCACGATCAAAAAATAGATCATGAACTTCAGCGGGAAATACGGATCGAGCCCGAGGATCTCGGCGCTGAGCGCGCCGCCGAGGCCCGCAAGGCCGCACCCGAAAGCAAAGGTGAAGGCAAACACCTGCGGCACGTTGATGCCGAGGCCGCTTGCCGCGCGCGGATCGTCCACGGCCGCGCGGAGCCGGCTGCCGAAGCGCGTGCGCGCCAGAATCAATTGCAGCGCCACCGTGAGCAGGCCGCAGATCACGACGATCATCAGCCGGTAGCGGCCAATGCCGACCCCGAAGAAGTCGAACTGGCCTTCCAGTGCCGCCGGCAGTTTGATGAAGATCCGCGACGATCCCATGATGTAATCGACCGCCGCCACCGACATGAAGACGAGACCGACCGAAAACAGCACCTGGTCGAGATGACTGCGGGTGTAGAGATGGCGGTACAGCGCGCGTTCCAGCACGATCCCGATCACCGCACTGGCGACAAAGGCCAGCGGCAGGGCCGCAAAGAACGGCCAGCCGGACTGGTTGACGAGAACGGCGCAGACATACCCGCCGGTCATCGCGAAGGCGCCATGGGCGAGATTGACGAAGTTCATCAGCCCGAGCGTCACGGCAAGCCCGCAGGCGAGCACGAACAGCAACATGCCGTAGGCAACACCGTCGAACAGGATGGTGAACAGGGTTGTCATTCAGGGAAAGCCCAGAGCCTTGAGACCGTCATTCCGGGATGGTCCGAAGGACCCGACCCGGAATCTCGATATCCCGGGTTCGCGCTAACGCGCGCCCCGGGATGACGACTTCGTTATCACTTCGTCGTCACTTCTTCGTCTTGCCGGAGTCCTTCACCGCCCCGAAGGTCGCGAATTCGACGTTGTAGAGTTCGCCGTCGACCTTCTCGACCTTGCGGATGTAGATGTTCTGGACGATGTCGCGGGTTTCCGGATCGATCGAGATCGGGCCGCGCGGGCTCTCCCACTTCATGCCCTTCATCGCTTCGATCAGCGCATCGCCGTCGGTCTTGCCGCCGGTCTTCTTCAGCGCCTCGTAGATCAGCCGGATGCCGTCATAGCCGCTCACCGCCATGAAGCCCGGGCGCGAACCGAACGCCTTCTTGTAGGCCGCGACGAATTCCTTGTTGGCGGCCGACGGATGCGCTGCGGAGTATAGATGCGCGGTGACGGTGCCGAGCGCCGCATCGCCCATGCCGTTGAGCAGGTCGTCGTCCATCACGTCGCCGGGGCCGATCACCTTGATCCCGGATTTGTCGAGCCCGCGCTCGGCATACTGCTTCATGAAGTTGCCGCCCTGGCCTGCCGGCACGAACACGAACACGGCGTCGGGCTTGCTGTCCTTCATGCGCTGCAGGAACGGCGCGAAGTCGGGATTCGCGAGCGGTACCTTGACCTCTTCGACGATTTCGCCGCCGCCGGCGGTAAAATTCTGCTTGAAGAAGGTCAGCGCGTCATTGCCCGGCGCATAGTCGGAGGTCAGGGTTGCGACCTTCTTGATGCCATTCTTGGCGGCCCAATCGCCGATGATCGTCGACGACTGCGCCAGCGTGAAACTGGTGCGGACGATATAGGGCGAGCGCTCGGTAATGATCGAGGTGCCTGCCGCCATCACGATTTCGGGAACCTTGGCCTGGGTTGCCAGCGGCGCCGCCGCCAATGCAGCCGGGGTCACGCCGAAGCCGGCGATGAAACTCACCTTGTCGTTGACGATCAGTTCCTGGGCGAGACGCTTGGTATTGTCGGGAACCGCAGCGTCGTCCTTGAGGATGACTTCGATCTTCCGGCCGGCGACGGTATCGCCGTTCTGCTGCATGTAGAGCTTGACGGCGTTATCGATCTGCTTGCCGGTCGACGCCTGACCGCCGGTCATCGGCAGAATCAGCCCGATCTTGACGGCATCCTCGGCTTGCGCAGGCGCGAGCGCCAGAACGCCGGCAACGGCACCTGCGGCCAGCAACATTTGACTGCGAATGGACATGAAATCGGTCTCCCCCTGATCGGTCTTGTGCCTCGAACCGAGTCCCCGGCCCTTGCCTCACCATAGCCCAGATTTTTCGGCCGTGTAGCGCCGCGACATGACGTCCTCCGGCGGCGTATTGTCCAGTCAGACAAAGGGCGTGCCCCTGCCGCAAGGCAGGCTTTTCGCTCGTAGCGACGCAAGCAGGCCTTAGGTATCAGGATACTAACAAAGCCACCGTCTGCCCAACGGATCGCTTCCGGATAAGCGCTCCACCATTTGTACGGTCGTACAAATAAGATGGTCCTGTCAACAGAAACGCGGAGGTCTGGACCGGCGCCAAAGTGCGCCAGTCCATCATCCGTAAAGATCAGAGTTGTAATTTGCCGCCGATGCCGATCAGAGCCCGCCATATCGCCGCACTCGTTGCCGCTGCCCTGGCAGGCCTTGGCTTGAGCGGGTGCAGCAGCATCAACGAAAAACTCGCCGCCGGCATGAGCGACTCCCTCCCGGCATGGGCAGGCGGCCTGCCCGCGGACGCACCGCCGCGTCCGGGCACCGCCAAATACGACGAGTACATGAAGGAGCGCGAGCGCAGGCGGCTGATACCGGCAGCGGAACGCAGCGAGGAAGCCAAGCCTGCGTCCTCTTCGGAGGATGCGATTCACTGATATTCACGTCGCACTGATTCCGACGTCGCCGGGAACCGGTTCCGGCAGGGAACGCGGGCCGGTATATCTCCACAAAATCGCCGCTGGCATCGTGCGGTCACGCATGCAATACCGCGTCGTCGCCCTTGCGGCATCCATCAACATTTTGAATCAATCGCACGGCGATCGCCGTTTGCGCCGCCGGTGACGGCACCGCACGCTGTGCGAACAGGATTTTCCGATGCGCTGGTTTCTCGGCACGATTGCCGCCCTCATTGTTGCCGTTGCGATCTATCTCGGACTGGCGGCGTCCTCGCTCGCCACGCTGGCGTCGGCCGCGCGCGCCGGCGACGTGGCGAAGATCCTCGAGAAGACCGACGTCAAGGCGCTCAGCCGGTCGCTGACCAACCAGATCGTCAATGCCTATCTCGATCGGATCGGCGCCACACGCAAGGTCGGTGCGATGGAAAAAATGCTGATCAATACCTACGGCGCGACCATCGCGGATGCGATGGCGGCCAAGATGCTGACGGCCGACAACCTCACGCTGATACTCAGGAGCGGCAAGATAGAGGCCTCGCAGGGACTGCCGGCCTTTTCGGGCTTGCCGGCCCTGGCCGACCTGCACACCGGAAACTGGCTGTCGCTGCTCGGCCGCGTCAATTTCATCCAGCCGGTGCTGCTCGGCATCCGCGTCAGCGATAAATCCGACCCGGAAAACTACGCCGCGATCAACCTGCACTTTGAGGGGACCGAATGGAGGCTTTCCGGCATCGAACTGCCGAAGCCCATCGCTCGCACGCTCGCCGCGAGCCTGCCGGTCAAATAGCGACAGCCCCGCGCATGACGCGGGAGGTCACAGGCATCAATCCATGAACACCACGGTCTTGCGGCCGTTGAGGATGACGCGATCCTCGAGGTGATGGCGCATGGCACGCGCCAGCACACGGCGTTCGATGTCGCGGCCCTTGCGCGAAAGATCTTCCGGCGTATCGCGGTGGCTGATGCGCTCGACATCCTGGTCGATGATCGGGCCTTCGTCGAGATCGCGCGTGACGTAATGGGCGGTGGCGCCGATCAGCTTGACACCGCGCTCGTGGGCCTGGTGGTAGGGGCGCGCGCCCTTGAAGCCGGGCAGGAACGAGTGATGGATGTTGATGCAGCGCCCTGACAGGCTCGCCGACATCTCGTCCGACAGGATCTGCATGTAGCGCGCCAGCACCACGAGATCGGTTCCGCTGTCCTTGACCAGCTTCAAAACCGCCTGTTCCTGGGCGCGCTTGGTTTCCTTGGTGACCGGCAGATAGTGAAACGGAATCTCGCCGAAATCGAGCGAGCCGTAGACCTCGCGCGGATGGTTGGACACGATCCCGGTCGGGATCATCTGAAGTTCGCCGGTGCGCCAGCGGTAGAGAATATCTACCAGGCAATGATCGGATTTGGAAACCAGCAGCATCACACGGCGGCGGCTGGCGCGATCGCGCATCTGCCAGTCCATGCTGAAGCGATCGGCGATGGCGGTAAAGCCGGTCTGCAAGGCCTGCAATTCCACCGCGAGATCGGCGGCGGCGAACACCACCCGCATGAAGAAGTTGTTGGTCTCGATGTCGTCGAACTGCTGGGCGTCCAGGATGTTCTGCCCGTTATGGGCGAGAAAGGTCGACACCGCGGAAACAATTCCGGGCCGATCCGGACAGGACAGGGTCAGGACGAACTGATGATCGGGCATGGCGGGCTTGATTACAATTCAGGCAGAGGGAAGCGGCGAATTTGCGCCCTGCTCTATCACCGCCGGCGCGCTTGCGCCAATCCCGAAACCGGAGTCAGGATGAACAAATCGCGGACGATTGGCGTTGAGGTACGATCATGGCTGACAGACTGAACGGTTACCGCATCCTGATCCTGGAATCGCGCGAAGAGGCGCAGTTTTCCCGCCTGCTCACCGAGCAGGGCGCCGACGTGCTGCAATGCCCGATGTTCACCATCCACGATGCGCCCGACCCGGCGCCGATCGAGGCCTGGATCAAGCGGTTCATCGCAAAACCTTGCGACGACATGGTGCTGATGACCGGCGAAGGCTTGCGCCGGCTGATGAAGGTGGTGCGGCGCATCGGCGTCGAGCCGGCTTTCGTTGCGGCGCTTGGAAGCGCGCGCAAGTTCACCCGCGGCCCGAAGCCCGGCAAGGCGCTGCGCGAAATCGGGCTGGAGCCGCAGATGACGACGGAAAAGCCGACCTCGGAAGGCATCGCCGAGATGCTGTCGCGCCTCGACCTGCGCGGCCGCCGCGTCGGCCTGCAGCTCTATCCGGACAAGGATCACAGCGTCCTGATCGGCGCCATCAAGGCGCAAGGCGTGTCGGAAGTCGATACCGTGCTGCCCTACGCCTATGACGCGCAGGCCGCCGACGCCAACATCGTGACCGCCATCGACGAAATGGCCGAGGGGCGGATCGATGCGATCGCGCTGACCAATCTGGGCCAGGTCCGCCGCCTGGTCGAAGTCGCCCGCGCCCGCGGCTGCGAGGACCGGTTGCGGCAGGGACTGGGGCAAACGCCGATCGCCTCGGTCGGACCGGCGGTGTCCGACGAACTCAAGGCGCAGGGATTGCGCACCGACATCTACCCGGCCGACGACGCCTTCTTCATGCGGCCGCTGATCTCGGCGATGGCGGCAGCGCTGGCGAAACATCCGCCGCGCGCGGTTGCGCGCTCGATCTAGTCGACCTTGGCGCCCGCAAACTTGACCACCTTGCCCCACTTGTCGGTTTCATTCGCCAGCAGCTTTCCGAAATCCAACGCCGAACCCGGCAGCAGAAAGGCGCCGAGCTCGGTAAACCGCACCTTCGCCTTGGGATCGGCGAGGACTTCGTTGACCGCCTTGTTGAGACGCTCGATGATTTCGGGCGGCGTGCCCTTCGGTGCGCCAATGCCATACCAGGCGCTGGCCTCGTAGCCGGGCAGGAAATCGGCGACGACAGGCAGATCCGGCAGCACTTCGGAGCGGGTCGTGCTGGTGACGGCGAGACCGCGCAGCTTGCCGGATTTGACGTGCTCGGCGCAGGTCGGAATGTTGTCGAACATCACCTGCACCTGGCCCGCGATCAGATCGGTAAGCGCCGGCGCGCCGCCCCGGTAGGGCACATGGACCATGTTGATTCCGGTCAGCATCTTGAACAATTCACCGGACATGTGGATCGTCGACCCGTTGCCGGACGACGCCATGTTGAGCTTACCGGGATTGGCCTTGGCGTAGGCGATCAGTTCGGGGATCGAATGGATCGGCAGCGAGGTGTTGACCACCACCACGTTGGGAAAGCGGATGATGCCCGCGACCGGCTCGGTGTCGCGCAGAAAGTCGAAATTGAGCTTGTCATAGAGCGTGGCGTTGATGGCATTGGCCGGTGCGACAAGCAGCAGCGTGTAGCCGTCCGGCGCCGCGCGCACCACCGCTTCGGTGGCGATATTGGTGCCGCCGCCCGGCCGGTTCTCGATGACGAACGACTGCCCGAGCTTCTCCGACAGCCACTGCCCCATCAGGCGGGCGGTCAGATCCGCCGAGCCGCCCGGGGTATAACCGATCACCAAACGAACCGGCCGCGCCGGATAGGTTTGCGCGCTGGCGACCCCGGAAGTGACAGGGAGCGCCGCAGCCCCGGCGGCCAACTGCAAGAATTGACGACGCTGAAGTTTCATGACGCCTCCCTGAGCCCATTATTCACCGGCGGCTTGCAGGCAGGCTAGATCAACTCACAGGCCGCGCCAACGGTGCTGACGCCGCAGGGCAGGAATGGGTGATCACGCCGCGTACCCATACCCGGCAGAATGACGTCCATCGTCATTCCCTATTCGCCGTAGTGGCGCAATCGTTCGAGGTCGAGGACGGTGACGCCGCCATATTCCAACCGCAGCAGCCCCTGCTGCTCCAGCCGCTTCAGGCACTGGTTGGCATTCTGCCGGGAAATGCCGGAGAGCGCCCCGATCTCTTCCTGCGTGATCTCGAGATGCGGCGTGAGGTCCGGATAGAGAATGGGATTGAACAGCGAGGCGATCGAGCGTGCCAGCCGCGCGGTCGCATCGAGCGTGCGGCCATATTCCAATAGCGCGATGAACTGCCCGAGACGCTCGTTGAGCTGCCCGACCAGGAAGCGATTGAAGCCTACGCTGTTCTCGAACAGCCACAGGAACGTGCTGCGGTTCATCATCGCAATCCTGGTATCGCGCAGCGCCACCACGTCGTAGCGGCGGGGCTCGTTCTTCAGCACGGTGCCTTCGCCGAACCAGGCGCCGGCGGTGAGACCGGCAAAGCTCGCGGCCTTGCCGCCGCGGGACACAATGCCCATCCGCGCCAGCCCGGTGACGACGCCGGTCCAGTAGTCGAACTGATCGCCGCGCATGAAGATGAATTCATCGGCGCGGTAGGATTTTTCGACGATACCGGCGCGCGCGATCTCGATCTCGCGCTCGCTGAGTTCGCGCGACCAGGCCGCAATGCGTTTCAGGTAATCCGGAGCAATCATTGTTTCATCGACCGTCGCCAGTAACCCCAGTCTTCATATTGCACCGCAACAAACACCCGAACCGCGCCCCGCGGCGCTATTGAAATTTGCCGACCAATTGTCAGGCAGAAGACATTTCAACGTATCGCTTTCCCTTATTGAGAGCCACCTCGTGCCGGCCCGCTGATGGTCCAGCGAACAAGCGGACGGCAGGCGGAGCGGCCGGGATTTGCAGGGTGCGGCGTTACCGCGCAGTGCGGCCGGGTCGGGGTCATTAGTCGGATGGCCTAGCGGTAGCCGGCGATGTAGGATCGCACCATCGTGTGCAAACATAGATAAAGAGCGCTGCCAAGGCGTCATATCTGGAGGAATGAGTGGCTTACGCTTTGGAAGTGCGCGGGGTGTCACTGCGCTTTGGTGGCGTTCGTGCGCTGACCGAAGTCAGTTTCGGCGTCAATGACGGCGAACTGTTCTCGATCATCGGGCCGAACGGCGCCGGCAAGACCTCGATCGTCAATTGCATCTCGGGCCGCTACAAGCCGACCGAAGGCCAGTTGTTCTATCGCGGCCGGGACATCACGGGCCTGAACCCGAACGCGCGTCCGTCACTCGGTATCGGCCGCACCTTCCAGAACCTCGCGCTGTTTCACCATATGAGCGTGCTCGACAACATCATGGTCGGGCGGCACCACCTCCTGAAGAACAATTTCATCACGGGATCGCTGTACTGGCTGACCGGAGCACGCCGCGAGGAACTCGAGCACCGCCGCAAGGTGGAAGAAATCATCGACTTCCTCGACCTGCAGTCGGTGCGCAAGGCCACCGCCGGCACCCTGCCCTACGGCCTGCGCAAGCGCGTCGAGCTTGCGCGCGCGATGGCGCTGGAGCCGCAGTTGATCCTGCTCGACGAGCCGATGGCCGGCATGAATTTCGAGGAAAAAGAGGACATGGCGCGCTACATCGTCGATCTCAACGAAGAGTTCGGCATGACCGTCATGATGATCGAGCACGACATGGGCGTGGTGATGGATATTTCCCACCGCGTCATGGTGCTGGATTTCGGTCGCAAGATCGCCGAGGGCGATCCGGCTGCCGTGCTTGCCGATCCCCATGTCAAGCGCGCCTATCTCGGAGAAGAGGACGAGGTCCTCGTCGATCCCGACGACAAGCCCGCCGCCGCCCCGGAGTGCGCGGCATGATGGATTACACTGGCCGTGTGGCCCAAGCCGACACCTATCCGAAACTGCTCCGCCTCAACGCGAAAGAGCACGGCGGCGAGATTGCGCTGCGCGAAAAAGACCTCGGGCTATGGCGCGTCTTCACCTGGAACGACTACCAGACGCGCGTCCATGATTTCGCGCTCGGCATGGTCGAACTGGGCCTCGGGCGCGGCGACGTCATCGGCGTGATCGGCGACAACCGGCCGGACTGGGTGGCAGCCGAAATCGCAACCCACGCCATTGGCGCCATGAGCCTCGGCCTTTATCGCGACGTGCTCGACGAGGAAGCCGCGTATTTGCTCAGTTACGGCGAGGCCAAACTGGTGTTTGCCGAGGACGAAGAGCAGGTCGACAAGCTGCTGGCGCTGGCCGAGCGCGTGCCCAACCTCAAACACATCGTCTATTCCGATCCGCGCGGCATGCGCAAATATGACGATCCGCGGCTGATGGAGGCGGAAAAGCTCGCCACGATGGGACGCGAACGGGCGTCGCGCGAGCCCGGCATCTACGACCGCCTGGTCGACCAGACCAAAGGCGAGGACGTCGCCATCCTCTGCACCACCTCGGGCACCACGGCCAACCCCAAGCTCGCGATGCTCGCGGCCGGGCGCGTCTTGAAACATTGCGCGACCTATCTGGCGTTCGATCCGAAGGGACCGGATGACGAATACGTCTCGGTGCTGCCGCTGCCCTGGATCATGGAACAGATCTATGTGCTCGGCAAAGGCCTGCTCTGCCGGATGAAGGTCAACTTCGTCGAAGAGCCCGACACCATGATGAACGATTTTCGCGAGATCGCGCCGACCTTCGTGCTGTTCGCGCCGCGGGTCTGGGAATCGATCGCCGCCGACGTGCGCGCCGGCGTGATGGACTCCTCGCCGCTCAAACAGAGGCTTTACAGCCTCGGCATGAAGACCGGGCTTGCAGCGCTCGCCGAAGGCAAGCACTCGATGCTGGCCGACAAGGTCCTGTTCCGCGCGCTGCGCGACCGCCTCGGCTTCACGCGGCTGCGCTCGGCGGCGACCGGCGGCGCAGCGCTCGGGCCGGATACGTTCAAGTTCTTCCAGGCGATGGGCGTGCCGCTGCGCACGCTCTACGGCCAGACCGAACTATTGGGCGCCTATACGCTGCACCCGTCCGGCAAGGTCGATCCGGACACCACCGGCGTGCCGATGGCCGCCGATATCGAGATCAAGATCGACAATCCCGATATCAACGGCGTCGGCGAAATCGTCGTGCGCCATCCCAACATGTATCTCGGCTATTACAAGAATCCGGAAGCCTCGGCCGCCGACATGAAGGACGGCTGGATGCATTCCGGCGACGCCGGCTACTACAATGACGACAGGCAGCTCGTCGTCATCGACCGCATCAAGGATCTCGCCGAGACCTCGCGCGGCGAGCGCTTTTCGCCGCAATATCTCGAAAACAAGCTGAAGTTCTCGCCCTATATCGCCGAGACGGTGGTGCTGGGCGCCGGCCGCGACGCGCTGGCGGCGATGATCTGCATCCGCTACTCGATCATCTCGAAATGGGCCGAGAAGAACCGCATTTCGTTCACCACCTACACCGACCTCGCCTCGCGCCCGGAGGTCTATGACCTCGTGCGCAAAGAAGTCGAAACCGTCAACGCCACGCTGCCGCCGGCGCAGCGCATCTCGCGCTTCCTGCTGCTCTACAAGGAGCTCGACGCCGACGACGGCGAACTGACCCGCACCCGGAAAGTCCGCCGCAGCGTCATCAACGAAAAATATGCCGCCATCATCAATGGAATCTACGGCGGCAAACGCGACATCCCCGTCGACACCGTGATCCGCTTCCAGGACGGCACCACCCAGCGTATCCGCACCACGCTGCGGGTAGTCGACCTCGCGCATGACACGCCGGTCGCGGAGGCCGCGGAATGAACATCCAGTTCCTGATCCAGCTTCTGGTCAACGGCCTCGTGGTCGGCACGCTCTATGGCGTGGTCGCGATGTCGTTCGTGCTGATCTACAAGGCGACGCAGGTGGTGAATTTCGCGCAAGGCGAACTCCTGCTGATCGGCGCCTGGGTATGCTGGGCGCTGCTCGCCAAATACCAGGTGCCGTTCTGGCTGGGCATGCCGATGACGCTGGTGTTCATGTTCGTGTTCGGCATCGCGATCCAGATCCTGATCCTGCGGCCGATGATCGGCGAACCGATCATCTCGGTGATCATGGTGACGATCGGCCTCTCGACCGTGTTCCAGGCCGCGCTGAAATGGATTTTCGGCGTCAATCCGCAGCCGTTCCCGCAGATATTCACAAGCCAGTCCGTCAGCTTCCTCGGTCTACAGATCCAGACCGTCTACGTGATGAGTCTCGTGGTGTCGGTCGCGATGATGATCGGCATGGCCTGGTTCTTCAAGGCTTCGAAATACGGACTGGCGATGCGTGCCACCGCCTTCAACCAGCAGGTGGCGCAGTCCTTGGGCATCTCGGTGAAAAACGTGTTCGCGATGGCATGGGCGATTTCGGCCATGGTGTCGGCGGTCGCGGGCGTCGTGGTCGCCGTCGTCAACGGCGTATCCTCGGGCCTCTCTGCTTACGGCATCAAGGTGTTTCCAGCCGCGATCCTCGGCGGGCTGGATTCGATCGGCGGCGCGGTGGTCGGCGGCATCATCATCGGGCTGCTGGAGAACATCGCGCAGTATGTCGACAGCGAATATCTGCATTGGGGCAATCTCTATGAAATCGCGCCGTTCTACGTGCTGATCATCATCCTGATGATCAAGCCCTATGGGCTGTTCGGCACCAAAGACATCGAGCGGGTGTAAACATGGCCGGTCCCTCCCTCATCCCCTCCGGCGACTTCCGCACCACCTATGCGGCGGACACCACGATCTTTCCGACCGCGACCGGCCGCAACTTCGCCATTGCCGGCGTCATCCTGGTCTGCTTCGCGCCGCTGGTGTTCACCAATTACTGGCTCAGCATATCCATCCAGATCGGCATCTTTGCCATCGCAGCGCTCGGGCTCAACATCCTGGTCGGCTTCACCGGGCAGATCTCGATCGGCCACGCCGCATTCTTCCTGTTCGGCGCCTTCACCTCGGCCTACATCTCCAACACGTTGCCGATCCCGGTGTTCTTCGCCATTCCGCTCGCCGGTGTCATCACCGCGCTGGTCGGGCTGATCTTCGGCCTGCCGGCGGCGCGGCTGAAAGGCCTTTATCTCGTCATCGCGACGCTCGCCGCGCAATATATCCTCTTGGATTTCTTCTCGCGCGCCGACTGGTTCTCCGGCGGCTCGGTGCCGGCCAGCGCCAATCCGTTCTCGATCTTCGGCTATACGTTCCGCGGCGATAAGCAGTACTTCTACGTGGTGCTGGCCTATCTCGTGATTAGCTTCCTGCTGGTGACCAATTTGATGCGCACCCGCGACGGCCGCGCGCTGGTCGCGATCCGCGACCATTATCTCTCCGCCGAGATCATGGGCATCAACCTCACCAAGTACCGCACGCTGTCGTTCGGGCTGGCCGCCTTCTTCGCCGGCATCGCCGGCGCGCTTTACGCGCACTACCAGCTCGTCGTTTCCAACGAAGGTTTTGGCATCGAGCGCTCGATCCTGTTCCTGGCGATGATCATCATCGGCGGCACCGGCTCTGTCATGGGCACGCTGATGGGCACCGCGTTCGTGGTGTTGCTGCCGGAAGCAATGGAGTGGATCAGCGGCGGCCTGAAGGGCAGCGCAATCGACAAGGCGTTGTCGCTCAACAACAACATCACCTTCCTGCGCGAGATCACGATTGGACTGATCATCATCGGATTCCTGATGTTCGAACCCGACGGGCTCGCGCATCGCTGGCGGCAGATCAAGACCTACTGGAAACTCTACCCGTTTTCGCATTGAGGCGGGAACGGGAGCGACGACAACGAACTCAACAAAAGACCGGAGGAAAATGTCTATGACGATGAAATCTCTCTTGAGCACCGTTTCACTGGCGCTGCTGATCGGCGGCGCTTCCGCCACCGCGCAGGCACAGATCGCGATCGGCCATCTGCAGGATCTGTCGGGCGGCACCGCCGACGTCGGCACCCCCTACGGCCAGGGCGTCGCGGACACCTTTGCCTGGGTCAACAAGAACGGCGGCGTCGGCGGCAAGCCGCTCAGTGTCGACAGCAACGACTACGGCTACCAGGTGCCGCGGGCGATCGCGCTCTACAAGAAATGGTCGGCGCCGGACGGCAAGGTCGCCGCAATCATGGGCTGGGGCACCGCCGACACCGAGGCGCTCACCGGCTTCCTCGCGCAGGACAAGATCCCCGACTTCTCCGGCTCCTACGCCGCGGCGTTGACCGATCCGGAAGGCACCAGCGGCAAGGCCAAGCCGGCGCCGTATAATTTCTTCTACGGCCCGAGCTATTCCGATGCCCTGCGCGCCGAACTGACCTGGGCGGCCGAGGACTGGAAGGCCAAGGGCAAGTCCGGCAAGCCGAAGTTCGTCCACATGGGCGCCAACCACCCCTACCCGAACGCCCCGAAGGCGGCCGGTGAAGCGCTTGCCACCGAACTCGGCTTCGAAGTGCTGCCCCCGCTGGTATTCGCGCTTTCGCCGGGCGACTACAGCGCGCAGTGCCTGAGCCTGAAGAGCGCCGGCGCCAACTACGCTTATCTCGGTAACACCGCCGCCTCCAACATCTCGGTGATGAAGGCGTGCAAGACCGCCGGCGTCGACGTTCAATTCCTCAGCAACGTCTGGGGCATGGACGAAAACGCCGCCAAGACCGCGGGCGATGCCGCCGACGGCGTCATCTTCCCGCTGCGGACCGCGGTAGCGTGGGGCGGCAATGCGCCGGGCATGAAGACCGTGATCGAAATCTCGAAAATGTCCGACCCGTCGGGCAAGGTCTATCGTCCCGTGCACTACGTCGCCGGCGTCTGCAGTGCGCTCTACATGAAGGAAGCCCTCGACTGGGCCGCCAAGAACGGCGGCGCCACCGGCGAGAACGTCGCCAAGGGCTTCTATCAGAAGAAGGATTGGGTGCCCGCCGGGATGGAAGGCGTCTGCAATCCCTCGACCTGGACCGAGAAGGATCACCGCCCGACCATGAAGGTCGACCTGTACCGCTCGAAGATCTCGGGCGCGACCGATGGCGACATCAACGACGTCATGGCCAAGGGCACGATCAAGCTCGAGAAGGTCAAGACCGTCGAACTGCCGCGCAAACCGGACTGGTTTGGCTGGTGAGGCTGGACTGAACGTCACCGACACAGGACGTCATCACCCGCCTTGTGCGCAATTGCGCACCAGGCGGGTGACGACAGCGAGAGTGAACGAACATGATTGAAACCGTCGATACCGCCCGCCCGGCGCCAGCCGCGGCCACCGCCCCTGCCCCGCTGCTCAGCGTGCGCAACATCGAGGTGGTGTATGACGACGTCATCCTGGTGCTGCGCGGGCTGAGCCTCGACGTGCCCAAGGGTGCCATTGTGGCGCTGCTGGGCGCCAACGGCGCCGGCAAGTCGACGACGCTGAAGGCGATCTCGGGCCTGCTCAAGACCGAGGACGGCGAAGTCACCCGCGGCGAAATCGTGTTCGACGGCGAACGCATCCACGGCATCGACCCCGACAAGATCGTCCGCCGCGGCATCTTCCAGGTGATGGAGGGCCGCCGCATCGTCTCCGACATGACGTCGCTGGAAAACCTGCGGCTCGGCGCCTTTACTCGCAGCGACAACGAGGTCGGCGACGACATCGACATGGTCTTCAAATATTTCCCGCGCCTGAAGGAGCGCACCGGCCTCGCCGGCTATCTCTCCGGCGGCGAACAGCAGATGCTGGCGATCGGCCGGGCGCTGATGGCGCGCCCCAAAATGATCCTGATGGACGAGCCGTCGATGGGGCTCTCGCCGCTGCTGGTCAAGGAAGTGTTCGCCATCATCAAGGAGATCAACCGCGACCTCGGCGTCACCATCCTGCTGGTGGAACAGAACGCGCGCGCCGCACTTTCGGTCGCGAGCCACGGCTACATCATGGAACAGGGCAAGGTGGTGCTCGACGGCTCGGCCGACGAACTGCGCGACAACGAAGACGTCAAGGAATTCTACCTCGGTGGCGCCGGCGACCAGCGCAAGAGTTTCAAGAACCTAAAGAGCTTCAAACGGCGGAAGCGGTGGCTGTGAGCGCCGCGCCTTTCTCAGCCGAGCACCTGCTCCGCTTCGGTGACCGCACACAGGACATGATAGAACGACGACGCGGGAATCGTGGCGACCAGCGAGTTGCCGTCGCGGTCGAACTGATCGTGCCAGCCGCCGGCCACGGGATGGCTGAGGTAATGCCGCTCCAGCCGCACCAGCGCCATCCGCGCCTCGTCGGCAGCACCGGCCTCGCCCGACTCCGCTTGCGCAATCCACGCTTTCGCAATTTCGGTCTGCGGCCACAGCCGCCGCGTATCGCGCCTGACGTTGCCGGCAGTGTCGCCCTCGTCAACCAGACAGCCCGTCGCCTCGTCACGGTAGCGCAGCGCCGACGCCAGCAGCTCGCCGCGAAAACGCCCCGTTGGACAGCCCGTGATGCGTTCGAATCCTTTCAGCAGCCAGGCCCATTCCGCTTGATGTCCGGGCTCGATGCTGACAGGCTCGATCCTCGACCAGTCCTCTTCAAAATACTCGCCCAGCAGTTGCTTCTGCTTGTCATAGAGATTGGCGAGAAACAGCGCAAAGAAATCGCCGGCGCGATTCTGGAATACGTTGTCATGGGTGGCGTCGAACGCGGCAATCATCGCTTCGAACAGATGCATCTGGGGGTTTTGCCGCCGCGGCATCGACGGCGGCAGGCCTTCGAGAAAGCCGCCGTTCGTCGAGCGCAGCTGGGTATCAAGGAAATGACACAGCGCGTCGATCTCGGCGCGGATCTGCGCATCGCGATCGAGCGCGTAGACGCTGGCGAGCGCGAGCAGCACAAAGGCGTGGTCATAGGTGTCGCGCAAGGGCTTGAGCACGGCGCCTTCGGGCGTCAGGACGTGGACGAAGCCGGGCTTGCCGTCGGGGCTTTTGGCCTTGGCCAAAAGGTAATCCAGCCCCTTCAGCGCCACCTCGCGGCCTTCGGGATACCAGCCCATCTGGGCGGCCTTGGCGAAACAGTAGATCTGCCGAGCCTGCACCAGAATCCGGCGTGGCGCCTGACGATCGGCACGGCCGTCCGGGGCGAGCCGGTCGATAAAGCCACCCGTCGTCCGATCCCAGCCTTCGTCCGACCACAGCGGCAACGCATGGTCGATCATGCGGGCCTTCAGCCTCGCGATGATGTCGACCGAATCTTCTGCCGCAGCGGATTTGCCTTCAGCCATTACGTTCCCCGAGACATCCCCAACACCGGTAGCCGATGTTTGATAGCACGTCACAAGCGGCAGGCAATCGGCCCCAACTCAAGAGATCTGCCATGACCGAGCACTATGACGCGCTTGAAACGCGCGCGCCCGCCGACCGCGAGACGGCGCTGTTTGCCCGGCTCCCGGACGTGCTCCGCAAGGCCATGGAGGCGCCCGCTTATGCCGGACGCCTGAAGGGCGTTGATCCGGCCTCGGTGACGACCCGGGCCGCGCTGGCGCGCCTGCCGGTGCTGCGCAAGTCGGAACTCCCTGCCCTGCACAAGGCCACGCCGCCTTTTGGCGGCTTCGTGGCGGCGCCTCTGGGCTCGTTCGGGCGGCTGTTCACCTCGCCGGGTCCGATCTTCGAGCCCGAGCCCGCCCACCCCGATCCCTGGCGCGGCGCGCGGGCGTTGTATGCTGCCGGCTTCCGGCCCGGCGACGTGGTGCTGAACACCTTCAGCTATCATCTGACGCCCGGCGGCTTCATTTTCGACGCCTCAGCGCGGGCGCTGGGCTGCGCCGTGATCCCGGCCGGTCCTGGCAATACCGAACAGCAATTCGAGCTGATCGAGGCCTACCGTCCAGTCGGCTATAGCGGCACGCCGGACTTTTTGAAGATCCTGCTTGACGCCGCCGCGGCCGGCGGGCGCGATGTCTCCTCGATCAAGCGCGCGCTGGTCTCAGGTGCGGCATTTCCGAAATCGTTGCAGGACGAAGTCAAGGCGCGCAGCGTCGATGCCTATCAGGCGTTCGGAACCGCCGACCTCGGCATGATCGCCTTCGAGACGCCGACCCGCGACGGCATGGTCGTCAACGAGGACCTCATCATGGAGATCGTGCGGCCCGGCACCGGCGATCCTGTAGCGCCTGGCGACGTCGGCGAGATCGTCGTTACCTCGCTCGATCCGCACCATCCCTGGATCCGGCTCGCGCTCGGCGACCTCACCGCGGCGCTGCCGGGTGTAAGTCCGTGCGGGCGAACCAATATGCGCATCAAGGGCTGGATGGGCCGCGCCGACCAGACCACCAAGGTCAAGGGCATGTTCGTGCGCCCCGAGCAGATTGCCGAGATCGGCAAGCGCCATCCCGAACTTGGACGGCTGCGCCTCGTCGTCACGCGCTCGGGCGAAGCCGATCTGATGACGCTGAAAGCCGAAGCCGCATCTCCGGACGATGCCCTTCAGAACGAACTCGCCGCGACGCTGCGCGCGGTGACCAAGCTGGGCGGCAATGTCGAACTAGTCGCCGCTGCTTCGCTGCCGAATGACGGCAAGGTTATTGCCGACGAGCGCTAGATCACAGCGTAAGCGGGAATTGGCTTCGTTTTGGCAATAATCTGGTTCTGCCTTGCGACTGCGAGGGCCCTTGGTCGTCCGTGAACAATTTCTAAGCCGTTGAGCGCGAGTCGGTTTCCAGCTCACGGTCGGTTTTAAGATTGCAGGTTTCGGGGTCGCAGTGCGCAAAACCTTGCGATTTCAATTGAGATTCCCCTGGTGGTCGAAGCATGATTCTCTCCTGGTGACGGAGGGAGACCTATGTCCGCGTCGCTAAACACGCGGCAATGATGGCTGGCCGATACGCCCACGCCAAGCAGTTCAACCGCCACCGCCGCCAGTCGCGGATCATGCGCAGCAGACTTGGCCGGCTAGCCGTGACATCAGCCGCAAGATTGCCGGTCAGGAGAACCTCGAGGTGGTTTTTGCTACCGTTGCCACGAGCCTCTCAGATCCGCTCCCAGCAACAACGCCAGCGCGGCTGGAAGCTTTATCCGGCGCGCTTAAAGAATATTGCCGCTGTCCTGGACGGTCCTCTTTGCGACGCTGATCATCATTCTGGTTTTTCGGCGTGCCAACCTCAATGTCCTGCAACGTTTTCTTGGCGATTTCCTTGCAATCGCATTCACGGCCGACTTTCCGCCGTCCACAATGACGAGCACGACCGCGAATTTCAGCAAGATCTGGCTTAATGCCAGCATCAGAGCCACAAAAACCAATATCAACGTGTTGACTACGGGCGCCATCGATCGAAAATCGCACCGACCATGTCATTTTACAGGCGCAGCTATGACTTAGCCTGTCAATGGTCGAGACACGACCTTTCACACCGGCGCAAGCGCCGAAATCCGGCCAAGGCGACCCGCTCGAACCGGCCCTGGTCGCCAGACGTCAATGGACACAATCAGCAAATCTGATGAAACCCGCACCGCGCCGGCGCGCTCGCGGATCGCCGACGACCCTAAGCAGGCCATCGATGCCGGGTTTCGAATTGATCGGCCCCAGCTGAACCGATAAACAACTCCGATGGACGAAACCGGCCGCCCGCTCTCGATAGTCATCTTCTGCCAGTATTTCTTCCCGGAGAATTTTGGCATCAACACGGTTGCTGCCGACCTCGCCTCGCGCGGCCACCAGGTCACGGTTCTGACCGGCATGCCGAATTATCCCTCGGGACGTTTTGCAAGCGGGTATGGCGGCTGGAAGGTGCGGCGGGAAATCTACCGGGGCGTGCGGGTCGTGCGCGTTCCGATCATAGCCCGGGGGCAGAATTCCCAGGTCCGGCTGGCCCTGAATTACCTGTCCTACGCCATCAGCGCCAGCATGCTCGCGCCCTTTCTGCTGCGCCGGCGGCCGGACGTGTTGCTGGTCTACCAGCTCTCGCCGGTCACCATTGCGCTGCCTGCGATCGTCACCAAGGGTATCATGCGATGCGGCCTGTTGTTGTGGGTGCAGGACATCTGGCCAGAAAGCGTGACAGCGACGGCTGCGATCAAGAGCCGGTCGGTGCTTGGCGTGCTGCGTTGGCTGGTTCGGCAGATTTATCGCCGGTCGACGGTCATCGCGGTGCAGTCGCCACACTTTATCGATTTCATCCGCCCCCTGGCGCCGCCAGACGCGGATTTCCGTTATCTGCCGAACACGGTCGATGCGTTCTATCGTGCGGTCGAGGTCGCCCCGGACGCCCCTGAGCGGTCGTATTTCAGGTCGGGCTTCACAATCGTTTTCGCCGGTAATCTCGGACTGGCGCAGGATCTCGAGGAAATTGTCGGGGCCATTGCGCTGCTGAAAAACCGGCGCGACATCCAGTGGATCTTCATCGGCGACGGACAACGGCGCGGCTGGCTTGAAGGCGAAATCCGCGACCGCAGGCTCGCCGGCAACGCCCAGGTGATCGGCAGTTTCCCGCCCGAGCAGATGCCGACGTTTTTTGCCCTTGCCGACGTGCTTCTCATGACGCTCCGCGACGAAGCTATTTTTTCCCTCACGGTGCCGTCGAAACTGCAATCCTACCTGGCCTGCGGTCGTCCTGTTCTGGGGGCCGTATCCGGTGCGGCGGCCGAGGCATTGATGGAGTCCGGTGCGGGCCTGGTGGCGCTGCCCGGCAACGCCGGCAGCCTCGCCGAGGCCGCAGTTGCGATGGCGGATATGCCGGCGGAGCAGCGCCGCGCCATGGGCCGGGCGGCGTTGCAATATCACGCCCTCAAATTCGACCGTCATGCCTGGCTTGGCCGCCTGGAGCAGTGGCTACGCGAACTCGCCAGCGGCCCGACCTCGTCGGCGGCCTAGCCGTCGATCCCGGCGGGCACCATCTCCTTGGACCAGACTGCGCGATTTACGTAGTCGATGTAGCTGGCGATGATGCGGACCATCTTGCGCGACACGTCGGGCGAATCGTAGTCGTCCACCAAAACAGTGGGCCGCTTGCCCGGCTCGTGCTGATCCGTCACGATCTTGACGGACTGGACGACACGCTCCGGTCGCAGTCCCGTCATGATCAGAGTGGCGCGGTCCATGCCTTCCGGACGCTCATGCGCTTCCCGCAATGTGACGGCGGGAAATCCGAGGATGGAGGCCTCCTCGGTAATCGTGCCGCTGTCGGAAATGACGCAAAATGCGTTCATCTGCAGCTTGATGTAGCCGAGAAATCCGAACGGCTTGAGAAACTCGATACGCTTGTCGGTGGTTCGTTCGGACAGCGCCTCAAGGCGCTTACGCGTCCGGGGGTGGGTCGAGACGATCAGCCGCCGGTCGAACTGTTCAGCGAGTGCCTCCAGGCACTGCAGCAGTCGCCGCAGCTTGGCGGGATCATCGACATTCTCCTCGCGATGCACGCTGACGACAAGGTACGCTCCGCTCTTGAGGTTGAGCTGATCAAGAATATCGGACGCATCGATGGCGGACCTGTAGTAGTTCAGCACCTCGGGCATCGTCGAACCGGTCTTGATGATACGATCGGACGGTATGCCTTCGGCGAGCAGATAGCGTCGCGCGTGCTCGGTCAAAGGCAGATTGATATCGGACAGGTGATCGATGATTTTTCGGTTGACCTCTTCGGGCACGCGCTGATCGAAGCTTCTGTTGCCGGCTTCCATGTGAAAGATCGGAATCTTGCGGCGCTTTGCCGGGATCGCCGCCAGGCCCGTGTTGGTGTCGCCGTAGATCAGCACGGCCTCGGGCTTTTCCCGTTCGAACACCTCGTCCGCCATGACAATGACTTTCCCGATCGTCTCTGCGGCCGTTTCGCAGTTGGCGTTGAGAAAGATATCGGGACGACGAATGCCGAGCTCCTGAAAAAAGATCTCGTTCAGTTCGAAATCGAAATTCTGGCCTGAATGGACAAGGATATGGTCCGTGTGCTGGTCCAGTTCGGGGATGACGCGGCTCAGCTTGATGAGCTCGGGTCGCGTCCCCACGATGGTCATAACCTTGATGCGCTTCATCTGACTTGCTGTCTGCACGCTGGAACTTCCTTGTGAATCTCGCCACTTTTAACAAATAGAACCGCTTAGGCAAATCCGGCGGCCGCCCGCCTGCGACCGGACCGGCGGCAACCTTTCGATAGCCAGCCCCGGCCCGCGCCTCTATAATTGATTTCTGGAGCGGTTCACCAGCATCATGGTAAACGCCCATCCACAAAACAATGACCGGCCTGCGGTGCCGCGGAGCTTCCTGTGAAAATCGTTCTGGTCAATGTCTGGCTCGACGCCGAGCGCGGCGGCGGGACTGCGGAACGAACACGATGGCTAGCCCTCCATCTCGCGCGGCTCGGCTGCAAATGTAACATTGTTACGATGGGGCCGACGCCCTGGCTCGACGATTTTACCGCGGCCGGCATCGATGTGATGCAGTTGCGCTTTGTCGGGCAACGTTTTCCGATCCCGCTGCCGCCCCCGCTCAAGATATTACGCTTGTTTCGTGCCGCCGACATCATTCAGGTGATGGGATTCTGGTTTCTGCTGGGCGCGCTGTGCAGCGGTCTGGCACGTGTGGTCGGCAAGCCGCTGGTGCTATGCCCGGCGGGATCGCTCACGAAATATGGCAGGTCCGCTCGGCTCAAGCGGATTTATTTCCAAATCGCCGGGCGCTGGATGATTCGTGCCTCCGACACCGTCATCGCCACGACGGAACAGGAGAGAAGATTGTTGATCTCCGACTTCGACGTCGAACCGGAGAAGATCTTTGTCTCGCCAAATGGCATCGAGGCCGGCGAAGCCGGGACACGCGTTGCACCGGTCATCCCCAAAGCGCGGTCGATCCTGTTCGTCGGACGACTCACCGCGATCAAGGCGCCCGACCTGCTGCTGGAGGCGTTTGCCGCGGCGGCGGCTGCAATGCCCGACGTGACCCTCGTGATCGCCGGCCCCGATCTCGGCTTGCGCCCGCAACTTGAGTTGCGGACAGCGGAACTCGGGCTGCAAAGCCGCGTCGCATTTGCCGGATTTGTCGATGAGGAGAAGCGCTCCTTTTTACTCGGCCAGACTTCGCTCCTTGTCGTTCCCTCGCATTCCGAAGTGATGTCAATGGTTGCGCTGGAGGCCGGCGCGATGGGCGTGCCTGTGTTGTTGACGGATCAATGCGGGTTCGACGAGGTCGCAAAAATCGGCGGCGGACGGGTGGTGCCCGTTGACATCACCGCGCTGTCCAATGCGATGCAGCAGATGATTTCCGATGACGATGCCTTAACCGCGTCAGGCCAGCGGCTGCGCGCATTCGTGCTGGAACACTACGCCTGGCCAAATGTCGCCGGTCATTTGCTCGCCCATTTTCGAAACTTGCGACCGGCATCGTAACCCGCAAGAGCAGTGTTCCCGAGCGCTCAAAACGTTGTGGCGCAGAGGTGAAAACTGCTATCTTTCGGGCCAGATCAGATGTAACTCGGATTTTGGCATCCAGGGGGCGCCATCGGAACAATGATGAATCTCGTTTCAGTTGAGGCAAATCGCGGGCCAGACCAGCGGAAAACCTTGGCACCATTGCAAGTTGCGATCGTCACGACGGCTGCACCGCCATCGGCAAACGGACAGGCGCGTGTGCTGGGCCAGATCGTTGCGCCAACAATGTTCGCACCGCCTATGTTCCTGACCGATCAAATGAACATTGTCGAACTTGATCAAGCGCATTACGGCAGTCATTTCGAATTGTCGCCTCCCCGCTTTCAATTGACGACGCGGAAATGGGGCAAGCTGGCGGGACGGTTCAACCACAGCGGCGGTTTGCTGCGCAGCGTGATGGTGAGAGCAGGCGAAATCACGCGCATCCTGCATGACGGCGCGGTCGATGTCGTCGTTGGTTGCAGCGGCAATCCGTTCGATCTTCCGGCCAGCTTTCTCGCGGCACGCCGCCTTCGGATTCCGTTTGTGGCATACCTGTTCGACGATCCCGTTTATCAATGGGAACGCGGCATCTATCGCAACATCGCCCGGGTATCGGAACAGATCTGGAGTCGCGGAGCTTTGCGGCTTATTGCGCCAAATGAAGTTCTGGCAAGTGATATCAGGAAGCGCCTGCCGCGCGCCGACATTCACATTGTGCGAAATCCGGCCGCCGTCGCCCTAAATGAAAGCCCGGCAAAACGGCCCGACGCAAATCCCGCGCGGTGGCGCTTGCTGTACACGGGCTCGGTGTATTCCGCGCAAGCAAGTGCGTTTCGCAATCTGGTCGCCGCGCTGGGCGCGCTGGGTGGCCGCTTTGCGATCGACATTTACACGGGCCAGCACGGTTCCGAACTTGTGACAAATGAGCTTGCCAGTCCGCATGTCGACGTGCACCCGCAGGCTCCCCACGCCACCGCCGTGGCGCTGCAGCAGGCGGCGGATGTGCTGTTTCTCCCGCTTGCGTTCTACTCGCCGATTCCGGAGGTCATTCGGTCCTCCGCCCCCGCAAAATTGGGCGAATATCTCGCGTCGGGCCGGCCGATACTCGTTCACGCGCCCGCGGGATCATTCATCACCGAATTGATCCGCAACGCCGATGCAGGGCTGGTCGTGGACACGCCGGATCCGCGTAAACTGGCGGAAGCACTGAACCGGATCGCCGACGACGAGGTTTTGCGAAGCAGGATTGTGGCCAACGCCCTGGTGCTCGCTCGCCAGTTCAGCGTCGAGCGCGCACGCGCGGATTTTGGCGCGACCATTGCATCTGTCGTCAGGCATTGAGCGCGATGACATCGCGCCCCAAAATCCTGTTCGTGGCCATGCACACCAGCGTCCACGCAGCCCGCTGGGTCGAGCTGACGACGCGTCTCGGCTATGACTGCCACGTATTCCCCATCAATGCGGAAGCGCCGCATCAGAAGCTCGCGGCGGGGGTCACGCTGCACCAGCCGGTTTTTCGCGACGCGCCGGCGCCGACGCTGCGGCAATCGCCGCAGAGCGAGCAGTTCGCCCGCGCGTTGCGGGTGCTGCGGCTTGTGGTGACGAATCCGCGCGACGCCGTCAGGCGTGTGCGCAAACGTCTGAACAGCCGGCCGAGGCCCGTCGTCACGTCGCCGACACCTGCCGTGACCGACGATCAGCTCAAGGTCGTCCCATTCGTTGTCAATGACCTGCTGCCCGGTCTTGCCGGCAGCGACGAAAGGATTCGGCTTGGTCGCGCCAACGAAAGCGATGAAACCGCGCTGCGCCTGCACGGTCCCGAAGTGCTGGCCGCACTGATTGAGCATTTGAAACCTGATCTGATTCACTCGATGGAATTCCAGCACGCGGGTTATCTCGTGTTGGCTGCGAGGGATCGCATCAGCGGGAAAATGCCGGCCTGGATGGCGACCAACTGGGGCAGCGATATCTACCATTTCGGCAAAAGCCCGGACCACGCGCTGCAGATTCGCCGCGTTTGCGAAGCGATCGACCTGTATTCCTGCGAGTGCCATCGCGATCTCGCCCTGGGACGGGAATTCGGTTACCGTGGCCCGGACCTTCCGGTGCTTCCCAATTCCGGCGGCATCGACATGGCGCAAACTATGAGCTTGCGGCATCCCGCGCCGCCCTCGGCGCGCAAGCTGATCATGGTCAAGGGCTACGATCATTTCGCGGGCCGTGCGATGGTATCGCTCGCTGTGCTGGAACGCTTTGCCGCACAGCTTCGCAACTACACGATCGTGCTTTTTTCGGTGGGCGCGCGACCGCGCGTCCGCGCGCTCGAACTCGCCGCGGCGGGCACCCTCGACATCAGGGTGATCGACTGGGCGACCCACGACGAAATCCTGCAGCAGTTCGGTCTGGCGAGGCTTTACCTGGGAATCAGCGCCTCCGATGCGATATCGACATCGGTGCTTGAGGCGATGGCGATGGGTGCGTTTCCGATTCAGACCGATACGTCGTGCTGTGCCGAATGGTTCATCCCTGATACGTCGGGATTTGCAGTTCCCGTCGATGATTTCGAAGTCATCTGCGATCGCTTTCAGCGCGCTCTGACTGACGACGCGCTTGTTGATGCGGCCGCCACAATCAATCTGGACATCATCAAGTCGCGTCTTGCCATTGAGGTTTTCATGCCCCGAATGGGCGACTTCTACGCTCAGGCGTTTTGCCACGCGCACAGCGCCAACCGCCGGGCCACACCGTGAAGGTCCTCCAGATCAACTCCTCCGACGTGCTGGGAAGCCGTTTCAACGGCTTCGACATTCGCGGCCTTCTGGCTGATGAAGGCATTACGTCCCATCATCTGGTGTGGAACAAGCTCAGCAAAGACCCGGCGTCGAGCCACCTGTTTCCCATTCCCTTAAGCCGTCAGGCGACAGCCGTCCTGAACCGGGTCGAAAGCGCGCTGTCGATCCACGCCCGACTGCAATTGCAGTCCTTTACGCTTCCCCTGCACCGCCGGTTTCGCGAAGCGAATCTGGTGCACTATCACATCGTACATGACGGCTATTTCAGCCTGTCCGCGCTTCCGTGGCTGAGCCGTCTGAAGCCGACCATCTGGACCGTGCACGACCCCTGGGTGATGACGGGGCATTGCATCTACCCGGTCGGCTGCGAGCGTTGGCGGATCGGATGCGGTGCCTGCCCGCGGCTTGATCTGCCTTTCCTGATGCATCGCGACCGCACGGCGCAGGACTTCCAATGGAAGCGCAACATTCTGCGCCGGATGGACGTGGATCTGGTCGTTGCCTCCGATTCCATGCGGCTCATGACCGAACAGTCGCCGATCGCACAGGGAAAGTCTGTCCACGTCGTTCCGTTCGGCATCAACCTGCAAAAGTTCAAGCCGGGCGACGCCGCCGCCGCGCGCAAGCGGCTGGGCGTTTCGCCACATCGCGTCGTGATCAGCGTGCGTGCGTTTCCGATGAGCCCGTTCAAGGGTTTTGATTATTTCATCGACGCACTGCGGCAGCTCGATGCGATCGGCGTTCCGCTAGCCATTATCACCACCCATTCGAAGGGTCATCTGAACGAGTTCATCGGCAAGCACCAGGTCATCGAACTCGGCTGGGTGAATGATGAAAACGTCATGCTGGACACGTACCATGCAGCGGACATGTTCGTGATGCCTTCACCCACCGAGGCATTCGGGATGATGGCAATCGAGGCGATGGCCTGCGGCAAGCCGGTGATCGTATTCGACGGGACGTCGCTTCCCGAGGTGACGGATGCTCCACGTGTTGGCGTCGCCGTGCCCAACAGGAATGTCGATGCACTTGCCGACGCCATCCGCATGCTTGCCCTCAATAAGGACGAGCGCACCAGGCGCGGCCTCGCGGGGCGCGCCCTTGCAGAGCAGCTGTACGACGAACGCGTCTTTGCGCGACGTCTGGCCGAGCTTTACCAATCGGTTGCCCTCGCCCGCAAAGACAGTTCAGAGCAACGACCATGAAGACGCTTCTCCTCACCGACATTCCGCCGTCGAGCAATCTCACGGCAGGAATCGTGACCGCGCAGATGTGTCGGTGTGTTGCTGCGGACGAACTGGCGATCTTCTGCGTTCTGAACCGGCACCTGACGCCCGACCTCTATCCCGATCTGGCCGCCATTCCAAGCAAGACAGTCCACAAGCCCAACGAACAAAACCCGCGAAATCCGAAGTACTTTCCGCTCGATCTGGCGAGAGCCTTTGCGTCCGAGACTATCAGGCGGCGCACCGTGATCCCCTCTTTGGTGCGGGAGGCCATCGCGTACGGCCGCGAACAAGGCGTGACATCGCTATGGGCGATCTTGCAGGGCCAGACCATGGTGCGGATTGCTGGTGCTGTTGCCGAGGGACTGAACGTCCCGCTTCGGGCGCAGGTCTGGGACCCGCTGGGCTGGTGGCTGCGTGCGCACGGCGTCGATCGCTTCAACCGCAGGGCCGACCTCGCCAAATTCGATGAAACGATGCGTCAGGCGACCACCTGCGCGGCGGCCTCGTGGGCGATGGCGCGACAATACAAGGAGCAGTATGGCACGACGTCCTACGTCATCATCGCTTCGCTCGACGAAGCGCTCGCGCACAAGCCTGTGCCGGCCCTGCGAAATTCCGACGAGGTCGTCATCGGCATGGCCGGCCAGTTCTATGCGGAACAGGAATGGCACGATCTGCTGCAGGCGCTCAATCTTGCGGGATGGCAGATCGGCGGCCGCAAGATTGTGGTTCGCGTCGCCGGGCATGCGCCTCCGCGGACGGAAACCGCACAAGCCGCGAGCATCGAATTCCTCGGCTGGCGATCGCAGCCCGAACTGATCGATATCCTGTCGACCACGTGCGACATCATGTATTGTCCCTACCCGTTCTCTCCGCAGATGGAGGAAGTCGCACGTCTCAGCTTTCCCTCCAAGATTCCAACATACCTCGCGGCCGGTCGACCCATCCTGTTCCACGGCCCCGATTATGCCTCGCCAGCGCACTATCTCCGGGAGCGCGGCGCTGGTTTGATATGTCGCACGGGGGAGCCGGCGGCCGTCTACAACGCCGTGCTTCAACTCGTCGAGGACACCGAGCTTTATGCCGAGCTTGCGGTGGCCGCCCAGGCCGCCTTCGAGGCGGACTTCGCCTTGAATAGCATGAAGAAAAGCGTGCGAAACTTTCTTGGTTATTCAGATTGAAGATTGTATCCTGTTACCGCAAAGTCGCTGCGCGCTGCATTGGACATCGCTTCCAAATTGGTGCAGAGACAGTCAAAAAACCTGAGCCCGCGCTATGATAAAAATCCTAGTTGTTGGCGTGTCCGGCATGCTCGGAAGCACCGCCTATCGCTTCTTCGCGTCGTCGAAGGGCATCCGCGTCACCGGCACCGCCCGCTCCCTTCGCGAGATCGAAGCCCTGCCGCGACGCGACGACGCGACCATCATCGGTGGCGTCGACGCGACGGATATCGACTCGGTCATCGGGGTCATTGGAACTGAAAAGCCTGACGTGGTGATAAATTGCGTGGGTGTCATCAAGCAGCTGGCATCATCGAAGTCTTCGCTCACCTCGATCGCCATCAATTCGCTGTTTCCGCACCGTCTGGCGCAGATTTGCGCAGCTTCGAACGCCCGCCTGATCCAGATCTCGACGGATTGCGTCTTTGCCGGTGACAAGGGCAACTACAGGGAAACCGACATTCCCGACGCGCACGATCTCTACGGACGATCGAAGCTGCTCGGCGAGGTCGATTACCCGCACGCGATCACGCTGCGCACCTCGATCATCGGCCACGAGCTCGGCCGCGCGGTGTCGCTGATCGACTGGTTTCTCAGCCAGCCCGGTCCCCGGGTCTCCGGTTACCATCGGGCAATCTACAGCGGTTTTCCGACCATCGAACTGGTCCGGATCATCCGGGACTTCGTCATCCCGAAGCCCGAGCTACATGGCCTGTGGCACGTCGCATCGGCGCCCATCAACAAGTTCGACCTCCTCACGCTCGTCAAGGAAGTGTACGGAAAGACCATCGAGATCGTTCCCGACGACTCCCTCGTGATCGACCGATCGCTCGACGGTTCGCGCTTTAATGCGGCCACCGGCTACGCCGCTCCGTCCTGGCGCGATCTCATGACCCAGATGAACGCCACACGCTGATGGCCATAACAACATTGCAGAAAGCGTGTTTGCGCGCTATCGACACGGAGCAATCCTCATGAGGCCAGCACTATGGATTTGAAAGATAAAGTGCTCCTGATCACGGGGGGCACGGGTTCGTTTGGCAATGCTGTCCTGAAACGTTTTCTCACCGAGGACGTGCGTGAAATCCGCATCTTCAGCCGCGACGAGAAGAAGCAGGAGGACATGCGGATCGAGCTGAAGAACGACAAGGTCAAGTTCTATATCGGCGACGTCCGCGAGCCTTCGAGCATCGCTCAGGCCATGCGCGGCGTTGATCTGGTGTTTCACGCCGCCGCGCTGAAGCAGGTGCCGTCATGCGAGTTCTACCCGCTCGAGGCAGTGCGCACCAACATTCTCGGCGCTGAGAACGTTCTGGATGCGGCCCTGCGCTTCAACGTCGAACGTGTCGTCGTGTTGTCCACCGACAAGGCCGTCTATCCCATCAATGCGATGGGCATGAGCAAGGCGTTAATGGAAAAGCTGACGGTCGCCAAAGCGCGCCTGCTGCAGGCCAATGAGCCTACCGTGCTCTGCGCGACGCGCTATGGCAACGTGATGGCGTCGCGCGGATCAGTCATTCCACTGTTCGTGTCGCAGGTGAAGGCCAACCGGCCGATCACGGTGACGGATCCGAACATGACCCGGTTTCTGATGTCGCTGGACGAATCCGTCGATCTCGTGCTGTTCGCCTACGCCAACGCCAATCAGGGCGACATCCTCGTTCAGAAGTCGCCGGCCAGCACCGTCGAGACGCTCGCCAAGGCCATCATTGCGGTTTTCGAGCGGGAGGTGCCGATCCAGGTTATCGGAACGCGTCACGGCGAAAAGAGGTATGAGTCGCTGGTCTCCCGCGAGGAGATGGCGCGCGCCGAGGATCTTGGCCGCTTCTACCGCGTTCCGGCGGACGACCGCGACCTAAATTATAACAAGTATTTTGTCGAAGGGGAGCAGCGCATCTCCAGGATGGAAGACTACACGTCGGACAACACCGAACTGCTCGATGTACGGCAGGTGATGGATGTGCTGCTGAAGCTGGACTTCATCAAGGAAGAGCTGAAATCCGGCTTCGCCTGACGGATGCAATGTGCGGGCGCGTGCCGCTACACGTGGCGTGTCAGACCCTAAAACGCGTGTCTGAGCACACAGCATGGTTCGCTCCGATTCCAACTGCGAGTAGTGATGATGCCCCCCTTCTTGACGATGTTTGACGCCGATGACCATCTCGAGGGACCCAAAGTTCTTTTCGTTGGGTGGCCTGAAAGCTCGCACACGCATTCCTGGATCAACCTCCTTCAGAATTCCGGAATCAATGCCCGGTTGTTTGCGCTTCCGTCCGCCGTCCCGCCGGACAGCTGGCGCGTCCGGACCTATGTCACGATCAACACGCCCGGCGCCACCGACTCGGTCTTTCGCAAGCTGACAATCGCGCCTCCGGCTCCGGCCCCCCCCTGGCCTCTTGAAAGGCTTTTGGCTGAGACGATCCGTGCATGGCAGCCTGATGTCGTGCACACCCTCGGTCTGGACTCGGCTTCCTATCTGATGGATATGGCGCGGGCGGCGCAGCCGGACATCGTTGAGATCGGCCGATGGGTCGTTCAGGTGCGCGGCGGTCCCGATCTTGCGCTTCATCAGCACGATCCGGATCACCGGCGGCGCATCGAAAGCGTGTTCGCGCACTGCGATCACCTGATCGCCGACAACTCGATCAATTATCAGGATGCGATCAAGCTCGGATTGGAGCCGCATAAGATCGACAGCCCCGGATTGGGCATCGTCTCCGGCCCGGGCGGACTCGACGTTGCGGCAATGCGTGCGACGTGGTCGCTGCTGCCCTCGCAGCGACCCCGGACCATTCTCTGGCCCAAGACCTACGAGACGATCTCTTCAAAGGCGCTGCCGGTGTTCGAGGCGCTTCGCCTGGCATGGGATCGCATTGCCCCGGTGAAAATCGAGATGCTCTGGCTGGTCCAGAGCGACGTCAAAACCTGGTTCGACAAGAGCATGCCGGACCACATCAAAGCGTCGTGCAATATCCACGGCCGCCTCGATCGCGAGGAGGTGCTGTCGATGCTGCCGAACGCGCGGGTGATGCTTGCGCCGTCCCTCACCGACGGCATCCCGAACTCCATGATGGAAGCCATGGCGCTGGGAGCTTTCCCCATCGTCTCGCCGCTCGACACCATCACGCCTGTCGTCAAGAACGAGGAGAACGTGCTGTTCGCCCGCAATCTCTATCCTGAAGAGATTACCGAGGCCATCGTGCGGGCCATGCAGGACGATGCCCTCGTCGATGCGGCCGCGGAGCGAAATGTGACGCTGGTCGAAAAGCTCGCCGATCGGACCCGCATCCGATCCAAGGTCATCGCCTATTACACGGAACTCGCAGCGATGCAACGCCCGGCCGCCGGCCTGACAGTCGCTTCGCTGGAAGTTGGGCCGCCCCCTAACACCAGCGCCGAAAAGGTTCTGTGCGGGATGTGTGGGCGTGTGGAAATGGACCCGACTGATCAGGTCGTCGATATCGGCGTCCTGATCAAGCGCTGGTCGGACCACGGCGTCGTCTTCAGCCCCGAGACCATCAACGAATACAATACAAAGAAGATCGGCCCGATCCGGCTTTTCGAGTGCCCGTCATGCGGATTTGGGCAATTTCGTCCCATCGTGGTCGGCAACGCTGACTTCTACGCGGCCATCGGCCGGGTCGATTACTACACTGGCAGCAAATGGGAGTTTGAGCGTTCGATCGAGCTGATTCAGATGCGGTCCGCTGGCAGCGTCATCGACGTTGGTTGCGGCTCCGGCTTTTTTCTTGATCACCTGCGCAAGGCAATGCCATCGGTCGGCGCGATGGGCATCGAAATCAACGCCGCCGCCGCCGCCGCCGCACGGTCGCGGGGGCATCGGGTGGAAATCCTCGACTGGGTCAACGAGGATTTTTCCATCGCTGACCTTCCGAAGGCCGACGTGGTGGTTTGCCACCAGGTCCTCGAGCACATCAAGAACCCGCTCCGCCTGCTGCAGGCGATCCGGTTCATGCTGACCGAAAACGGGATCGCGATCATTTCGACGCCCAACGCGACAGGATTAGTCGCGGCGTATCCCGACGCGCTCACCGAGCAGCCGCCTCATCACGTCACGAAATGGAGCGATCGCGTGTTCCGGGCGGCCTTGCCGCGCGTCGGCCTGTCGCCGACGGCGATCGAACATGAACCACTACCCAACTACCTGTTTGGCGGCTATCTTCCCGTGGTCTGGAAGGCGAACGGCTGGCCGGCGCAATTCGGGCAGGCGGCCGCCCGCGTCGCCAACCTCCCAGATGGTGGAGTGGACTGGTTCACCAAGGTTTTGCAGAGCAGCGGAACGCGCTACGTTCACGGTGTGGGCGGACACACCGTTCTCGTCACCGCGCGTGCGGTTGGATAATCGGAGAATAGCTGTGCGGGCCAAAGACATCGCCAGAAAATATTTTGCAACGCCGTTGCGTTGGTCGCGTCGCATCGTCGATTCGCTGACGCGCCGCAAGCAATCCGACGCGTTGATCCTGCAGCTGGAGCGCAAGCTGGACCGCGCCGTGCAAGACCTTTCGTCCAAGATCGAAACTTCGACCCTGGAGTTGCTGGCGGTTACTGCAATGGTGATGAACCAGCAGCACGAGCAGAAGAGAATTCTCGACCGGCTGGAGAACGCCAGCGCAACCAGTGCCGTCGGAATCTCTGAATCGGATAAATGAACGGCCACGCATCGCGCGCGGATTGGGAGCTCTTTTTGACATTTCAACGGCTTGCTTTTTCATCCTGGTGGTTGCCGGGCGTCACCCTGGCGCGGAGTATGTCACGGCATCGCCGGCTGGCGCTTGAGCTGTCCAAACGGGAATTGCTGGACCGCTACGCCGGACAGTTCTTTGGCGCGGCCTGGGCGCTTTTCCATCCGGCGCTGACGGTGCTTGTGTTCCTGTTCCTGTTCGGCGAGGTGCTCAAGCTCAAGATCAGCGGCACCAACATTCCCCCTAATGTCGGCTTCACAACCTATCTGCTGGCTGGCCTTTTGCCCTGGCTAGTGCTGCAGGACGTGATGGGGCGCGGAGCGACCCTGATCACGTCACAGGCGCATCTGGTCAAGCAGGTCGCGTTTCCACTGGACGTGCTGCCGATCAAATCAATTCCTCCGGCATTCGTCATCCTGCTGGTCGGGCTGATCCTTCTCGCAGGCTACACGCTAGTGTTCGTCGGCCCGCTACCCTGGACCTATATCATGCTTCCGCTCCTGATCTCCGAACTGGCCATCATCTGCGTCGGCGTGGCGCTGCTGCTCTCCGCCGTCGGCGTATTCGTGCGCGACCTGAAAGACTTCGTGCAGATCTTCACCTTTGTCGGGATTTACGTGTCCCCGATCATCTACACGATCGATGCCATTCCCTCGAAGCTGCGCTTGCTGATCATGCTGAACCCGTTCACGTCGATCATTCTCGTGTTTCAGGATGCGCTGTTCTACGGCGCCTTCATCCACCCGTGGGCCTGGGTGATCTCTGCACTGCTGTCTCTCGCAATATTCCTTGTTGGCGCGCGGGTATTCTATTCGACGCAACACTTTTTTGGAAGTTACCTGTGAGCGAAATCGCAATCTCCATCCGCAACCTATCCAAGGTCTATAAGATCTATTCGCGGCCGGTTGATATTTTGTGGGAGCTCCTTACGCGAAAAAACCGCCACCGGGAGTTCTGGTCGCTCCGGGATGTGTCGCTCGACGTGAAGCGCGGCGAAGTGATCGGCGTGATCGGACGCAACGGCGCGGGAAAGACGACGCTGCTGCGCATAATTGCCGGAACGCTCGATGCCAATTCGGGGTCCATTGAGGTCAACGGCAAGGTGTCCGCCATCATGGCGCTGGGGACTGGCTTCAACCTGGACCTCTCCGGCCGCGAGAACATCCTGATCGGCGGCCTCGTGCAAGGGCTAACCCATGACGAGATCAAGGCCAAGACCCAGGACATCATCGACTTCTCCGGCCTGCGTGATTTCATCGACCAACCCTGCAAAACCTATTCGAGCGGCATGATCGCCCGTCTGGCGTTTTCCGTGGCGGCTAGCATTGATCCCGACATCCTGATCGTCGACGAAGCGCTGGCCACCGGCGACATGGTCTTCAACGTCAAGAGCTACGCGCGGATGCGACGGATCGCACGCAGCGGCGCAACGGTGCTGCTGGTGACTCACAGCCTCGCGCAGATCTACGAACTGTGCGATCGCGCGATCCTGATCGAGAACGGCAGCGTCGCGATGGTCGGCGAGCCGCGCGTCGTCGGTCAGGCTTATGAAGATCTGCTTCACAAGGAGATGGAGGCAGCGGCGGCTTTCACCGCGCCGACGGCTGCCGCGTCGCCCCTCGCGCAAGCGCTGGATAAGCCGGTTCAGTTGAAAGGCTTTGTCGTCGAAAACGTGCAGTTCTTGGACACGCAGGGCCGGCCGGTGCGCTCGCTGAATTCCGGAGAGACCTATCGCATCACCATTCGGGGCAGCGCCACCGGCCACATGACGAACGCTAGTCTCGGGTACAAGATACGGACGCAGTTAGGGACCGAGATCTATGGCACGTCCACTGCCGAATTCGGCCGCAGCCTCGATCTGGAGCCGGGCCAGCGCGCCGAAGCGGTGTTCGAGTTCAGATGCGATCTTGGCGGCGGCAGCTACTATCTGACCATCGCAGCGGGCGAAGGCGACGGCCCCGGCGACGAGTCGGCACTGGCGGATACGACGAGCCTGACGAACGCGGTGTTCTTCGACGTCACCGGCGTGCGCGTTTTCGCCGGAATCGTGGATCTGGACAGCCGGCTTCTTCCCGACAGGGCGACCTGAGACCTTCACGCAGAATAGCGAGTACTCCATGATCCTCAAGCGATGGTTTTCCGGTTCCAGCGCCGCGACGGCCCCCGAGGCTCCCAACGATCTGAAGGAACAGATGAATCAGCTTCGCAACGAAGTCTCCCTCCTGCGCGCGCAAACCATGGCGCTCGAACAGCGCTTTGCCACATATTACCGCGAGCGCTTCAATTGTATCGACAAGCTCGCCGACTATCTGGTCGGCGCGGAACTTGCGGGCGACTACTACGAATTCGGCGTCTCGAAGGGCGTGACGTTTTCCTATGCCATGCGGACCATGCAGGGACTGTTTCCCGCGATGAATTTCATCGCGCTCGATTCGTTCGAAGGGCTCCCCGTCCCTCTAGGACAGGACGCGGTGCAGGGCTATACCAGCGGCTTCCAGGCCGGCGAATTCGCGTGCAGCCAGGAGGATTTCTTGAACAACGTCGCAACATCCGGCGGTGATGTCGCCCGTATCAGGACGGTGGCGGGCTGGTTTGACAAGTCACTCGTAAAGGGCGAACCACGCATCGCCGGGCTCGGGAAAGTTGCCGCGGCCTGGATCGACTGCGATTTGTACGAGTCGACAATCCCCGTGCTCGACTTCCTCACCGACCGCCTGAGCGTCGGAAGCGTGCTGCTGTTCGATGACTGGCGTTGTTTCCGCAATCTGCCGGACCGCGGCGAGCAGCGCGCCTGTCGCGAATGGCTGGCGCGCAATCCACAGATCGGCCTATGCGAATTCGTCGATTTCGGTTTCCACGGCGTTTCCTTCACCGTCGAGCGATGCTAGTCGGCCGTAGTATGTTGGGAAGATCCTGCCGCAGGGTGCGGTTCACGAATGCGGTCTCATAGATGTGCGGAATTGTCGGAATTTTCGGAAAACAGGATCGCGTGGCGATCAACGCAATGGTCGCGTCGATCGGCCATCGCGGACCAGACGACGAGGGCACCTATTTCGAAGACCGCGTGAGTCTCGGCCACACCCGTCTCTCGATCATCGACCTATCCGCGAATGGCCATCAACCGATGCAAAATCGCGCCGGCACAATCGCAATCGTGTTCAACGGCGAGATCTACAACTATCTCGAGGAGCGGCAGATGCTCGTCGCGGCGGGCTGGCCATTTCGCTCAACCTCAGACACCGAAGTATTACTTGCCCTGTATGAACGCGAGGGCGATGCCTTCCTCTCTCGCCTTCGTGGCATCTTTTCATTCGCAATCTATGACAGCCGCCGCGGGCCCGGTCGCGAAAGGCTGCTACTTGCGCGCGATCAGTTTGGCATCAAGCCGTTGATGTACGCCGAAACGCCGCGCGGTCTTGTATTTGCGTCGGAGCTGAAGGCCATTCTGGCAAGCGGCTACGTCGCACGCAGCATCGATCGCGAGGCTTTGCGCACGTTGCTCACCTTCGGTTCTGTGTCGCAACCGCGGACGCTGATCGACGGCGTCCGTCATTTGCCGTCGGCCCAAAAGTTGGTCGTTGATGAAGACGGCCATCACATTACACCCTATTGGTCGTTCGGAACGGATCGCGTCGCCGGGCTGCGCAAAAGTCCCTATCCGGTGATCAAGCAGCAGG
The DNA here is from genome assembly GCF_900099825.1 of Bradyrhizobium ottawaense. NCBI lineage: Bacteria > Pseudomonadati > Pseudomonadota > Alphaproteobacteria > Hyphomicrobiales > Nitrobacteraceae > Bradyrhizobium > Bradyrhizobium ottawaense. Next base: position 6,482,547 of record NZ_LT629693.1, on the reverse strand, counting down.
TGCGCGATGCCGTCGTGCATTCCGTCGAACTGCAAATGGTCGCCGACGTCAAGGTCGGTGCTTTCCTGAGCGGCGGAGTGGATTCGTCGCTGATCGTGGCGCTGATGGCGCGGTACAGTGGCTCGCAGATCGAAACCTGTTCGGTCGGGTTCGAAAGCGGCGCCAACGCCGACGACGAAACCGAGGATGCGGCCGAAATCGCGACGTTGCTTAAGACCAGGCACAAGCGTGTCGTGGTCGGCGAGAGCGAGGTCAGCGATCATCTGCTGCGGTTCGTCGCCGGGCTTGATCAGCCCTCGGTGGACGGCATGAATAGTTACTTCGTGTCCCACGCCACTGCGCAAACCGTCAAAGTTGCGCTGTCCGGAACGGGCGGTGACGAACTGTTTGCGGGTTATCCGTGGTTCGCCGGCATGATTCCGGAATTCGACGCGCACGTCCGCCGCGCCGATACCGGCATCTTGGCGCGTCTCAGAGCGATGTTCGGATCGACGGCATCGCTTCCAGCCCATACGGACGACAGCTACACAGCGGAGTTTCTCGAAAGCTACGGCCGCCTGTATCATTGCTTCGGCCCGCCCGCGGCGGCCGAATTGCTATCCCTCGCAACGCCCCGGGCGATGGCGTCGGATCTGCTGGCATTCGACCAGCTGCCGCAAGCCGATGTGCTGGACCGCGTCGGCGCGCTGTGTCTGAACGGATATACGCGCAACCAGTTGCTGCGCGACATCGACGCCACATCGATGACAAACTCGCTAGAAGTCCGCGTGCCGTTTCTCGACGTAGAAATCGCGGACATCGCGTTTTCGCTGCCCCGCGATAGCAAGATCGCCCCCAGCCACACGCCGCTGGCGATTGGCGCGAGCTACAACGAAAGCGGCGTGAAGCGCGTGCTGATCGACGTGGCGCGCGAATTTCTGCCGGCCGACTTCTTTTCACGGCGGGGCAAGCGCGGCTTCAGCCTGCCGTTCGGCGACTGGATGAGGGGGCCACTGCGGGGCATCCTCGAGGACACGCTCTCTGATGACGTGGTGCGCCGCCGCGGGCTGTTTGATCCCGCGGTAGTCGAGAAGATCAAACTCCAGTTTCTTGACGGGCATCGCGCCTGGAACGGACCATGGCTTTTGATGGTGGTAGAACTGTGGATGCGCGAGGTGTTCGATCAGACGGGCCCATATCGCCTGCCGGACGTCGCCCATACAGTCGCCGCCTGATCAACATGCTGCCGCGCCCCGGACGACATGACAGCAACCAAATTGACATGCCATTTTCGCAAATGTAATCAGACGTTTACGCCCGACTAGATTGCAACAGCGCTTTTCCGCTGACAACACCAGGCCGGCCAAAAAAAGTTTTTGACAATGGGCTGTGACCTTGCAATGGGAACAGCTACCAAGGGATCCCGCCGCGAGTGATCCGGATCGAAACACGTGCCTTCGGAAGGGCTGGCGAGGTTTCTGCCCGGTCGGGCGCAATGGGAACCTGATTTCTGAAGAGCAATAATCCGGTGTCTTTCGGCATATCGGATTCCTGTTTCACGACTCTCACACAATCAGTCTTCAACAAAGGCAGTGCGCGATGGCAAGCAATACCCGCAAGATGTCTGCCTTCATACGCCGCGCCGAGGGCGCGATCCTGCGTCGCATGATCAAGCTCGCCAGGCGCGTTGCCGGCCCCGCCATCCAGCGCATCCTCATCGAAGAGCGCCAGACGCCGCAGCAGCTCGCCGGGTCACCGGTCGTGCGATCAGGCGACAGCGAGACCCTGCAACGTATCGCGAAGGTGCTTGTCGCTAACAGCGGCAACGGAAAGCCGGACATGAGCACTGAGGCGGTGTCGCTCGAACTCGCGCGACTGATCGCGCCGAAGTTGGCCGCGATGCCTGGCAATCCGGGGCACGGCATTTTCTATCCGCACGGCCTGCATCTGCTGCCGAAGCATTTCTATCTGCCCATTCCCGATGACGGCGACCAGCTCGACACGTTCTGGACTACGCCCAGCAAGATGGTCGGTGTCGAGATGAACAGCGCCTCGCAGCTAATGCTGATCAAGGACGTCCTTCCGCGCCACCTGGCCGAATTCCGCAAACGGTTCCCCATCACCGAGGCCAAGGCAAAGGGAGAGTTCTATCTGCTCAATGGCAGCTACATGGCGGTCGACGCGCATGTCTATTATTCGCTCATCCGGGAAATTAAACCGAAGCGGATCGTGGAGATTGGTACCGGCTATTCCACCATCCTTGCCTGCCAAGCAGGACGGCTGAACAAGGAGCAATACGGCCGCTCTCCCGTCATCACGGCCATCGATCCCTACCCCTGGGAAGTCTTCAAGGACGGTCTCGCGGGGCTCAACGAGGTCGTTCCCAAGAAGGTGCAGGATGTGCCACTGGACGTCTTCACCTCGCTGGAGGCAGGCGACATCCTGTTCATCGACTCCACGCACGCCCTTCGCTCAGGCAGCGACGTGCAGTATGAGTTCCTCGAAATTCTGCCGCGCCTGGCCCCGGGCGTGCTCGTCCACGTCCACGATGTGAGTCTGCCGCTGCCTTATCCTAAGGTGTATTACGACACTCAGACCTACTGGAACGAACAGTATTTACTGCAGGCATTTCTCGCGCACAACTCGCGCTTCGAGGTGGTATGGGCCGGCAACTACATGTTGATCAATCATCCCGACGTAGTGCTCGAAACATTCCCCGAGTTTAGGCTGATGAAGGACAAGTGGACGTCGTCTGAGCCGACGGCGTTTTGGATACGATCGAAATAGGCCGCGCAGCCCGCCGTATCCAACAAACGTTTTCGGCTTGATGGCAGGCGAGCTATTCATGGCGAAAAGTCTGGTGATTGGTGCTTCCGGCCTGGTAGGCGGCTATATTTTGCAGCACCTTATCGATCGCGGCGAGACGCCGTTCGCGCTGTCGCGGTCTTCGCGTACGAATTCGGGGTCCGTCGAATGGTTCGAGGGCAACCTGCTGGATCCGGCCGCGATCGACATTCCGCCATTCACGACGTTGTACTGTACCGCGCTGGCCGAACAGCTGGTGCTCGCGCTCCCGCGGCTGATCAATCCGGCATTGAAGCGAATCGTCGTCATTACCTCCACTAGCATCGTGACAAAAATCGATTCGGAGATACCAGCCGAGCGCGAACTTTTGCGTCGTTATGCAGACAGCGAACGGCGCCTGGCCGACATCTGCGAGCAATCCGGCATCGAATGGACGATTCTGCGTCCGACGGTCATCTACGCCGAAGGCCACGACGCCAACATCACGCGCATCGCTGGGTTGATCAAAAAGTGGGGCTTCATTCCGCTGGCTGGATCCGGAAAAGGTCTGCGGCAGCCCGTTCATGCAGAAGATGTGGCCATAGGCGCGGTCGACGCGGCGGCAAGCGCGACCGCCGCCAACCGTATCTACGCGATTCCTGGCGGCGAAACGATCTCCTACCGCGAAATGGTCGGCCGCATTTTCGACGGCATGCGGCGGCCGCGCCGCATCATTTCAATCGCGCCGGTGATCTGGAGAGTGGGCTTTTTCATTCTCAATCGTTGGCTTCCCAACGCCAACTCTGCCATGGGAACGCGGATGTCGAACGATATGGTGTTCGATTCGGCCCCGGCTAGGAACGAGTTCGGATGGGATCCCCGTCCGTTCCGTCCGCGTTTTGACTGACATCTTGTAATCATTTGCGCCGAAGCATGGATGCGTCGGAACGGGATCAGGGCATTGCGCTCCCTGCCGGCGACGACATCGCGGGAGCGCCTGTGGACGGATCAGCAGTCAGATCAACTGACTTGTGATTTCGGAAGTACGGTCGCTCGGCGACAAGGTACGACACCCAGCTGATCGCAATCGCGGCGACGAAACCAAGACCTCCCATCGTGACGGAATTCATCACGATGCCCAGGCGGGGGATGTAAAACTGCCACCAGCCCGCGAACAGAAACGCAATAGCGACCGAATGCAGCAGATAGAACGAATACGAGATCGTGCCGAGCCACGCTAGCGGCGGGAAGCTCAGGGCAGTCGCAAGCGCGCAGTGTCCCGAGACCGCCTTGCAGAGGATAATCGCGCCCAGACCTGCGAACATCCAGACAAACTGCCCGGTTGAAATATAGGCCATAGTCAGGAGGGCAACGATGATCCCGTAAAGAAGTGCCACCACCAGATCCGGAAACTGCGCCGCCAGCATGTCAATGCTCGCCCGCGGCAGCCGCCCGATAATGGCGCCGGCGAATAAAAAAAGGAAAAATTCGGTGTAGTATCCCTCCAAGCTTGGAAGGTAAGCGACCGAAACTCCCGCCAAAACGATCGCGGACAGCACAGGAATTCTGGCCCAGGCCGCGCCCATCACGATCAGCGGGAAAGACAGATAAAATACCATCTCATAAAACAACGACCATGTGACGTTGTTGAAAACAATTCCCACGACGCCGGACGATGGCGAGCCATTCAGGAAAACCAAGTTCAAAGCGATGTCCCGCCAGCCGGGTACCGGGATGCGAAGATAAATTCCGGCAATAATGCATGTGATGAGTGCAAGCAGGAAACCAGGATAGATGCGTTTCATCCGATTGCCGACGAAGGACAGGTATTGAAAATCCTCTCGCATAACGATGCGAGAGATAAGGAAGCCGCTTAGCATGAAGAAAATATGGACGCCGTGGTGCGACCGAAAAAGCCAGTACAACACCTTGTCGAAAAGCTCGGGCCAATCCTTCAGGGCGACGATGTTGGGGTTACCGCCCCGAAAGGTCGCCATGTACGACCCGCAATAATGCACGAGGTAGGTCAGAATGACGGCCACACCACGCAGGCCGTCCAGGCTTCTATTTCGTCCCGTCATGACCAGGCGATACAGGCATGATCAAGGATCCGCACTTTTGCGCGGAACGGGGCGACGGCGGACCGCGGGTCTGCGCCCCGCGGGTTGAAAGAACTCTGATTCATATCTTCCCCGATTCCGCCACGAAAGCTGTCTCGCTATCTGAAAGCCCGTACCCGTGAAAGAGCAATGAGGGGGCGACGCGAGAGCAGAAAACGTGGCGATTACAGTCGACTGATGCATAGCGGAACGCGAAGGGGCGTGACAAGATATGGCTTGCGCGGAAAGTGGATTTGCTGATCGTCTCCCGGAGGCTTTAAACGACCTCGCCCGCGCGCCCGTTCCACTCGAGCACCCGCAAGCCAGGAAAACAAACCTTTAAAGAGGTCGTTAACCGGCTCATAATTAGGCCGCACCAAAGTTTTGAGCACTGGGACAGTATCGCGCTTCTCGGCTGGCGCGACCATGGCGACGGCGTCATATGGATGATCGTCTAGCGTGATCGGTTATAAGGAATTATCGCCTTGGGGCTTAAGTTTGCGGCCCGTAATAATATTGCGTTGCTGTCATAGGATGAGAACCATTACACCTACCGTCGCCCTCGGAGGGCCCATCAATCGCATCGATGTTACGGCCCGCGCCAGGGCTCGGACTTTCAGAGTTTGCACCGCAACAAACGGGCGATGACGCTCAATCTCAAGGATCTCAAAGGCCTCAAGGTGTTCAACCGCCTCGCCGATCAGGCCGACGTCCTAGTCGAGAACTTCCGTCGCCGACGTCAAAGCCAAGCTCGGATCGAACACGAGAGCCTGCGCCATATCAACCCTAAGATCGTCTATGGCAGCATCTCCTGCTTCGGCCAGGAGGCCCTACCCTAAGCGGCCGGGCTTCGATCAGACCGCCCCAAGGCATGGGCGGGCTGATGTCGATTACTGGTGAACCGGACCGTGCGACGATGCGGGTCGGCGTCCCCGTCGCTCACCTCTCGGCTGGGCCATTCTGCGCCATTGGCATCCTGACGGCTCTGCGGGAGCGGGTCTCCGGCGAGCGACAGTAGGTACAGACCCTGCTTTTGCAGGCGCATATCTTCATGCTCGACTTCCAGGCCACGCGTTGGCTGATGGACAATGAAGTTGCCAAGCACGCCGGCAACAATCCTGGCGTCTTCAAGACCTCGGATGGGTACATCACCGTCGCGACGACCGGCGGGCGCATCTGAGAGCGGTGCGCCCAGGCGATCGGCGCCCGCCGGGTCGAGGAATGGCGATGCCCGACATCCACCTGGTCTCGCGGCCTTTCACGCTCTCGCACTGCGAGCAAGATGGGGGCGTCCCCCGGAATTCGATGAACAAACCGGTGAAGTGTTGGCCGAGTTTGGATTCCTGTCGGAGGAGATTGCCGAATTGAATTAAGCAAGGTGGTGTGAAACACACCAAGTCAGATTGTCGCGTACTTCTCGGAATCACAACCGTCGCTCGGACTAGCTTCGTTCCTGTCGGTGATGATGCAATTCTAAAATATGATCACATATGTCCGTCGCCCCAATGGCGTTCCCGTCAAGGATGTGAGGTCCGGCTGGACACACGTTTCCGATCTAACCCTACGGTTTCTGTGGTTGGAGAGTGGAGACCATGAGGTCTGTTGGATGCGACGTCTCGGCAAAAATCCTGCTTCAATTGATTCCGAACGATCGTGGTACACCCGGGTGCTTCAGTGACCAGCTTCTGCTCCCCAGAAAGCAGAAAGACGGGCAAATGGGCGTGATTATCCGTGCAGCAGCCGCGGGTTGAGCATTGCTGAAATGATCGCCACACCTTTCATGTCCGTACAGGACCCAGAAAGGGCTAGCCGAGCACGCGCAGCCTTCTCCGTCCGTTTCCCTTTCCCTCTAGCCTTTAACGCAGCATAGGCACGAAGCTGGCGCCGCGGAGTCCTGCTCTAGCAGTGCGAACGTCTGGACTGAGATGCGCCAGCATATTGGGCGCAGCTTCGCCCGTTCGCGGCAGCATCCAGCGAATCAATGCGCGACATGCGTGCAATGTCGCGCTCGTCTTCCGTCAAACGTTATGTTGCGGTATCGCTGCAACGAGGGCAATCAACGCTCGCGACGTTTCGGCTGACGCGCACGGCAATCGATGACCCCCGCAACGGCTCCGGCCGGGTGTGATGACCGACACCTGCTCGTGCAGCCTTGTGAGGTGGCTTTCGCCGTGGCGAGTGCGGCAGCCTCCGCTTTCATACAGGACGTCCACGATTGCGAGTCCGCCGGAAACACGGAAGTGGTCATCAGCTGTTTGATTCAATGGAAGAAAAAACCACCCGTGTGCAGGTCGGCAACATGCGTTCCGTGATCGAACGCACCTGGTGGATCGTATGCCCCCAACGGAGAAAGGGCCGGGCTAGCTCCGGCCAACTCATGCAGCGCGGATACATCCGGCAGTTGATGATCGTTCGAGCTGAACAACTCCGGGAGGTTCGATCGGAATGCAAATGATTGGAGCCCCATCAGATGGCTCGCTACCGCAGGAACACCGATCACGCCGTCGCCATTGAGGTCCTGATGGAAGCTGGTTTCGAGCTCTTCTAGAGCCGCGTTGCTGCCTGCGACGATCCCGGTCGGGGAGGAAACAAAGTTGCCGTTGCTGTCGGCGTTCCAGACCATGTATTGATCGGAACCGATCACCTTCCAGGCAATTTCGTATCCGCTTGCTGTCGGCTCCGTCCCGATCGGCGTCCACGCGCCAGCCTGGGTCGAGGCCACCAAAGGTGCCCCGCTGGACTTGATCGATGGACCCGTACCGCCGCCCAATGGATCGAGGAAATAGTTGCTGCCCACCAGGTCCAGCTTGGTCAGGCCGGCGGATTCGATGACGACCGGCGCAGGTATGCCGATCACGCCGTCGCCATTGAGGTCTTGATGGAAGCTGGTTTCGAGCTCTTCTAGAGCCGCGTTGCTGCCTGCGACGATCCCGGTCGGGGAGGAAACAAAGTTGCCGTTGCTGTCGGCGTTCCAGACCATGTATTGATCGGAACCGATCACCTTCCAGGCAATTTCGTATCCGCTTGCTGTCGGCTCCGTCCCGATCGGCGTCCACGCGCCAGCTTGGGTCGAGGCCACGAAAGGTGCCCCGCTGGACTTGATCGATGGACCCGTACCGCCGCCCAATGGATCGAGGAAATAGTTGCTGCCCACCAGGTCCAGCTTGGTCAGGCCGGCGGATTCGATGACGACCGGCGCAGGCATGCCGATCACGCCGTCGCCATTGAGGTCCTGATGGAAGCTGGTTTCGAGCTCTTCTAGAGCCGCGTTGCTGCCTGCGACGATCCCGGTCGGGGAGGAAACAAAGTTGCCGTTGCTGTCGGCGTTCCAGACCATGTATTGATCGGAACCGATCACCTTCCAGGCAATTTCGTATCCGCTTGCTGTCGGCTCCGTCCCGATCGGCGTCCACGCGCCAGCTTGGGTCGAGGCCACGAAAGGTGCCCCGCTGGACTTGATCGATGGACCCGTACCGCCGCCCAATGGATCGAGGAAATAGTTGCTGCCCACCAGGTCCAGCTTGGTCAGGCCGGCGGATTCGATGACGACCGGCGCAGGCATGCCGATCACGCCGTCGCCATTGAGGTCCTGATGGAAGCTGGTTTCGAGCTCTTCTAGAGCCGCGTTGCTGCCTGCGACGATCCCGGTCGGGGAGGAAACAAAGTTGCCGTTGCTGTCGGCGTTCCAGACCATGTATTGATCGGAACCGATCACCTTCCAGGCAATTTCGTATCCGCTTGCTGTCGGCTCCGTCCCGATCGGCGTCCACGCGCCAGCCTGGGCCGAGGCCACGAAAGGTGCCCCGTTGGACTTGATGGACGGTCCAGCGCCGCCCGCGGTGGGGTTGAGAAAATAGTTGTTGCCCTCTCGCACCAGGGTGATGGCTCCACTGGACTCGATCACGACTGGGGTTGAATAAGCACCGATGAAGTCGCCCAGGCTGAGCGTGACATTGCCAGTCAGATCGATCCCGAAATCGGCAATCCGGTCGCCGTTGGTATCACCTTGGACAACGGTAACGCCCAGCGTGCTGTTGTAGGAATAGTCGAGCTCTCCGGCGCTGCCGTCAAAGGCAGAACTTCCGATGAACCGGAACGGGTCATAACCGCTGGTGCTGGCGATCGCGTCAATACCGCTGAGATCGATATGGTCGGTGCCGGATACAAAGTCGGTGATCCGGTCGTGCTGGCCGGCGACCGTCGAGCTATCCCCGGTCGCGAACACGAACGTGTCGGCGCCGCCGCCACCCGTCATGATATCGACGCCCGGACCGCCGATCAGCCGGTCATTTCCTGCGCCGCCGATCAACGTATCGTTGCCGGCGCCGCCAATCAGCGTGCAGCCATTGTCGTTGGCGATCAGGGTGTCGTTGCCGCTGCCGCCGATCGCGGTTTCGATATTGGTGTTCAGCGCGATGCCGATATTGTTGACCAGCCCGCCTACTGACGAGAATGCGCCGGCGTGCAGATCGATGGTTTGCGCCGCCGAATAGCCGGAACAATCCAGCGTGTCGTTGCCGCCGCTGTCGTAGATCGTGAGGGCCGGCGCGCGGGTGTAGGCGCTGAAATCGAACACGGCCCCCGCATTGCTGTGGAAGCCGTAAACCGTGTCGCCGGTCCGGGTCGTCGTGTCGGCGCCATAGATCTGGCCGACGGCGTAGATGTCGGCCATTTGCGGCGACACCACGTAGCGGTAGGTACTTCCGGAATAATTGTTTTCCGAGAAGTACGACATGATCGAATATTGCCAGGTATCGTCGGCATAGAGCGCATTGGTGGAATACACCGCGCTGCCGTTGTAGGGCCCCTGATGACCAAGACCGAGCGCATGCCCGATTTCGTGGATGTAGGTCTGGTAGCCGTAGCTGTCGATGCCGGTTTTGCCGTCCATCGCGCCGCCGTCATTGGCGATCCAGTCGGAGCTGATATCGACGTTCGCCGAAGCCATCGCACCGTTGCCGTACCAGCTCGCATTGGTGACCGCTTGCATGGTGCCGGCATCGCTGAAGGTGATGTTCGCACTACCGGCGGTCTGCACGAAGGTGACGTTGGCGACGTCGTGCCACGCCTGCAGCGCCGACTGCGCCAGGAACTGCTCGGCGGCGTTCAATCCGCTGATATTGTAGGTGACGGTGCTGGAGGCCCAGTGATGGGCAATGGCGCTGTTGTATTGCCAGAAGCCGTTGATCAAATAATCCGCAAGCGTGGCGATCGTCGCGAGAGACTTGGCGGAACCCGCGCTGACGCTGACGGAGCCGGCATCGGCGAGCGCGAACGGTTCGCCATCGTCGAAGATGAGTCCGTCGTTCGCGGCGGCCGGCGCGGGCATGGCTGCGCCATTCCCATAGTCGAAGGACGGGGCGGCACTGGCAACATCGGAAAGCGAAGTGTTCTTCTTCATCTGGTCGGCCGCGGTTGGTGTCGCACATCCACTCGCAAGCCTAGAATCACCGCATTAAGGCTTGTTTACTAGCCTTTCTTGCTTCTTCACTATTACGGCGAAAGCAAGAGTCGCCCCACAGCTCCATGCCCGTAGTATTTCGGGGTCGCGTTCGATGCCAACGCCTGGGCAAGCCAGGATAGCACGCCGGCCGCCTCCCCCTCGCTCCGGCGGCCGACCGAGGCGGCAGTTGGAATTCCCGGCCAAATTGTCTAAGTCAGATGGCGGCTGCCCTTATCCCGCGAAATCCCAGAAAAAGAAGGTTTCTCAATGCCTTTCCCCCGCGCCTCGCAGGCCCTTACCCGCTTCACCGTGCTCGACCTCACCCGCGTTCGTTCCGGGCCGACCTGCGTGCGGCAACTGGCGGACTGGGGGGCCAATGTCATCAAGGTCGATGCGCTGCTGGAGGACGCGGCCGGGGAACAACCGGGTGGCCCGCGCCAGGGCTCGGACTTCCAGAATTTGCACCGCAACAAACGGGCGATGACGCTGAATCTCAAGGACCCCAAGGGCCTCGAAGTGTTTAAGCGCCTCGCCGAGCAGGCCGACGTCGTGGTCGAGAACTTCCGCCCCGACGTCAAGGCCAAGCTCGGTATTGACTATGAGAGCCTGCGCCAGATCAACCCTCGCATCGTCTATGGCAGCATCTCCGGCTTCGGACAGGACGGCCCCTATCATAAGCGGCCGGGCTTCGATCAGATCGCCCAGGGCATGGGCGGGCTGATGTCGGTCACCGGTGCGCCGGGCGAAGGCCCGATGCGGGTCGGCATCCCCGTCGCCGACCTCACCGCCGGACTGTTCTGTGCTATCGGCATCCTCACCGCACTGCTGGAACGCGACGTCTCCGGCCAGGGCCAGTGGGTGCAGACCTCGCTGCTGCAGGCCCAGATCTTCATGCTCGACTTCCAGGCCTCGCGCTGGCTGATGGAAAAGGAAGTCGCCAAGCAGGCCGGCAACAACCACCCGACCAGCATTCCGACCGGCGTGTTCAGGACCTCCGACGGCTACATCAATATTGCCACCACCGGCGGGCGGATCTGGGAACGTTGCGCGCAGGCGATCGGCGCGCCCGAACTCGTTACCCATCCCGATTACGCCACCGCGCCGTTACGCTCGAAAAACCGCGATGCGCTCAATGCCGTCATCGACAAGCTCACTCAGAAGAAACCCACGGAAACCTGGGTCAACGAACTCAACGCCGCCGGCGTGCCTTGCGGCCCGATCTATTCGATCGACCAGATGTTCGACGATGCCCAGGTCAAGCATCTCGGCATCGCGCAGCACGTCCCCAATGACGAGAACCGGCAGATCCAGCTGGTCGCCCAGCCGGTGACGCTGTCGCGCACGCCGAGTTCGATGGCGGCGCGTCCGCCGGAATTCGGCGAACAGACCGAGGAAGTGCTTGCCGAGTTCGGCTTTGGCAAGGACGAAATCGCGGAACTGCGCCAGCGCAAAGTGGTGTGATCCCGCGTTTTTCAACGTTTCCCGACCGCCCGATTGCAGGGCGAGCAACGCATTTGCAGAGACCAAACCCGGAATCCCGGAATTCCGAGTTCGATGCTTCCCGCCTTCCCACAATGACAGTTCAACATTCAACGCCGTTGCAATGACGGAGGACGTTTTACCCGCGTCGCAACTCATCACACCTCCAACCCAAGGCCGTGCCGGCGCTCTAGTTGTGAGCTTTCAGGAGGTTGTCCATCTGGTCCGAACCGAGGAAGCTGAGGTTGCGAAGCTTCAGTGTTCCACGGAGAGACCAGATGAACAGCCACAAGAATGCACCTCAGACGCCGAAAGGTCGAGAGGCGATGGTGCGGAGCGTGATCGAAGGCGATCTAACGAAGGCCGCGGCCGCAATTTGCATTTTTTCTCTGAGAATCTTGATCGTTTCGAATCAGTTGCCGTCAGTCCGAATGTTTGACCAGGGCGCTTTGACATAAGGGCGATATTCGCCGGCCATGACATTTTCCTGGTCGGTGAACATACTATCAGAGGGATTTTTGAAATCTGCCTCATTGGCTTTTCTCATGACGGCGTAGAACAAAACGTCTCGACCATCGTGCAATTGGAAGTTCTCAATCGTATACGGAACGCGCTTCGGGGTGAAGTCTGCGGTGAGGAAGACATAGCTAATCTCGTATCCGTTGGCTTTCGCCAGTTCGGCGATCAAGCGAGGATGGTAGTTGTAAAACGCATGGTTCACCAACCCTTGCGAAGGCAGGCAATGGATCATTATTCCGCCGGTCTTCGTGAGGCGATGCATGTTTCGGAAACCAGATGCTTGATCAAAACAATGCTCTAAGGTTCCCAAATTTGTCACCAGATCAAACGTCCTCGTAAAACCGTAGGTAGAGGTGAGATCATGGTTTAGGTCAAAAGTGTGAACGTTTTCGGAACCGCCGTTAATGTCGATGGCATCGTAGCCTGAGAATCCCGAACGGCGATAAAGTTCAGCGGCCGTGTTAATAGGGCCGCTATTCTCGAATCCAAAACCCGCGAGTAATTTTGCCACAGCGAAAGGGTCAGCAGAAACGTCCTGCGCGCCCAGTTCTATCACGGTGGCTTTGCCCGGGAGCTGAGACCTCATCTCGGCAAGAGTCGCGACAAATTCCAAGTTGATGCCCATTACTGCACGCCGATCTTTTCAAAGGAAATTATTTCACTCTTCAAGTTAGCCAAGCCAGTGTTCTTGTCTGAGGCAACTACAAAAGGTAAGGCATCGTGGACAAAATCAAGCATGACATAGTTGTGAATCTCATCCTCTGGCGTGAGCGTCTCAGCAACACCGGATGAGAGATAATAAGTTCCAAGCCCAAGATCAGGTTTGAATGTAAAGCGGGAAACCTTGGTTTCTCCGCCTTCGAAATCCAGCAAATGCCCTTGGATGGCGGAGGACGTCCCATAAACAGCTATTCCGTTGGCGAGTTTGATATTGTATCCTATACTGATATTCTTGACGGCTCTTACGGCCGTAACTGTAATGGCGATCAAATAAGTTTCGCCAGCTTCCAGGCCACGAACGGGCTTTCCCGTGGAATCAAGAATTTCGGTCGAGCGAATAGTAAGATCTTGTAAGGCTGGACTCTGGCTTGTCATCGGAGCTCCTCTGGCGAACGGGTGAATTTAACACCTCGCACGGCAGTTTCCAACCATATACCGGCGTGACGGCGGCCGAGTTCGGCTTCTGCGCAGACACCATCACGACGCTGAAGCGGAGTCTCGGCATTATATCTGTCCTGCTCATCAGCCTTCCATACTTTCAGCTCGTTCTGCTCAATTTTATTTATTTCAGCAGGGGGAGCCGCTGACAATTCTTGCAAGTGAACAATCTGATTCTTGCGGTTCATTCGGCTTTTCTGACCTTGCCCCTCGGGCTTAATCCAGTTTGAAGTTCGCTCTGGCCCAAGACGAGGACCAGAGCATGAAGCGCAATCGATTTACGGAAGAGCAGATCATCGGGATCTTGAAGGAGCACGAGGCCGGGGTCTCAGTCACCGATCTCTGCCACAAGCATGGTGTCAGCGACGCCAGCATCTACAAATGGAAGGCCAAATTCGGAGGGATGGACGTCTCTGAGGCCAAGCGGCTGCGGTCGCTGGAGGACGAGAACACGAAGCTGAAGCGGCTGCTGGCTGAAGCCATGCTGGATAATGCTGGCGCTGAAGGATCTCCTGGGAAAGAATGGTGACGCCCGCGGGGAAGTGGAAAGCTGTCGCTCATCTGGTGGAAGCCCACGGGATGAGCGAACGGCGGGCGTGTAAAGCCATCGGCTGCTGCCGCATGACCATGAGATATCAGACGACCCGGGCGGATGATGCCGGCATCGTCAACGCATGAAGGCGATCGCCCAGGAACGCCGCCGTTTCGGCTACCGACGCCTGCATGTTCTGCTCAGGCGGGAGGGCTACGTGATCAACCACAAGAGGCTGTTCCGGCTCTATCGGGAGGAGAAGCTGGCGGTGCGCCGCCGTGGCGGCCGCAAGCGGGCCATCGGAACCAGGGCGCCGATGCTGGTTCCGATGGCGCCCAACGAACGCTGGTCGCTCGACTTCGTGTCGGAGCAACTCACCGACTGCCGCCGCTTCCGCATCCTGACCATCGTCGATGACTGCACCCGAGAAAGCCTGGCGCTGGTGGCCGACACCTCGCTCTCCGGGGTCCGCGTGGCGCGGGAACTGGATCGGCTGATGATCGAGCGCGGCAAGCCGAAGATGATCGTCAGCGACAATGGCAGCGAGCTTACCAGTAACGCCATCCTGACATGGGCGGACCAAGCCCGCGTCGAATGGCATTACATCGCGCCGGGGCAAACCCATGCAGAACGTCTTCATCGAGAGCCGGCCGGCTACGGGATGAATTGTTAAACGAAACGCTGTTCTCCTCGCTGGCGCAGGCTCGCGTTGCCCTTGGATGCTGGCGCGCCGACTACAACGGCTCACGCCCCCATTCTCAGCTCGGATGGAAGACACCCTCCGAGTACGCCTTCACCTGCAATCCGCGCCGGGATCTGGCGCTGCGCTATGCCGATGGCTCCGCGCTAGCTCCCGTCGCTACCACCGCCCAACCGGGCAACCCAAACGCCACGAGCGAACTCGGGATTGGATAAAACCTGGGGGCAAGGTCACTGGGCCCGCTTAGCCATCCAGGCATCATATTCGGCCGTACCTCTTCTGGGAGGCAATCCCTAAGGTTCGCTACCTGACCATGTCGGCAATATATCGGCGGCTGTCTCGCCAATCGTTCGACTGCCGGCCGCGCACGACATCAGCGGCAAACACGCTCCCAATAGAATCAACCCAAGGATAGGCCTCATGATGGCCGAGCTTATACACCCTCCGTTTCTTCAATCGCCACCTTGCCGGACTACCTTCGTTGCTGCGCTGCGCTCCCCGTCATGATTCCACAGCCACGAATGGCGGTTCTTCGCCTTCAGGATTGATGGCGCGATGCTGTAGGCCGTCCTCTGGCAGGGTTTGGATCTCCTGGATGAGTTGAGCTTTGGCTGCAGCATCATTCGACGGTCCCTCCGGCCTCATCTCAATCAGCGGTCGATCACACCCCATCAGTGTCGACACATCTGCAAGCCGATACACCTCCCGCCGAGATCGAAAAGAGCAAGCTTACCTTCGGCGAACCGCGACGACTACGCGACAAGCCCACCTCAAAATCGTGGCATCGCAGCCGTCCCTGATCTGCGGAAGAAGCCCCGCTGACGCTCACCACCCGCGCTTTACTCAACCGCGAGCTATAGGATTGAAAGTGAGCGACGAGTTCACTGCACCACTTTGCAGAGTTTCTTCACCGCGACGTCCATAGCCACGGCGACGAAGTATCCTGGTGGAAACGACGGGCGATCGACCCTGTCGCGACATCGCGCGTACTATGGGTTTCGCCCCGGCGTATCGAATGGGAAGCCAACGATCACCCCAAGCAAATCCCAAGATTTCGAAACGCGGGATTTTCGTTAGAGCTTACTGCCTGACCACACGGATACTCGGGGTTCAAACCTGCCGCATCGTCTATTCACAAATCGTTCGGTCGTCAGATGCTAGCCATGCGGTTTGGTCAGGAACTCCTTATCGCCGCCGAGCCACGCTTGCGGCGAAGACGTCCAGGAGGTCACGCCAGGCGGACTATGCTGGGATCCTGCTGCCATATACTGATCGAGCAGCCCTGCGAGCGCCGTGTATGCCGAGGGCGCCAAACCGGCTGGCGACGCGCCAACGTGTGAGCTGAAGTCCGCCGTCGCGGTCCGAGGGGTCGGCAAACTCGATTGCGGGCTTGACGCGATCACCGGCGGGTCGGTGATGACGATCGTTTGCGTTGCCGGGCTTGCCGCTTCGCCCGATGTCGTGTTGCTCGCCGTGACGATCAGATTGTTGACCGGATGGCCCGTACCACCATATGACGAATGCAATGTCAGCCCGCTGTTGACCTCGGCGGCGCTCAGAGTGACCGAGCCACCGCTGAAGATCGTCTGATCGAGATTATCGGTGATCGTCTCGTAACTGGTCAGCCCGCTGATCGTCACGGACACCGTGTCATCCGCATCGGCCGGCGTGACCTGGACACCAAGCGGGATTGAACCTCCAGCGGAAACGGTCGGCGCCAAATTGCTGATCGTAAGCGTTGGCCCGCCAGTTAGCTCCTGGTGGAAGGTAGTCTCCAGTGATTCCAGCGCCAAGCTGGTCGGGGCTGCGCCGGCAAGGAGAGTGGTGGTGTAATTGCCGCTGCTGTCAACGCTCCAGATATTGTAGAGGCCCGTGGCATTGTTTTTCCACGCCACATCATAGCCTCCGGCAACGGCCTCTGCCCCGAGTATGGTCCAGCTGGTAATCTGGCTGGCCGCCACTGCTGCGCCGGCAAGTTTCAGCTCTGGCCCGGTGCCGCCGCCGACGGGATCAAGAAAGTAGTTATCTACAACCTGAACCAGGCTGGTCGAGCCGAATGACTCGATCACCGTGGGGGCCGGTCCAATCGTGCCGTCGCCGTTAAGGTCCTGATGGAAGGTGGTTTCCAGTGATTCCAGCGCCGAGCTGGTCGGAGCTGCGCCGGCAAGGAGAGTGGTGGTGTAATTGCCGCTGCTGTCAACGCTCCAGATATTGTAGAGGCCCGTGGCATTGTTTTTCCACGCCACATCGTAGCCTCCAGCAACGGCCTCTGCGCCGCGTATGGTCCAGCTGGTAATCTGGCTGGCCGCCACTGCTGCGCCGGCAAGTTTCAGCTCAGGCCCGGTGCCGCCGCCGACGGGATCAAGAAAGTAGTTATCTACAACCTGAACCAGGCTGGTCGAGCCAAATGCCTCGATCACACTAGTGGCCGGTCCAATCGTGCCGTCGCCGTTAAGGTCCTGATGGAAGGTAGTCTCCAGTGATTCCAGCGCCAAGCTGGTCGGGGCTGCGCCGGCAAGGAGAGTGGTGGTGTAATTGCCGCTGCTGTCAACGCTCCAGATATTGTAGAGGCCCGTGGCATTGTTTTTCCACGCCACATCGTAGCCTCCGGCAACGGCCTCTGCGCCGAGTATGGTCCAGCTGGTAATCTGGCTGGCCGCCACTGCTGCGCCGGCAAGTTTCAGCTCAGGCCCGGTGCCGCCGCCGACGGGATCAAGAAAGTAGTTATCTGCAACCTGAACCAGGCTGGTCGAGCCAAATGCCTCGATCACCGTAGTGGCGGGTCCAATCGTGCCGTCGCCGTTAAGGTCCTGATGGAAGGTAGTCTCGAGTGATTCCAGCGCCAAGCTGGTCGGGGCTGCGCCGGCAAGGAGAGTGGTGGTGTAATTGCCGCTGCTGTCAACGCTCCAGATATTGTAGAGGCCCGTGGCATTGTTTTTCCACGCCACATCGTAGCCTCCGGCAACGGCCTCTGCGCCGCGTATGGTCCAGCTGGTAATCTGGCTGGCCGCCACTGCCGCGCCGGCAAGTTTCAGCTCTGGCCCGGCGCCGCCGCCGACGGGATCCAGAAAGTAGTTATCTGCAACCTGAACCAGGCTGGTCGAGCCAAATGCCTCGATCACCGTGGGGACAGGTTCGGTTATGAAGATGCCAGTCGCTCCGTCGCTGCTGGCTGCGAAGACCGGGCCGCCGAGGCTGGAGGTCTGGAAGTCCAGGCTCGCCACCTGGTTGGCGCTGTTCGACACCTGCAGCACGCCCGTCGACGCGTTGAAGTTGAGCGTCACGCCTGCCGAGGAAAAGTTCTTAAGATCGATCTTGTCCCCAGGTGCGAAGTGTTGCAGCTGCGGTCCCGCATAGGATGCGGTGCCGACATTGGTGCCGAACAATGCAGCATTGTCGATGATCAGTTCGCTGGTGCCGTCCAGGAAATTGATTTGCGAAATCGCGCCGGTGGCCGCGGCAACTTCAAGCGTGGCGCCGCTGCCGAGTTTGAAAAGACCGGTACTGCTTGCATCAATACCCGTCGACACGTCGAGTAAGCCGGCGATGCTGATCGTGCCGTTGTCGAGGACAGTTGGAGCAATATTCGCACCGCTGAGCGTCCAGGTCGCGCCGGCATCGACAGCAAGTACCTGGAAGTGATTGAACGAGCCGGTGCCCACTCCGCCGATCGAACCGGTGCCGCTGGCGAGCTCCAGCGTGCTCGTGCCGCTGCCGCCGGTCACCCCGCCGACGAACACGGCGCCGGGGTCGACGATGAGCCGATTGGTGGCGCTGCCCGCGAAGTCGATGGCATAGGTCGCGCCGGAAATCGTGCCGGCGTTCGTGACCGTGCCGGAACCGCCAGTGAGGAAGATGCCGAAGGCGCTGCCCGAGATGGTAGCGCCCGCAAGGTTCGTGATGCTGCCGCCGCCCTCGATATCGGCGCCAGCGCCGGCCGTCGCGCTGATGCTTCCGGCATTGCTGAGCGTTGTGGCACCTCCCGTCCCAAAGATGCCGGCGGCCTGGCCCGCGATCGAGCCGGAGGCGGCGTTCGTGATGCTGCCGCCAGCCAGAAGGCCGACACCGTGAGCGCCGGAGATGCTGCCGCTGTTGTTCAGCGTCCCGAGAGCACCGTTGGTGAAGACGCCGAACCCGCCGCCCGAAATCGACCCGCCCAAATTATTCGTGATGCTGCCCCCGCCCCCGAGATCGACACCCGCGCCACTGGCATTGGCCGCACTAATGCTGCCGCTGTTGGTGACCGTCCCTGACGCTCCCAAGCCGACATAGACACCGACGCTGCCGCCCTTGATCGAGGCGCCTGCGCTGTTGGTGACGCTGCCGCCTTTCACGAGGTCAACGCCGCCGTATTTCACGCTCGCAATGCTGCCAGTGTTGGTGACGGTGCCGGCGGCTCCGGTGATGAAGACGCCGAAGTTATTGCCCGACACCGACCCGGTCGAATTGTTCGTGACGATGCCGCCATCGGCCAGATCGATGCCGGCGCTGCCTGTCCCGCTGGCGCTGATGCTGCCGCTGTTGGTGACCGTGCCGGCCGCCCGGTACTTGACATAGACGCCGCCATTGAGACCCGAAATGGAAGCGCCCGCAGCGTTGGTGACTGTACCGCCAAGCCCGAGGACGGCCCCGTCATAGGTCGCCCCCGAAATGCTACCGTAGTTCGCAAGCGTGTTGTTGCCGCCCTCCAGAAAGGCGCCGAACTTGTGGCCTATGATGGTCCCGGTTGAGGTGTTCGTAGCACTGCCGCCATTCTCCAGATAGACGCCGGTTCCTTGCGTTCCTGTCCCGGTAATAAAGCCGGCGTTCGTAACCGTGCCTGGATTGGTCTCGAAAAAGACGCCGACACCCAGGGCCGAAATGGACCCGGACGCAGCGTTCGAAAGACTGCCGCCGCCAGCAATCAGCACCCCATGATGGGTAAGTCCTGCGATGCTGCCCGCATTCGTGACCGTGCCGGCGCCGCCGGTGATGAAAATGCCGGCCCCACCAGCGCCTGAAATGGAAGCGCCTGAGGCGTTCGTCACGCTACCGCCTTTGAAGAGAGCGACGCCGTCGTCGACCGTCGCGGTGATATTGCCGAAGTTCGCGATCGTCCCGATGGCGCCTTGGACGATGGCGCCATCCTCGCCACCCGTAATCGAACTGGTGTTGGTTACGAGGCCCCCGGCTCCGAAGCCGACGCCATAGGCCACGCCGGAGATCGTGCTGTGGTTCGTCACCGTGCCCGCAGCGCCCGTGATGTAGACGCCCGCGCCGAAACCCAATCCAGCCCCGAGGGCGCCGAGGCCCGAGATGGACCCACCGACGTCGTTCGTCACGCTGCCGCCCGCGCGGAGCACGAGGGCATCATTGCCCGAAATCGAGCCGGTGTTGCCGACGATGCCGCTGCTGGCCAGCGACACGCCATTGCCGCTGGAAGCGGAGACCACGCCCGCATTCGAAATCGTCCAGGTGGTGCCGGCTCCCCCGTCGATGCCATCGGCAGAGCCCGTCGAGGTCACCGTGCCCGTGCTGGTGATGGAAAGAGGATTGTCGGCCGTGCCTAGAAGTACCGGACCCGTCGTGCTGCTGCTGATCGTTTTTGACATCGCTCTGCTCTCTTAATCGTTAGCCCGCGTCAATCATCGCCGTCGCCCAGAAATACAACCAAAAAAATGCTATTACAGTTTATTATCACTTCCAGTTGTGGTCGGCTCTGATGACCAGCCAGACATTTCGATGCCAACGCAAGTTGCGTGGAACGAACGGAAATTGGGACGAAACAACGTTATCTCGCTTCGGCGATACTCGGCTTGGCTCATGCGGAGTGCCGCGTCTGCAGAGGACTAACTTGCGGTACCCAGAACTGGGTAGCGCTTTTTCGTCGGGCGCTGCCCGCCTCGTCCCTGGACAAAAGGGTACGGGGCCTGCGGTAGTTTTTTGACATACCTGATCAAGGGAACTCAACGCCGCCGGCCTGCCCTGAGGCCCAATCTATTTGATCGATCAGATGTTCGATGATGCCCAGGTCAAGCATCTCGGCATCGCGCAGCACGTCCCAATGACGAGAACCGGCACATCCAGCTGGTCGCCCAGCCGGTGACGCTGTCGCGCACGCCGAGTCCGATGGCCGCGCGTCCGCCGGAATTCGGCGAGCAGACCGAGGAAGTGCTTACCGAGTTCGGTTTCGGCAAGGACGAAATCGCGGAGCTGCGCCAGCGCAAGGTGGTGTGATCGCGCGGTTTCAGCGTTTCCAAGCCAACCGATTGCAGGGCGGGCAAAACGTTTCGTTCACGGAGCCACATGGGGGCGGTTGCCAAGGTCGCAGCGCCTCACGCCTTCGCTGGCCGCAGCATTCGCGTCACGCCACCGAACGCCTTGTCGATGACGGGCCAGAACAACAGCACGATCGCAAGCGTCGTGATCGAACCGACCAGGCCGTTCGACCAGAACACCTTCATGTCCCCGCCGGAGCCGATCATCGACAGCCGGAACGCATCCTCGGCGCGGTTGCCGAGCACCAGCGCCAGCGTGAACGGCGCCAGGGGAATGCCGATCTTCTTGAAGACGTAACCGACGACGCCAAAGCCGAGCATCAGCCAGATGTCGAACATCGCGTTCTGGATCGCGTAGGCGCCGATCGCGCAGGACACCACAATCATCGGAGCGACGGCGGCGAACGGCACCCGCAGGATCGAGGCAAAGATCGGCACCGTCGTCAGCACCAGCACGAGGCCGACGACATTGCCGAGATACATCGACGCGATCAGACCCCAGACG
The DNA here is from genome assembly GCF_900099825.1 of Bradyrhizobium ottawaense. NCBI lineage: Bacteria > Pseudomonadati > Pseudomonadota > Alphaproteobacteria > Hyphomicrobiales > Nitrobacteraceae > Bradyrhizobium > Bradyrhizobium ottawaense. Next base: position 6,461,092 of record NZ_LT629693.1, on the reverse strand, counting down.
AAGTCCTTATGCTCGACGAACAGCAACGGCCCCGGATTGAGGCCCCACACCATCAGGCCGCCCAGCAAAATCGCCGCGGTGCCGGAGCCGGGAATGCCGAGTGCCAGCATCGGCAGCAACGCCGCGGTGCCGGATGCATGGGCCGCGGTTTCCGGCGCGAACACACCCTCGATACGGCCCTTGCCAAAGCTGTCCGGATCCTTGGAGAAGCGCTTGGCGAGGTTGTACCCCATGAACGAGGCTGCGATGGCCCCGCCCGGCGTAATGCCGAGCCAGCAGCCGATGAAGGACGAGCGCAGCAGCGTCACCCAGTATTTCGGCAGGTCCTTCCACACCGACAGCACCACGCGAAGGGAAATGCCGGCGGCGTGACCGCGCAGCGCCAGGCGCTCCTCCATCGTCAGCAGGATTTCGCTGATGCCGAACAGGCCGATCACCGCGACCAGGAAGTTGATGCCGCGCAGCAGCTCCGACGAACCAAAGGTCATGCGCAGCTGTCCGGACACGGTGTCCATGCCGATGCCGGCGAGCAGCAGGCCGAGCGACATCGAAATGACGGTCTTGTGCTTGGCTTCGCGGCCGAGGCCGACGAACGAGCAGAAGGTGAGCAGGTAAACCGAGAAGAATTCCGGCGGACCGAATTTCAGCGCGAACGACGAGATCATCGGCGCCAGAAACGTGATCAGGAGCACCGCGACCAGAGAGCCGATGAAGGAGGAGGTGAAGGCGGCCGTCAGCGCTTCCGCCGCCCTGCCCTGTTGCGCCATCGGGTAGCCGTCGAAGGTGGTCGCGACCGACCAGGCTTCGCCGGGAATGTTGAACAGGATCGAGGTGATGGCGCCGCCGAACAGCGCACCCCAGTAGATGCAGGACAGCATCACGATCGCCGAGGTCGGATCCATCGTGAACGTGAGCGGCAACAGGATCGCCACGCCATTGGGGCCGCCGAGGCCCGGCAGCACGCCGACGAAAATGCCGAGCACCAGCCCGACCATCATCAAAAGCATCGTCTTCCATGTCAGCAGAACGGCAAAGCCGTGCACGAGCAGACCGAAGGCTTCCATTATTCGGGTCCCGTCGATCTGTTAGTGGCCGAAGGCCGCTTCGAGCGGCCCCTTCGGCATGATGACGTCGAAGGCGATGTCGAAGGTCACGAACATCACCGCGGTGAAGATGAAGGCGGTCAGAAGCGACTTCCACAGCGCGATCTTGCCGACCATCCGCATGAAGCCGGCGATGAGGAAGAAGCTTGCGACATAGAGCCCGAGAAACTGAGTGGCGAGACAGAACAGGAAGGTCGGCACGAACACCGCCATGACCCGGCGAAGCTGCGCCCGGGTGACGAAAACTTCCGCGGCTTCCTTGCGCGACAGGAAGGCGGTGGCGAGGCCGTAGAGACTGGCGCCGCCGAGAATCACGGAAAGATAGAACGGAAAATAGCCGGGCTGCGGACCGGTCGAATCCCAGGCCGCCCCGGTGCGCCAGTTGTCCCATCCGAGCGTCACGGCAAGCGCGAGCAGCAACAGCGACACCACGACTTCGACGACGGCGGCCGACGTCACCGCCGGCGAATCCGCCTCCGGTGCAGTCGGATCATCGACGATAATTTCGATATCGGTATTGGACATGAATCACGCTTATCCCGGCAGGTTCGCTCCGGCAGAGGGGATAGCGTGCTGGTATACCAGGCGTCAATGAGGTCAGGCGCGATCCGGAAAAGCGCTCGCAAGTGCAGCACGATCGGGCTGCAACACGCCGCGCTCGGTGATCAGGCCCGTCACCAGCCGGGCCGGCGTGACATCGAAGGCATAATTGGCGACCGGCGAGCCGGCAGGCACCACGCGCACGGTTTCGATGCGGCCGTCGGCGGTACGGCCGGTCATGGTGGCGACTTCATCGGCGCCACGCTGCTCGATCGGGATCTGCCTGATGCCGTCATCGATACTAAAGTCGAGGGTCGGCGATGGCAGCGCAACATAGAACGGGACGCCATTGTCGTATGCTGCGAGCGCCTTCAGGTAGGTTCCAATCTTGTTGCAAACGTCGCCATTGGCGGTCACCCGGTCGGTTCCGACGATGGCGAGATCGACCATGGCGTGCTGCATCAGATGGCCACCGGTGTTGTCGGCGATCACCGTGTGCGGCACCCCGTGGTGCCCGAGCTCCCAGGCAGTGAGCGAAGCGCCCTGATTCCGCGGCCGGGTTTCGTCAACCCAGACGTGAATCTTCAGGCCACGATCGTGAGCGAGGTAGATCGGCGCCGTCGCGGTCCCCCAATCGACCGTCGCCAGCCATCCGGCATTGCAATGGGTCAGGATGTTGATCGCATCGCCCGGCGGCTTGCTCGCGGCGATCGCCTCGATTAGCGCCAGACCATGCTGGCCGATCTCGCGATTGATCGCGACATCCTGTTCGGCGATTTCCGCTGCGCGGGCATAGGCGATGCCCGCGCGCTCGGAAGGCGGCGCCGGCATGATCGCGCGCATCATTTCATCGAGCGCCCATTTCAAATTGATGGCCGTCGGCCGCGCCGCGATCAGCAACTGGTAGGCACGGTCAATGCCGGCGTCGGAACAATCGTCGCGCACCGCCAGCGCCATGCCGTAAGCGGCGGTCGCACCGATCAGCGGCGCCCCGCGTACCAGCATGGTGCGGATGGCGTCTGCGGCAGCATCAGCGGTCTCAAGCCGCGCAATGACGAATTCATGCGGCAGGCGCCGCTGGTCGATCGCCCCGACCGACCAGCCGTCCGGTTCCAGCCAGATACTGCGGAAATGCCGGCCGTCGACCTTCATGACCGCAACACCCGACCGGCCACCGCGTCGAGCTTCCTCAACAGGACCGGATCGCGCGCGTCCGGCGCCGTGATCAGCGCGGTGTCGAGCGCCCGGTCCGAACCGACGGGGCACGGCTCATGCGTGCGCGGGAAATCGCGGGCCAGGCGCGCCACCAGCGCCCTCGCCTTCTCGGCATTCGAATTCAGCACGCGAACGATATCCTGCACCGTGACCGCGTCATGATGGGGATGCCAGCAATCGAAATCGGTGACCATCGCCACGCTGGCGTAACAGATCTCGGCCTCGCGGGCGAGTTTGGCCTCGGGCATGTTGGTCATGCCGATCACCGAATAGCCTTGCGCCTTGTAGGTCAGGCTCTCGGCGAGCGAGGAGAACTGCGGACCTTCCATGCAGACATAGGTGCCGCCCTGCACCGCCGCGATGCCTTCGGCCCTGGCGGCCGCAACCAGATGCACGTGCAACCGCGGCGACACCGGATGGGCCATCGAGACATGGGCGACGCAGCCCCTGCCGAAGAACGAGCTCTCGCGCTTGTGCGTGCGATCGACAAACTGATCGACCAGCACGAAGGTGCCGGGCGGCAGTTCCTCCCTGAACGAGCCGCAGGCCGAGAGCGAAACCAGATCGGTAACCCCAGCCCGCTTCAGGACGTCGATATTGGCGCGGTAGTTGATGTCGGAGGGCGACAGCACGTGCCCCTTGCCGTGCCGCGGCAGGAACACGATCGGCAGGCCCCCGATCACGCCGCGCGCGAGTGCGGCGGATGGTTCGCCCCACGGGCTTGCGATGGCCTCGTCGCGGACGTCCTCCAGCCCCGGCAGGTCGTAGATGCCTGATCCGCCGATGATGCCAAGAACAGCTTGGGTAACGGCACTGGTCATGGGTACTCCCGATCAACTCATCGCAGCAGATGTTCGACTATACTGCGACGCAATAATCAAGCATTCTCCGCAGGATACAAGGGACGTTGAAATGCCGGCCAAAAGCGACAAGGACAAGCGCCAATCCATCATCGACGCCTGCCGCGGCATGAATGCGCTCGGCATCAATCAGGGCACTTCGGGCAATATCAGCCTGCGCCATGACAACGGCCTGCTGATCACGCCAACCAGCGTGCCCTACGAGACGATGCAGCCCGAGCAGATCGTGTTCATGGGGCTCGACGGCTCACACGACCCATCCCAGCGCCCGTCGAGCGAGTGGCGGTTTCACCTCGATATCCTGCGGGCGCGGCCCGAGGTCAACGCCGTGGTCCATGCCCATCCGCCCTATTCGACGATTCTGGCGATCATGAATCTGGAGATTCCGCCGATCCATTACATGATCGCCTGCGCCGGCGGCGACAGCATCCGCGTCGCGCCCTATGCGACCTTCGGCACGCAGGAGCTGTCGGAGCACGCCGTCCAGGCGCTCGAAGGGCGGCTGGCCTGCCTGCTTGAACATCACGGCATGATCGCGGTCGGGCCGTCGCTGTCGAAGGCGATGTGGCTCTCGGTCGAAGTCGAGGCGCTGGCGCGGCAGTACCACGGCTGCCTGCAGATCGGCACGCCGCGGTTGCTTCCGAAGCAGGAGATCAAAAACGTTCTCGGCAGGATCGCGGGATACGGTCCTGCCGACAAGTGACTGGCCGGAAATCGGCCGGCGTTGGGGATGGATTTACTTCGCGACGAAACCCGCTTCGTTCATCAGCGAGGCATTGAGTTTGTCGTCGTCCTCGAGGAACTGCACCATATCCTTGCCGGTCAGAAAGATCGGTTTCAGCGCCTGCTTCTCCATGTAGTCCTTGTACTCGGCCGTCTGCGTCACCTTCTGGAACAGATCGACATAGAACGCCTGCTGTTCCGCCGTCACCTTGCCGGGCAGGAACATCGCACGCAGCATCAGGTACTGCACGTCGAGCCCTTCCTCCTTGCAGGTCGGAATGTCGTTCCACGATTGCGTCTCGGTGACCTTGGTCTTGTAGGCGATGCGCTCCTTGTCGAACACGCAGAGCGCGCGGACCTGGCCGGCGCGCCAGACCTCAAGGTTTTCAGAGGGGTTGTTGACGTTGGATTCGGTGTGGTTGCCGACCAGTTGCGTCGCCGCCTCGCCGCCGGACTTATACGGCAGGTAGGAGAATTTCGCGCCGGTCTTCTGCTCCATGAAGACGGTCAGCACGTGATCCTCGCGCTTGGAGCCGGTGCCGCCCATCTTGAACGGGGAGCTCGCGGCCTTCGCGGCCGCGATGAAATCCTTCACGGTCTTCGGACCTTCGGCGTTGTCCCACAACACGAACTGATCGAGCGCAATCACGGACACCGGCGTCAGCTCGCGCCAGTTGAAGGGAATTTTCGCCGACAGCGGCAGCATGTAGATCAGCGAGTACGCGATCAGCACCTTGTTGGCGTCGCCATCGCTGGATTTCATGTACATCAGCGCCTCGGCGCCGGACGCACCGCCCTTCAGCGACACCACTATCGGCTGCTTCATCAGATTGTTCTTCTGGATCGCCGCCTGCATCATGCGCGCCATCTGGTCGGAAGCGCCGCCAGCGCCTGCCGCGACCACGATTTCGACCGGCTTGGTCGGCTCCCAGGCGGCAAAAGCCGGCGCGCTGGCGATCATGGCCGTCAAGGCGGCTGCGGCTCTCAGAATATGTCCCACGCGCTTCTTCCCTATGTTATTGTTCTGATTGATAAAAATGGAGCGACTTGTCACTCCATTGTGCGGGGGAATGGCGTTGAGTTCAAGCCGGACCGCAGCCCATGCGGCTATGACTTTCGCATGAGACAACAAGGCGCAGTTCAAAAAAAATTCGCGGGCTCGCCTGGAGCCCGCGACTGATCGAACGCTACATCCGCGATCGGCTCACACGATCAGGAGATCATGGGATTGAGCACGACGCCGGCCTGGACCGACGCGACCGTGATCGCCGAAAAAAACCTCGCGGCGCACGCGCCGGATGGCAGCCGAACCTACTGGCCCTTCCAGTTCGGCGTGCGCTTGTTGAGGAATGCATCCATTCCCTCGCGGAAATCCTCGCTCATATAGGCGCGCAGAATCAAATCCCGGCCTTCCTCGCGCGACAGCGTGCGTCGGAGACGGAGCACCGCTTCCTTGGCGGTTTCCATCGTGATCGGCGCATGGCCGGCAACCAGTTTGGCGGTTTCATCGACGCGGCGTTGCAGCGTCGGAACGTCAGGCACCACTTCGTTGAGCAGACCGAGCGACAGTGCCTCGGGCGCCTCGATCAGCCGCGCGGTAAAAATCAAATCCTTCGTCCGTGCCGGCCCGACCAGCGCGACCACCCGGCTGATGTTGGACATCGACAGGCAATTGCCGAGCGTGCGCGCGATCGGAAAGCCGATGCGCGTCGCCGCGGTGCCGATCCGGATATCGCAACAGGCGGCAATCCCCGCACCGCCGCCGGTGCAGGCACCGGCGATGGCCGCAATCGTCGGCACCCGGACCTTTTCGAGTGTCCCGAGCACGCGATCGATCCGCTCCTCATATTCGAGCGCGTCCTCCGCGGTCTTGAACGCCCGGAACTGCGAGATATCCGTGCCAGACGCGAACGCCTTGTCACCCGTGCCCGTCAGGATCATCACCTTGATCGAGCGGTCCTTGTTGACGGACTCGCAGATCGAAGCCATCTGCTCGTACATCGCAAATGTCAGCGCGTTGCGCGCCTGCGGACGGTTGAACGTCAGCCGGGCAATGCCGTCCTCGACGGAATAGATCAGGTCTTCGGTCGCAGCTACCGGGGCGTTCATCGCGGCTCTTTCTGTTCTTGGTTGTTGGGTCGAGAACCTACTCAGGCGACAGCGGATTTCGGCATCGACACGATGTCGCGACCTTTCAGGACTTCCATCGCCGCCAGCACGCCACCGCCGCGATGCGGCACCTTGGCGAGATCGAGACCCATCTCGACGCCCGACAACGTTCCCATCAGCATCAGATCGTTGAAGTGACCGATATGGCCGATCCGGAACACCTTGCCCTTGATCTTGTTCAGGCCAGTGCCGAGCGACATGTCGAAGTTTTCCAGCACCACTTTACGGAAAACGTCGGCGTCATGTCCGTCAGGCATCACCACGCCGGTCAGTGCGGGCGAATGCGCGCCCTGTTCCTGACACTGGGTCTCCAGCCCCCAGACCTTGGCGGCAGCGCGGGTCGCGGCGCTGTGGCGCTTGTGGCGGGCGAAGACGTTCTCCAGCCCCTCTTCCTCGAGCATCTTGACCGCTTCGCGCAACCCGAACAGCAGGTTGGTCGCAGGCGTGTAGGGCCAGGTGCCGGCCGTGTTGATCGCGATGACTTCCTGCCAGTCCCAATAGGAGCGCATCGCAGGATTGGCCTTCGCCACCGCGATTGCCTTTTCCGAGACCGCGTTGAAGCCGAGACCCGGCGGCAGCATCAGGCCCTTCTGCGAGCCGGCCACCGAGACGTCGATACCCCAGGCATCGTGCTCATATTCCAGCGAGCCGAGACCGGAAATGGTATCGACCATCAGCAGCGCCGGGTGCTTGACGCGATCCATGATCTTGCGGACATCGAGCGGATGGGTGACGCAGCCGGTCGAGGTCTCGTTATGAACAATCATGACCGCCTTGATCTTGTGCTGGCGGTCGGCCGCGAGGTGCGCTTCGAGCTGCTCGAGATCGGCGCCATGGCGCCAGTCGCCCGGCAGGAAATCGACGTCGAGCTTGAACTTGTCGGCGATGCCGCGCCACAGCACGGCGAACTGCCCGGTCTCGGCCATCAGCACCTTGTCGCCGGGCTGCAGCGTATTGACGATCGCGGCCTCCCAGGCGCCGGTGCCGGACGACGGATAGATGATGACCGGCTGCTTAGTGCGGAACACCCGCTGCATGGCGCCCAGAACCGCGTGACCGATCTCGGCGAACTCGGGACCCCGGTGGTCCATGGTCGGCATGTCCATGGCGCGCAGCACCCGGTCCGGCACGTTGGTCGGTCCCGGAATCTGCAGAAAATGCCTTCCAGTATGCACAGTCATGGGCGTCCTTCCCGGTCTTGTCTTGGCTTCGCAAGCACCCGAATATCACTATTTGCCGAGCTTGTCCCCTGCCCGGCGGGTGCCGTCAAGAGGCCCAAGCCCAGCTCTCGCTACAGCTTTTTATGAGCGCGATATGGGGTCCCGAGCCGATGCAGCACAGAGATGACGCGATCGGGATTTTGGTCCTTGGGATGATGGCTCCCCTCTCGGCGAGGTGCCCCTCATCCAGCGAAACCTGGTCGGGTCGACCATTGATCTGTCAGGCCGCCACAGCCTTCCTGCGGTTTGCAGCGATCCTTTCATCCACCAGGATAACAATGGCGTCGAGCAGAGGATGGCTCATGCCTTGTTGTTGGGCGACGAGTTGCACCAGCTTGTCGGCGCGTTCGATATTGATCGCGCCATTGTTGAGCGCGCGCGCAGCCGAAGCTGGACGCGACAGGCTTTCCGCAGCCGCAGCATATTTCTCGAATGGTACAAGTTCATCGCGCGAGGCACCAAGCTTGACGCACACGTCCAGGACGAATTCGTATATCGAATGAGCTTCCTTGAGGTTGGTATGCACCGCTTCCTGTGCGGTTCGCATGCCGTCCTGGGTGATACACCTGTAATTGCCGGCCAGAAGCATCGCCCATTTGGCCAGTGGCACGAAAAGCGAGTCGTGAACACGCAACTTTACCGGCAGTTCGATCTTGCCTTCCGGGGCATCGAAGCGAACGGCATCGATATCCTTCTCGATGTTGCGAAGGATCTCGTTGCTCTTCTCGCTGTCAAAGCGTGCAACCTTGAAGTTGGTCGGCAAAGTTACTTGTAATATATTGACCTTCTCCTCCGGAGGCCGGACCGCCTGCGGATCCGGGCTGCACAATGTCAACGTGCCGGGATCGAAGCTGTCCCATACCGCCGGCATGGTGTATGCTGGGCCGAGCAATTCGCTGTTCACATTGCGGATACGCTTCATATAAGGCAGCGGCGGCATGTTCATAATCGACATGCATGGCACGCGCGACTTCGCCACGGCATCGAGCAATTCGCGAACACCGGGCGAGCCGTATTGCGGCTCCTGCATCGCCAGCCCGATCAGGTCATAGTCTTTGGGATTTATATCGGCCGGCCCGGAAGCAGACACCTTGCCCGGCAACTTGCGGGAATCGATCTCGATCTGCTCCTTGCGGCCCCGGATCGGCATCCGCACGCGAAAGCCCTCGGAATTGATGAGGTCAGCCTCAGCCGGCAAACAAACAAGTTTCACGCTGTGGCCGCCGAACATCATTTTGGAGGCAAGAAGCGAACCATACGACGCACCGAGAATGAGAATCTTGTAGTTGGGCATAGTTGGCTCCGGTGTTGATTGGATATCGGCAGCACTCGACGGGTAGGCACTCTCAGAATTTGGAAATGATCCAATAGGACCGCGGCCGCCTCGGCCGCGGTAAGGAAGTCATTTTAGCTCTTGAGCGAGTACACCTCGCTTGACCGGATTCACTTCCGCTAGTTCTTCAAAGGGCTTTTCAGGATGCATCAGAAACGCCGAAAAGCCGCCAAGCAGGAGCAATCCCATCGACATCAGGAACGGCAAGTACCAGTTGCCCGTCGCATCGATCACGTAACCGGCGACCAAAGGCGAAACGATAGCCGCCAGCGCCGACCCGGTATTCATTAGGCCGGCGGCCGTCCCCGAATATTTCGGCGCTATGTCCATCGGCACCGACCACATCGGCCCGATGGTGATCTCGGCAAAGAAGAAGCCGCCTGACAGACACAGGGCGACCACCGTGATGTCGTGGATGAACAGGATCGGAAGCAGCGACAAAAGAGCTCCGGCGAAACCCGCGACGGTGACACTCAGCCGCGCCAAGCGGACGTTGCCCGTTCGCTTGAGAATGCGATCGGACAGAATGCCGCCGAGGCTGTCGCCGAGCACGCCCGCGAAGAACACCCCGGAAGCAAACAGCGCCGAATTCTTGATATCCATGCTGTAGTTGTTCTTGAAGAACAGCGGCAGCCAATTGAGATATAGCCAGAGCGTCCAGCCGTAACAGAAGTAGGTGAGCGTGACGGGCCACATCCGGCGCAACAACGGTCCCCACGGCACCTGCGGTCGCTTGTCTAGGGGGCGCGGCGGCAGCGACGCCAGTTCGGCCTCGGTGATTCCGGGGTGATCCTTCGGTTCATTGCGGAAATACAGCGCCCACACTACGCCCCACACCAGGCTGACCAGACCCAGCGCGACGAACGAGCCACGCCAGGTCAGCCAAACCATCAGCGTTGCAATCAACGGCGGCGTCGCGGCGTTTCCCAGCCGCGCGAATGCGTGGGTGAGGCCTTGGGCGAAGCCACGCCGGTTGGCGGGCGTCCAGTACTGCATGGCGCGCGTCGCCGTCGGAAAGGTCGCTCCTTCGCCGAAACCAAGCGCGACGCGCGCAATGAACAGCGTCAACAGGCTGGTCACGAAGCCGGTCGCGATGGTGGCGAGCGCCCAGATCAGCCCGCACCAGAACAGGGTCTTGCGCGGCCCAAAGCGGTCTCCGACCCAGCCGCCGATTACCTGGAACAGCAAATAGGGATAGGCGAAGGCCGAGAATACCAACCCGAGCTGCGTGTTGCTCAGACCGAGTTCTTTCTGGATTTCACTGGCCGCCGTGCCGATGTTGACCCGGTCGACATAGGTGATGAAGTACATGACGCACAACATCGCCAGCACGACATGCGTGGCCTTGAACCGAAGCCGCATATTTCCCTCCCGTTTCGCTTTTTATTGTATTGGTTCAATGGCTGCGCCGAACCGATGGCGTTAGCCGTCCCGATGGTCTGCGACCCGGTCAGGTTTGACCACCTTCAGGTGCGCCGGAGAATTTGACTGCGGCCGCTCTTCCAGCGATTTCATCGCAGCTTCGACGCCGCCGGCCCGATGCGGCACGCCCGCAGCGGAGAGACCCATCTCGACGCCGGACAGGGCCCCAATCAACGTCAGTTCGTTGCACTCGCCGAGGTGACCAATGCGAAACACCTTGCCGGCGAGCTTGCTCAGACCGGAGCCGAGCGACATGTTGTAGGTGTCGAGCACGGTCTTGCGGAACTTGTCGGCATCGTGCCCCGGCGGCATCAGCACAGCCGTCAGCACCGGTGAATACTCGGCGGGCTCAAGACACAGCACTTCAAGGCCCCAATGCGTGATCGCCGCGCGCGTGGCGGCGGCAAGACGCTTGTGCCGCGCGAACACCGCATCCAGCCCTTCCTCGAGCAGCATCGCGATGGCTTCGCGCAGGCCGTACAGCAGGTTGGTGGCGGGGGTGTAGGGAAAGAAGCCGGCCGCGTTCGGCTTCAGCATCTCGTCCCAGTCCCAGTAGGACCGCGGCATCTTGTTGATCTTCGCGGCGGCGCGCGCCTTCTCGGAGACGGCATTAAAGCCGAGCCCCGGAGGCAGCATGAATCCCTTCTGTGAACAGCTGACGGTGACATCGACCTTCCACTCGTCGTGCCGGTAGTCGACCGAGCCGAGCGAGGAGATGGTGTCCACCAGAAGCAGCGCCTGATGCCCGGCCCGGTCCATCGCGGCGCGGATCTCGCCGACCCGGCTGGTGACGCCGGTGGAGGTCTCATTGTGCACCACCATGACTGCCTTGATGGCGCGCTTTTCGTCTTGCACCAGCCTGGCTTCGATATCAGCGGGGTCGGCGCCGTGGCGCCAATCGCCCGGGATGAAGTCGACCTCGATGCCCCAGCGCGCCGCCATCTGCCGCCATAGCGTGGCGAAATGGCCGGTCTCGACCATCAACACCTTGTCGCCCGGCGACAGCGTATTGACGATCGCCGCCTCCCAGGCGCCGGTGCCTGAGGAGGGAAAAATAATGACCGGTCCGTTGGTCTTGAAGATTTTTTGGCAGCCGTCGAACACCGTCTTGCCCAGCTCGGCAAATTCGGAACTCCGATGGTCAATGACCGGCATGTCCATGGCGCGGAGCACACGATCGGGCACCGGGCTTGGCCCGGGAATTTGCAGGAAATGGCGTCCTTGGGGCATGGATTCCTCGTTTCGGACCAAAGCTGCCGAAATATTGCATTCATTTTTTGGTATATCAACCTAAAAATTGTTCACAAACATGCATCGACGGCTCCCAATTCAAAGCCTATGTTCCGCTTATGAAGCCCTTGATTCCCCATGATGCCGGTTCGACGGCCCTTGCAACCGCGGCGGATGCCAGCCGTGAAGACCAGTCCCTGCATGGCGAGACCTTAACGCGGCTGCGGGACCATATCGTCGAAGGCAACATCCCGGACGGTGGCCGCGTTCCCGAGCGTCAGCTTTGCGAGATGCTGGGCATCTCGCGCACGCCGCTGCGCGAGGCCCTGAAGGTACTGGCTTCTGAAGGGCTGGTGGAACTGCTACCCAACCGTGGCGCGCGCATTCGGCAATTGAGCGAGCGCGATCTTGCCGAACTGTTCGACGTCATGGGCGGGCTCGAAAGCCTGGCCGGCCGCCTCGCCTGCGAAAACATCACCGACGCCGAAATCGCCGAGATCGAGCGGCTGCATTACGAGATGTACGGCTTCTACCTGAACCGCGACATGCACGGCTATTTCCGCGTCAATCAGTTGATCCACCACAAGATCGTCGAAGCCTCGCGCAACACAACGCTGCGAAACACTTACGCCAACTTCGCCGGCCGCATTCGGCGAGTCCGCTACTCCGCCAATTTTGCCCGCAAGCGCGAGCGATGGGGGGAAGCCATGCGCGAACACGAGACCATCCTGGACGCGCTGCGTCGCCGCGCCGGCAGCGAACTCAGCGACATCCTGTTTATACATTTGCGCAACAAGCGGACGGCCGCGGTCGAACATCTGAAAGACGGCGTCGACGCCTAGGTCAGGCGAGGCGCCGCCCACGCCTTGGTCGTTTTTGAATTCAAAACTAGACATAATACGAAATCGTTGCATTTATTTTTCCACCCAAGTACGAGCGAGCGATGTTTGCCGGTAGCAGCGGGGGTGGAATGTCCAACAAAGGCTCAGTGACGCTCGAAAACAGGTTGGCCTGCGAGATCAAGGGCGACGTTTTCTTCGATGCCTTCAACCGCGGCCGCTATGCGACCGACGCCTCTTTCTACCAGATCGTGCCGCTCGGCGTGGTGGTTCCCCGGACCATGGACGAGGCACTTCGTACGCTCGCCATCGTCAGGGATGAGGGCCGGATCGTCACCCCCCGCGGCGGCGGCACCTCGCAGTGCGGCCAGACTGTCAATGAGGGCATCGTCGTCGACTTTTCGAAGCATCTGAACCACGTCCTTTCGCTCGATGTCGCCAACCGGACCTGCGTGGTCGAACCCGGCATCGTGCTGGATGATCTCAACCGCCAGCTCAGAAAGCACGGGCTGTGGTTTCCGGTCGACGTTTCCACCGCCTCCCGCGCCACCATCGGTGGCATGGCCGGCAATAATTCCTGCGGAGGACGCTCGCTGCGCTACGGCACCATGCGCGACAACACGCTGTCGATGGATGCGGCGCTGGCCGACGGCACGCTGCTGCATTTCGGCGAGGTGCCGCGCGATCTCGCGCAGGTCAATTCGCCCGACACTGGCCTTGCGCTGTTCCGCGATATGCTCGATCTCGGCGAGCGGGAGGCAGGCGAGATCTCCGAGCGGTTTCCGAAAGTGCAGCGCCGCGTCGGCGGCTACAACCTCGATGCGCTGGTGCCGCGCAATGCGCCCAACAACATGGCGCATCTGCTGGTGGGCTCCGAAGGCACACTGGCCTTCACCACGCAGGTCGAACTCAAGCTGTGGCCTGTCATCCGCAACAAGGTGCTGGGCGTCTGCCACTTCGGCAGCTTCTACGAGGCGATGGATGCGGCGCAGCATCTGGTCAAGCTGCGCCCCATTGCAGTCGAGCTGGTCGACCGCACCATGATCGCACTCGGCCGCGACATCGCGATGTTCCAGCCGATCATCCGCACCGCCGTGCGCGGCGATCCAGATGCGGTGCTGATCGTGGAATTCGCCGAGGAAGACCAGGCCGAAAACCTGCAACGCCTGAAGCAGCTCGGCGAACTGATGGGCGATCTCGGGTTCGGCTGGGACCAGCCGCAGCGCAAATGGGGCGGCGTGGTCGAAATCACCGAGCCCGCACTTCAGGCCGGCATCGCCGATTTCCGCGCCGCCGGCCTCAACGTCATGATGTCGATGAAGCAGGAGGGCAAGCCGGTCTCCTTTGTCGAGGATTGCGCGGTGCCGCTGCCGCACCTGGCCGACTATACCGAACGGCTCAACGCCATCTTCGCCAGGCACGGCACCCGCGGCACCATGTATGCGCACGCCTCCGAAGGCTGCCTGCATGTGCGCCCAGTGCTCAACTTAAAACTCGAAAAAGACGTCAAGGCGATGCGCGCCATCGCCGAAGAGACGTTCGAAATGGTGCGCGAATACAAGGGCTCGCATTCCGGCGAGCATGGCGACGGCCTGGTGCGCTCCGAATTCCATGAGACGATGTTCGGCTCCCGCATCGTTGCCGATTTCCGCGAGGTCAAGCACCGCTTCGACCCGGAAAATATCCTCAATCCAGGCAAGATCGTCGACCCGCCAAAAATGGACGATCGTTCGCTGTTTCGTTTTCCGCCGGACTATCGCGTCCCAGAGTTCAAGACCGCGCTCGACTGGTCGGCCTATCCCGGCGCCGGAAGCGGCTTTCAGGGCGCGGTGGAAATGTGCAACAACAACGGCGCCTGCCGGAAGCTCGAAGGCGGCGTGATGTGTCCGTCCTACCGCGCCACCCGCAACGAAAAGGATGTCACGCGCGGCCGCGCCAATACGCTGCGGCTCGCGATGTCAGGCCAATTGGGCCCGGATGCGCTGGCTTCCGACGAGATGATGGACACGCTGAAACTCTGCGTGTCCTGCAAGGCGTGCCGCCACGAATGCCCTGTTGGCGTCGACATGGCCAAGATGAAGGTCGAGGTACTGGCCGCGCGCGCCGCCAAACACGGGCTTTCGCTGCGTGACCGGCTGGTCGGCTATCTCCCGCATTATGCCGGGCTCGCATCCCGCCTCGCCCCGCTCGCCAACTGGCGCAACCGCAGCCCTGTGCTGCGCGCGCTGTTTGAAAGATTCGCCGGGATCAGCGCGCAACGCGCGCTGCCCGCATTCCGGCGCGATGTGTTCGGGCCCGATGCCGAGGTGTTTGGCCCCGTTGACGGTCGCGAGGTCGTGCTGTTCGCCGACACGTTTAACCGCGCCTATGAACGGGAAAATCTCGATGCCGCGCTGCGCGTGCTGGTCGAAGGCGGATACCGCGTCCATGTTCCCAAGCCCCGCGATCGCGGCCGGGCGCTCTGCTGCGGGCGCACTTTCCTTTCGGCGGGGCTAGTCGATCAGGCGCGCAGCGAACTGGACCGGCTGGTCGCGACCTACGCGCCGTTCGCCGCGCGCGGAGTGCCGATCGTGGGGCTGGAGCCGAGCTGCCTCCTGACGCTCCGCGACGAACTGCTTTCGCTGCGCTCCGACAACGATGCCAGAAGCGTCAGCGCGCATGCGCTGTTGTTCGAGGAGTTTCTGGTTCGCGAGGCGGAAGCCGGCCGGCTTAAGCTGCCGCTTGGCGCCATCGCCGAGAAGGCGCTGGTGCACGGCCATTGCCACCAGAAATCATTCGGCGCGTTCAAGCCGGTCGAGAAGATACTGCGCCTCATCCCCGACCTGACCGTCGAGATCATCGAGTCCAGTTGCTGCGGCATGGCCGGCGCCTTCGGTTATGGCGCCGACACCTATCAGGCTTCGATCGATATGGCCGAACTCTCGCTGCTGCCGGCGGTGCGCGGTGCCGACGCGGCCGCACTGATCGTCGCCGACGGCACCTCGTGCCGGCATCAGATCAAGGATGGCACGAAGCGTGCTGCGCTTCACGTCGCACAGGTGCTGGCGATGAGCCTCGACAGCGCCAGAACCCATTCAACCTCCTCCCTCTTCACAAAGGAACAGACCCATGGCTGAACTCACCCTCGACGTTGCCCGCAAGATTCTCGATGCCGCGCTTGCCAAAGGCGTCGAGAAGAAATTCAAGCCGCTGGTCATCACTATTCTCGACGCCCGTGGCTGCGTCAAAGTCACGGCGGCGCAGGACGGCACCAGCCTGATGCGGGCCGAGATCGCCCACGGCAAGGCCTATGGCGCACTCGCGATGGGCATGGGATCGCGGGCGCTGTTCCAGCGCGCGCAGGAGCAGGCCTATTTCATCGACGCTGTGAACACGATGGCGCAGGGCCGCCTGATACCGGTGCCCGGCGGCGTGCTGATCATGGGCGACGGCGGCCTGCTCGGCGCGGTCGGCGTCAGCGGCGATACCTCTGATAATGACGAGATCTGCGCTCTCGCCGGCATCGAGGCCGCCGGACTGAAGGCGAACGCGGGATAGTCGCTCGCTTTCGTGCTGGTCGCGCTGATTGCCGTGTTCGGTGCTGTCGCGCCAGGCTTCCTCTCGGTCGCCAATCTTCCCAACGTGCTGGTGCAGTCGACCATCCTGACCATGCCCGCGCTGCCGATGACGCTGATGCGCCCCTTAGATATGAAACCCGCTGGAGCTACCAGCGGGCTTCTTTCAACCGACATCATGCTACTTGGTGGCGATCAGCGGACATTGGCTGTCGGCAAGCGGTTTGAAGGATTGCTCGCCCGACATCTCGGCAACCACCCGATAGTAGTCGCCGCGATACTGTGACTCGGATGGCGACTTCACCTTCATCAGGTAAGTCTTGTGCATGACGCGACCGTCCGCGCGGATTTCCACGTTCTTATTGTAGAAGTCGTTGACCGGCATTTCCCGCATTTTTGCCGCAACGACCTTTCCGTCGTCCGTTCCTGCGGCCTGAACAGCCTTCAGATAGTGCAACACGGACGCGTAAGTGCCCGCCGTGATCAAATTCGGAATAAAGCCGCCGGAACGCTCCATGAAGCGCTTCGACCACGCGCGCGTCTCGTCATTAGTGTCCCAGTAGAACGACGTCGTAAGCGTTAATCCCTGAGCAATATCCAATCCCACGCCCTCAATGTCATTGATGTAAATGACCAGACTTGCCAGATTTTGGCCTGATTGCACGATGCCGAACTCGCGGGCTTGCTTGATTGCATTGAGTAGGTCGGCTCCCGACATTGCCAGGCCAATGACTTTTGCCTTTGAAGCTTGAGCCTGCAGCAGAAACGATGAGAAATCCGGCGATCCGAACGGGAAGCGAACACTCCCAACAACCTTTCCGCCGTTCTCTTCGACGAATCGACTCGCATCCGCCAGCAACGAATGTCCGAAGGCATAATCGCTTGTCAGGAAGAACCACGAATTGCCTCCCTGCTTTGTGACCTGGCTCGCGGTCCCCTTGGCGAAGGCATAGGTGTCGTAGCTCCACTGAGAAGTGGTCCCTGAGCAGGCTTTTCCGGTCAACTCAGTCGTAGCGGCTCCGGAAATCAGCAGAATCTTGTTCCGAGATCTTGCGATTTCTTGAGTTGCGAGCGCCACGGCAGAACCGGCCACGTCCGTTACCGCGTCGACGCCTTCGGTATCGAACCATTTGCGGCTGAGCGTTGCGGCAATATCAGCCTTGTTCTGATGGTCCGCCGTGACGATGGTGATCGGCTTTCCGAGCACCTTGCCGCCGAAATCATCAACAGCCATCTGCGCAGCCTCCACAGAATGCTTTCCGACGAGGTAGGCAAATCCGCCCGAGTGGTCAGTGAGCACACCGATTTTAACGGCGTCATCAGAAATCTGTGCGTTGGCCGCTTCACTCACGATCAACAAGGCCGCGATGGCCAATCCAAGCGTTTTCGCCTTCAAGGTCGTTCTCCTGCTAGAGTTCATTTGCTTCGTGAATGGTCAGACGGCCAGAGCGATCCCGTCATGACCGGGATCGGCGCCGCCATCGAAACCGTCCTTGCCAAGGCGGATGCCATGCACAGCGGCGAACCCAAATGTGTAGGGACTTCGAATCACTTCATAGCCATCAGCCTCGAGTTGCCGCGTCACGCCGTGGGGAATACGGTTTGAAACATCGATTGCATTGCTCGTCGCAGAGAAGCGCGGCGCGCTTACGGCTTCGGTCATCGTCATGTCGAAATCGAGAACGTTCAAAGTGGCCTGCAGCACGCCCATCGCAATCTGCGTGGCACCGGGAGCGCCGATGACGAGATACGGTTTGCCATCGCGGAAGACGATTGATGGACACACCGACGTGAACCGTGCCTTGCCAGGCATGATACTGCCGGCGCGGCCCGGCCTCGGATCGAAGACCGCCATGCAGCCGTTGTAGAAGAAGCCAAGCCCGTCCGTGATCACGCCCGACGGCATGCCGAGCGAGTGAGTCATGGTGACACAGTTGCCGTCGCGATCCACGACGCATACCTGTGTCGTATCCTTCGACGGAAAACCCGAGTTCAATCGCGGGACATTGGCCTTGCTCCGCGCGGCGATCTCCCGCGCCATCTCGGCTGCGTATTCCTTTGAGGCAAGACGGTCGACAGGAACATCAAAGAAGCCGGGATCGCCGATGGAATTGTCCTTGTCGACGGTCGCCCGCTTCATAGCCTCACAAACGACGCGCAGATACTCGGTGCTGTTGTGTCCGATCTCGGCGAGATCGAAGCGCTCAAGAATGTTGAGCATCTCGATCAACATAAGTCCGCCGCCCGGCGGATTGTTGGTGGTGACGTCGTAGCCACGATAAGTTCCGCGCAACGGATCGAGCCACTTCGGCTGGTAATTTGCGAGATCCTCAAGCGTGATCAGGCCGTCATGCTCTCGCATGTCGCGCGCGATGCGCTGCGCGAGTTCGCCCTTGTAAAAAACGTCCGAGCCACCCTCGGCGATCATCCGCAACGTGTTGGCATAGTCGGAATTGCGAACGACATCCCCGACCCGCTTCGGCGCGCCATCTCGGCAGTAAAGCTTCTGTCCAGAGTCGGAGAACGCCAGCCGCTCCAGCCCAGAGGCCCGGCCCATCATGCCCGGATCGGACCAGAAGAACTCGACATGCGGACGTACCATCCATCCGCGCTCTGCCCATGCGATCGCCGGGGCCACGATATCACCCCACGGCAACACGCCGAACTTGGCATGCGCTTCAAAATAGGCCTTTAGCGAAGCAGGAACGCAAGCTGACTGATAGCCGACATCATTGACTTTACCCTTGAGGATGAAGCCGTAGCCATCCCGCGCCTCACCCTCAATGAGATGTTCCCACATATCGGAGCGCGCTGCAGCCGGCGCGGGCGCGTGAAAATCGATATATTGATGAAAGCCCTGTGAGGGGAAATAGATTCCCGCGCTGCCGAAGCCTGCAATACCCGACATCAACGGATCGACAACACCCTGGACGAAGGCGCAGGCAATCGCGGCGTCTACCGCATTACCCCCTGCTTCGAGGATCGATGCGCCTGCTTCTGCGGCTTCCGCTTGAGCCGCGACGATCATGGCCTTTGCTCTGGGCATAATGTTCCCCTTTTGTATAGGTCACCGAGCGCCCTGGATACCGGGACGCGCGAGCCCCAATCCCGCGCTAGCGACACGAGAGCGGCCTCGCATTTTCCATCCCGCTCAAACTTCGAGCAGCCTTTCGATTGACAGGGTGCAATCATGCCTGTCCAATGCCAATCAAGCCTCCATTGATACCTTTGTGTTATTATTCAACCTGTGCTGTCGCGATGATCCACCCCTCTTTTCACTCCAAAATTCAGTATTTCCTCACGGTGGCCGAAACGCTGAACTTTCGACGGGCAGCTGAACTTCTCGGGATCGCCCAACCTGCGCTCAGCCGCAGCATCCGGCAGCTTGAGCAGCAGTTTGGCTTCTCGCTGTTCGAAAGGTCGACGCGCCGTGTCGCGTTAACGCCGGCGGGGGAAGTGCTCTATCGCGACGGAGCCGATGCCATGCGGCGCCTGACGAACGCCTGCGCGCGCGCTGGACAAATCGCAAACGGCCTAAGCGGCTCGATCATGGTTGGATACTCCACGTTCGCTGCAACCGGTCCGATGTCCGACATCATCATCGAATTTCGCAAACTGTATCCGGAAGCTCACGTGGCCCTGCGTCTTCTCGCGTCGTCCGAACAAGCCACCGCTTTTGAGAGAGGCACTATCGATCTCGGCTTCATCATGTCCAATGTTTTGACGTTGCCGCAAAAAAGTATCTTGATCTCGCGCGAACGACTTATCGTGCTTGTATCTGCCAAGCACCCCTGGGCCAATGACGAATCGATAACGCTTGAAACGCTCGTAACTGGACCGATTGTCATTGGCACAGCCAACCGATGGCAAGGCTTTCGATCACTTGTAAATGATATGGTTACTTCGCGCGGACTGAAGCTGAATGTCGCGGAAGAAGCCGACGATTTACCTGTTCTGCTTCAACTGGTTCGATCTGATTTCGGATGCACGATCCTTGACGCATCCTTCATTTCCACGTTGCCACCAGGCATCAAAAAGTTGGAGATCGCAGACACTCACGAGACGCTCGATATCGCACTGGCCTGGCGCGAGGATAATCTGTCGCCTCTGGCGGCTCGCTTCGTCGATGCGGCCAGAGCTCACACGCCTTCCTGAGTGCTCTGATATAGCAGTCCCGCGGCAACGACGTCGTCTGGCACCCGCTTTTCTGACGCGCCCAACACGATTCGAACGTCTGACTGCTGCATTCGGGCCTTGCTCACCCGAACCAAAGCCCCTTACAGGACATTGCCGCCTCGGCTAAATGAACCGATAACGCACCCGTAGCTCAGCTGGATAGAGCGTTGCCCTCCGAAGGCTCGTGTCAACCCAGTTTGTGTGGAAAGGGAGATTGAAAGAGGCTTAGAAGACAAGGACTTGCGAGATTGTTGCTCGTCGCTTCACACCCGCGAGAAATTCGCGTAAGCACTGCGTAAGCACTAGGCACCCGTAGCTCAGCTGGATAGAGCGTCGCCCTCCGAAGGCGAAGGCCACACGTTCGAATCGTGTCGGGTGCGCCATTTACACCAGAGCACACTATCGCGACTTACAGGCTGCCTTTCCACGCTGCCGCGTAGCCACTCTGATTTGCGAATCCGAAGAATCCACACGAAGGCGGACGTCGACCCTGAAGCCGACATCAATTGGATGCGGCTTGCTCCAAATCCCTGCCGGCACTTCAAACAAAATCCGTAGCCCACACCCCGAGCGCAGACAGATTCGCGACGAGCACCTGATATTGCGCTCACTTCGCATCAAGCGATCGGCCTACGAACACTACGATCTCAATGCGGGAGTCGTGCTCCGATCTACCAGCAGGAACGATCCTGGCGGCCGCTTCATAAGTGTTTATGAGTACATCGCGGTCGTAGCCAAGTGTCTTTGGCGCGAAGCCGAGAGCCGACTGTAGCCGTTACCTCCGTGCCGAGACTCCTTTCGACGCGCGGGCGAGAAAGGATATCGACCATGAAGGAGCAATAGGCATCAACCCCGATCGGCGCAGGTTAGTAGGTTCAAATCCTGGACGCGCAACCGTCTCAAATTGCTATTCGAATCCGCGGCTTGAGCAGCCACTTAATGTTGGTGGCAGAGCGTGCAGTACCAAGTGCAGTACCGATCTGGTTTGAGGCGTACGCGGGCGATTGACGTCGCAATTTAGTGTGCATTGGGTCACTCGGGGACCATTCGCGGCCTGGAGACCAGTTACAGCCCAGTCGCAGGAGCGCCAGCATAGCGACGCCGTTGGGCTGAACGCGGGACCGACTGCCCCCCGCGATGGGCTCGCCAAGGCTTCCGCCAGGGATCGAAGCCGAAGGCCGCAGACCGCGTGAGCGGGCTCGGTTCACGAGAGCCCGTCGGGCGGCAAGGTTGAATGAATGGGATTTTGACTGCCCTAGGCCACGTCCAACATCCGCGAGCCCCGCCGCCCTAACTCGATGTCTCGCAAAGCTTGGCCCCCTTCTGCGGTGGTCTGACAAACGTTGGTCGGAATGATGCCCTGTGTCGCCAATCGCGGCCATGCCGACCAATAATCGGAGTCGACCCGCGCCAAGAAAATGATGTCCATCTCGATCAAAGCAAGACGAGATAGATGCAATGCTTACGCGAGAATTTTGTGACGAAACGCCTCAGCTACGCAATGCGCGATAGTCGAGCAATTCAACTTCGCCCGAGCGTTATTGAGATGAAACGAGACAGTTCGAGGAGAGATACTCATCAGCAAAGCCGTGTCAGTCACCGTTTTCCCTTGGGCTGCCCAGGCGAGACACAATCGCTCGCGCTGAGTTAGCTGGCGATCAGAAGGCAATCGCTTGATTTTGTCGATGTCGCTGCAACGTGCATGGAAGTACAAGGCGGCGACGCGAACGAGCAATGCCACCTCTTCTATAACCGCTCGCTGCGACTCGTCACTTGACGCCATCGTGAAGGCCGCGAATCGACCAAAGCCGCACTTGATTGGCACCGTCACTCCGGTCGATATGCCAAATGCCATCGCGTCATTGCGGAAACACCTCTGCCGACAATCCTTTCGGTTGCTGGCGGACGTGACCGCCCATCCAAAGAGATCGTTGTCGAGGTGCGCTCGCCTGACGACAGGATCCACCTTCTGATAGTCAGCCTCAACGTAACGTCGAACCCAGGCAACAGGATAAGACGTAAGTATCTTCGTCGCGTCACAGTCACGTCGAAGATATGCAAACCATTTGAACCCCAAGCCACGCGCAAGCCGACCTCCCGCAGCCTCAAATCCTTTTTCATCATCCGCGATCTGAATGGCGTCAACATACTCAAAGAAAGCCTTCTCTCTGGAAGTGATCATGACACAGAGCGACTTTTTTGACTTGCGAGGATCCTGCGACGAAATGATGCCCGTCGACGGGCACCTGTTGATGTAACCTGTAAAGTGTCTGCACGCGTGGTCTGACGATTGCGATCAGCCTCCCGTCAGCTAATCGATATTATAGTCGGCTCGCCGAAAGTGCCTGGCCCGGCGCCCAAACTGAAAGCAGAACCCTGGCCAGAGCGTCGTGATCTTGCCGCTCTCGGTCTGATACCAGCTTCTGCAGCCAGACTTCCAGACCGTCCCAGTCAGGTCCCGCTGCAGCTCGCGATTATACCGATCGTGAACCTCCGGCTTGACCTCCACGCGGGTCGCTTTCCGCCGGCGTGCCTCCATGATTGTCTCGCAGATCTGGTTCACGTTGGTCTCGATCATATAGATCATGGAATTGTGCCCGAGCCCGGTATTCGGCCCCGTGACTGTGAAAAGGTTCGGGAATCCCTTGATGCTCGTGCCGAGGTAAGCCTCGCCGCCATTCGCCCACCGCGTCTTCAACGTGACGCCGTCGCGACCAACGATATCCGCATTCTGCAGGAACGCAGTCGCCTGGAATCCGGTGCCGTAGATGATCACATCGGCGGCACGCTTGATGCTGTCGGCCGTGACGATCGCGTCGGCACCGACGTCAGCTATGGCGCTGCTGATCACCGAAACGTTCGGCCGGCTGAGCGCCGGATACCAGTCGTTCGAAATGAGGATGCGCTTGCATCCCATCGCGTAGCGCGGCGTGACGAGCTCCCGCAGGGCCGGATCGGCGACCTGGGCTTCGATATGCCGCAGCGCGAGGGTTTCCGCGCCCTTCATCAGCTGCGGCTTGAAAATGCCGATCCCCTGATATTCGTTGTGCCAAAAGATCAACTCGCGATAGAGTTTTCGGACGAACGGCACCGCGCCGAAGATGAACTTTTCCGCACGGGTAAACAGACGGTCGGGGCGCGGCACGACCCAGGGCGGCGTTCGTTGATAGATGTCCAACTGCTTCACGCGCGATGCGATTTCCGGCACGAACTGGATCGCGCTCGCCCCCGTGCCGATAACCGCAACCCGCTTGCCGTCTAGCGCAACGGTGTGATTCCAAGCCGCCGAGTGAAACGAGGGGCCCGAGAAATCGGCCGCGCCATTCAAGGCAGGGATCGCCGGCTCGCTGAGCCCGCCGGTGGCCAACACCAGGAAGCGGCAGCGAAACCTGCTCGCGCCGCAGTCAATATGCCATCTGCCCTCGGACGCCTCGAACCGTGCGCCGCGTAAGGTCGTGTCGAATCGCACATAATCGAGCACGCCGTACTTGCGCGCGGTTTGCTGCATGTAGGCCTTGATCTCCAGCTGCCGCGGATATTTCCGTGACCAGTCCGGCTTGCCTTCGAACGAGAATGAATACAGGTGCGAGGGGATGTCGCAGGCGGCGCCCGGATAGTGATTGTCCCGCCAGGTCCCTCCGATCTCTCTCCCTCGCTCTAGTACCAGAAAGCTGGTGATGCCTGCCCGGATCAGCGCGATCGCCATGCCGAGCCCGGAAAAACCGGTTCCGATAATGATGATCTCCTGGTCGATCTCCGGCTCTCCTGATTGCATCTTCGTCTCCACGCGCTCGCTCTATCAAACACAACTGTTGTGATGTCATTTGGGCACAAATCCTCCCCTCACGGAGGTCGGTTCACGGCGCGCGCGCCGCGTAGAAATCGTTCAGCACAGAGCGGAACACCCGCTCGGGATAGCGGTCGGGGTTGATGACCCACGCCATACCGAGGCCGTCGATAAGCGCCAGGCATCCGATCGCATCGTCGCGCTCGTTGCCTTTCGAGGTCAGAAGCCCGGCGGCCCTCATGCTGGCAAACCCCTTCGTCACCTCAGCGATCTGCTCGCTGTGATGCTTACGGTACTCCGCCATCAGCCTTTCTCGCCCCACCGCGTAGCCCATGAACGCGGTCCATACCCGCCAGTTGTCCTTGCAGTCCTTCGAGGTCGGGAGAATCTTCAGCCAGCACGCCACCACGTTCTTGACGGTCAGGTCCGACTTTTTCTCCGGAAACTCGACCTGCTGCATCGCCTTGATCACACGGTCCAGTGCGAACAGCAGCAGTTCGTCCTTGTCGCGAAAGTAGTGCGTGACGATGCCAGTGGTGCCGCCAAGCTCCTGGGCGATAGAGCGGATGCTCGTGCGATCGACACCGTCCCTGATGATCACGCGCCAGGCGCACTCCACAACATCCGCCCGCCGGGCGCGCTGATTTTCCGACAACTGTCTCATCTGGTCCCGTCCCGCCGAGCTAGTCCGACCGGCGCCCGCGAATCCGGAAGGCCGTCGATACGATCACGTAACTGAACGTATACTGGATCACGCTCGACGTTGCAGCAATGATCGCCAGCGACCGGGCCACGGTGAGGGAGGTGTCGAGGCCTGCCAGTTCGCAATAGCTCTCGATTTGGTCCTGCGCCACCACCGTGGCCGCCACCCAGAGGATCAGCGTGCCAGTCAGCCACAAGAAGCCCGGCCAGAACCATTTCGCGCTCCACGGCAGCGGCGGGGCGAACCGCCCCGCCCGGCGTTGCTTGATCATCCACCCATAGGCGACCAACGAATACGCCCAGGACACGATCAGGCCGCCATAGACCTCATCGAAGACATTTTCCTCGGTCGACGATACCAGCGCCCAGACGATCTCCGCGAACGACTTGCCGGAAAGGTCTGGCGTCGGGACGTAGAGCAGGATGGTTGAGGCATCCCAGTACTCGATTAGAGCAACGACGCACACAATGGGTACGACGAAAATGGCGTCAACCAGCGCCGACACCGCAGCCGGATAGTTCTGTTCATTGATCTGCCGCAGGCACCAACGGCCAACGCCACGCTTGCGGGGGGTCTTCACCGGTTCGCTTACAATAGTGGTCATCTCAGACCGCCTCCGCTCGCACGGTTCGCAACAACGATCCTTCCAGGGCCGGCATGGTGGTGAATGGCGTGAGCCGTCTGAAGAAGCGGTCGGGATCGACGCCCGCTTCCGGAGCGAAGGCACCGCGACGATCCACTTCCCCTGCCATCAGCATCTCGGCCATGATCGCGGTTGGAATGCAGGTGGCGCTCGCCATGCCGCCTGGAATCTCGCCGCGCATCGATACCCCGACCCGCACGCGCTGGCCATGCAGGGTCCCCTCCGCATAGGCCGACAGCATGGGAAGATATTTCTTTCGCGTGATGATCTCGACGCCAGCGCCCCAGGTAAAGCGGGCCGCCTCCTTGAGCGCAGCGCCAAACCCCAGCGTGTCGCTCTGCGCGAACACCTTTCCCAAATAGGCAACCGCATCGTCGAAGGGGATACTCTTCTCCTCGATTCGCCGAGTCATCGACCTGAGCACCGAGATGATCCCCCGTGGCATGTCCATCGCGTTCACGCTGTGGCGAAGCGTCGGAAAGTGGCGCGGCAGTGAGATCGGCTCGGGGTGCCCGATGGTGTGCACCGGCACTCGGCCAATGCCCGGGTAGTCGATACGGAGACGCTGCAGCGGGCGTACATCGACCAGCGCCCCCTCGCGATGCACCCGGATGTGGCCGATCAGCATCGCCAGGAAGTGATGAAGCACAGCACTGTTCTCCGCCACATCGTCGTCGGCGGAACGCTTGCCGGTGCCCCAGACGGTATGCAGTGTATCGACGCGGTCGAGTTCGGCTGCCGCCTTCACGGCCAGCAGATTCGATATCCCGGGACTTGCGCCGGCGCCGATGATTGCGGTGATCCCCGCCGCCCTCGCCTCGTCATCCAGCGCCAGCAGGTCGACGGTCGGCTGCCAGTCGTCGCAGATGTCGAGGTAATGGGTGCGGTTCGTAATCGCGGCCTTGAGCACGATGGTGCCGAACCGGTAATACGGACCGACCGTCGAGATCACAACGTCGGCGCCTTGCAGCGCTGCGTCCAGATCGGCGGCGTCATTTACGTCGAGCCCGATCACCTTGACCCGCGGATCGCCTAGCTCATAGGCGAACTGCCGGGCAGCCTCGAGAGCGCGGTCGGCGATGGTGATCGATCCGAACGTCCTCGTGCCCAGCAAGGTCTTGATCGCGACGCGCCCCATCGCGCCCGCCCCTCCGAGAACCAGCAGCTTGTTTTCTTGGCTCATGTTCAAGTCTTTCAAAGCGAGGGGGCGGCTAGAAATGGTGCTTGACGATGGCGGACACGCCGGAAACCCAGGGCGTCTCGGCCACAGGCGTGCCCCGGACATTATCCGTGAGGTAGACCACGCCACCCAGCAACTCGATCGACAGATTCTTCCTAATCCAATATTCGAGGGTGACCACGGCATCGACACTCTTGATGCCCGCTGAAGGCCGCTTCGCCACGCCGCCTCCGAGCTCGATCAACTCGGAAGCGCGCCCGGTGATGGAGCCTCCGAAACCGTCGGACACCGTCGTAATTGGATCGAAGAGCGCATTGACCGCCTTCTGGTTGGCCCATGTGACCGAGCCGCCGGCGGTCAGCATGAGATCCGGACGCAGCTCGAACACGTGAAATGCGCCCATGGACAGTTTCTCGCTCTGCGATCCGCCGAGAACACGGGAATAGCGCGCCGCGATCTGGCTGTTGCCGAACGTATAAGTCGCGAGGACGCGCAGGTCGGGCGCGACGATGCCGTCAGCGCCGTAGATTGACGGCTCGACCTTCCGGTCGAACGCGCTCTCGTAGGTCAGAGCGAGGCCGACCTTCAGCGCCTCAGTGCTCACGAGATAGACGCCAACCTGCGGCTTGGCGTCCGCACCGATGTCCAGCCCCATATTGTCGGTAATACTGAAGAAGAAGCGGTCATTGAAGGTGATTTCGAAGTCCGGCGCGGCAAACGTCTTCCGGTTCTTCGCGCCCTCGTGGTCGCTCTGATTGCTGAGCCGCGCGCCAATATGACCCTCGACCTTGAGGCCCGACGGCTCGTCCGGCGTCGACATGGCGGCTGCCGGGTCGGCGGCATTGGCCGCCGCGTCGCCGGCCGCCGTAAGCGTCAGCGCAGTTGCGGCCAACGGGTCGGGCGGCGTCGCGACCGCCGCGCGTGGTCGCGGCTTCGCGTGCGGTTGCCCTTCGGTATTTTCCTTCCGCACTTTGCCGTCCTTGGTACGCGCGCCGGACGCCCCATCCGATCGATCTGCATCTATCGTCGCTTCGACATCGGTGACGGCCTGCGGTGTCGTCGAGGCCGCAGGCCTCGCCATTCCTGCCTCGACGTCAATAGTGCCGCACACAACAGCAGCCATGGAATAGAGAACGGCTGTTCTCAAGGAACCACCACCCCACATTGAGTATCCTCCCCAATCGATGCCGTTGTTGGCATTCGTTTACATAACAAGTGTTATGTCGGGCTGGATGTATCACGGTCGCATTTGCTACACAACAACTGTTGTGATTTATTTATGACCGAGATGCGGCGCGACCAATCGAACGCTGGCGCACCGGATCATCTCTCATCGAAAACAGGAGAAACTGATATGCGACAGCCATCCATCGCGCTCGCGGCCGCAGCGATCTTCGTGCTCAACGCTCCCGCATCGGCCGGACAGACCCCCGAATCCGGTTACTTTCTGACGCAAGACAAGACCGGTATCGTCAAGCTCGAACCGTGCGGCAGCAACATCTGCGGGATTCTGGTGTGGGGCCAGGATTTGAAGGACGGCGAACTGGACCGGGGAAATCCGAACCCTGCCAGACGCTCGCGCCCAATCTGCGGCATGGCCGTGCTGCAGTTCGCACGGTCCGGCGACAATGCTTCCGCCTACGATCCCGCGACCGGCAAAACTGAGCGCGGTTTCAAGGTGACCGGTGATGCGTCCAAGCTGCTGCTCGGCGGTAGCGACGGCGAGACCTGGGTGAAGACATCCCAGCCGAGTCAGCCGTGCCGCTGAGCGCACGCGAGATGAGGAGCCTCCGCTTCGGCGGCCGGTCTTGAACGAAAGAGATGTCCATGCGCATTCGCACATGGACATCCCAATCACGCATCGCGGAGTAGCGTCGCGATTTCGGTTAGGATGGAGGCGCAGAGTGCCGGAGTGATCTCGTGCCCCATCGCCGCCAGCGACACGAAGCGGCTGCCGGAAATCCGCGCTGCGGCGTCCCGGCCGTGGGCGATCGGCAGTAGCGGGTCCTGCTCGCCATGAATGACCAGACATTTCGCCTTGATCTGGCTCAGCAGCCGGTACCGGCGCCGGTCCGCCAGGATCGCCGCATATTGCCGCGCGACACCGCTCCGGTTCGGCCATCCGTAGGCCGTCGAACGCGCGACGCGCCGCTCCAGCTCGGCTTGGTCGTTCGACTGAAGAGGCCCTGCGATCAGGCGGCGGAATGCATAGGCCGACGTGATCGCGGCCTGGAGATCATCCGGCTCCCGGTTGCTGAGCACCCGCTGCACGTCGCCGCGCGGTGGCGGCAGCGCGGGCGCGCCCGACGAGGACATGATCAGGGTAAGCGACCGGACGCGCTTCGGATGAGCCAGAGCGATATGCTGCGCGATCATCCCTCCCATTGAGGCGCCGACCAGATGCGCAACGGGAATGTTCAGCGCGTCCAGCAGGGCCACCGCGTCCGACGCCATGTCCGCGACCATATACGGCGGCCTAACCCATTGCGGCAGCCGCAACGTGCTGCACAGCCACAAGCGTAGCAGTGGCGGCGCACCGAGCTCATCGTACCGCGGGGATCGGCCGACATCGCGGTTGTCGAACCGGATCACCCGACGCCCCGTGCCGGCGAGCCCAGTCACAAAAGCGCTGGGCCAATCCTGTAAGGTCTGGCCCAAGCCGTGAATCAGGAGGATAGGAACGTCAGCGGAGCCGCCCTCGCTGTGCCAAGCAAGGCTGGCGTGACTAGATGTTGGACCTTGCATTGAAGTACCTCGACATCGCTAATTGTATCCGCTCGAAGGGGCGTAGGACGGTGGATGCGCGGATTATCCCGATTGGATTTTCCGGTGACGGCATACGCCGCCCCGGATTCTCGGCGCTCCTTATTCGAACCCGCCGAGGAAGATGAACGTCAGCGGCAGCGCTCGCGCATCCAGCGGGCTGAATGGAGCCGCCAGGTGATGCTGCCCGCGCCCGCGCCGCGCCGCGCCGCGCAACTGGAAGCATTTTCATCTTAGCCTCCGTTGTCCACGGCCTGCTCCCCGATGGCGACAAGGTCGGCACCGGATGCAAAGCCGCAGTACGGGGCGAACAGATCGAAGAACCATGCCGGGTCGATCACCTCCTCTGGCGTCAGCACGCCGACGGGTGGCCGCGTGGCCGCGCGCGCAAACAGATGCAGAGCCAGACCGAGCGGCACACCGGTCACCCCGGCCATACCGCCCGGCGGCAGGCCGCGCAGCGATGCGGCACAAATCACAGCTTGGCCAGCCTTCTCGCCGCTCGCCCATCCGAATAGGGATGGCCGGTCGGTCACCGCGCCAGACCGCCCGCGCTCAGCTCCTGAACCATTGTCAGATTTTCTGAGTTCGCGGGCTGCCTCCTTCAGCGACAGGATCTTGCTGTCGACGAGAGTCTGCAGCGCGCGCAGGCCGGCAAAAGTGCGCTCGTTCGCACCCGTCATAACGTTGGCGCAGGCCTGCAGCCCGGCAAAGACACGCGGCAGCGTGACCGCTTCCGGATGACCGACAGTCCAGACCGCGATCCGGCCAATATTGGGAAAGTCTATCTCCCGGCGCTGCAGCGGCTTCACCAGGGCCGCCGCGCCCCCACTGTGGATGCGGATTTCACCTGACAATTGCTGCATCCAGTGGACCAAGGCGGCACTCGGCTCGTCCGACGGCGATTTGCCGTGGCCGGTTGTCTCCTCCGCGCCATCGATTGACCAGCCCGTCAAGAGCTCGCGCGGCCGCTCCAGCGCCCGCGCCGCCGTCACCGCCAGCAGGTTGGTCAGCCCCGGGCTCGCGCCCATCCCTAGCACCGCAGTGACGCCGCGCGCCTTCGCACGCGCATCCAGCTGAAGCATCTCGAGCGTCGGCTCCCAGTCGTCGCAGATGTCGAGATAGTGCGCGCCGGCTGCGATTGCGCCCTCGAGGACCGGTACACCGAGCTCGAAAAATGGCCCCGACGCATTCATCACCACGTCGGCGCCATCGAGCAGCCCGGCGAGAGCGCGCTCATCACGGACATCGACGCGGACCGGGCGCGCCCTGCCGCGATGCCGCGCCGCGACCTCCTCCGCGCCGGCGAAGTGGCGATCGGCCACCACGACCTCGCAAACGAAATCGAGCTCCACGGCCACTCTGACCGCGGCACGGCCCATGCCGCCCGCGCCGCCCAACACAACCACTCGCATTAAACCGATCTCCCTCCAAACGACGTGACCAATTTACACAACAGTTGTTATGTTTGTCCATCCCTCCTCGGTTTCACGAGACCCGCCCGGGCGCGCTTCAACAGGATAGAAGCGGCCGCACCTTGCCTATCGCGACCGGACCGTCGCACGACACGGCCCATTCGAGGAGGGCCTGCCGAACCGTAATGGTTAGAACGCCATGCAGGGCAAACGGGTTGAAGACGAGCGGGCGATCGCCTTCCCGCCTCGGCACCGAGAGATCCGCAAGCACGCGAACATCATATCCGTGGGCACCTCCTTCAAGGGCCGCGATCAGCACGTCCTCCTTGAGCAATGCGCCCCCAAGGAACACAATGCCGGCCTTCCCCATTGCGAGGGACAGCGCGCGTGACCCGTCACGCCACAAACGCAAAGGATCGACATCCACGACCGCAAATGCAGAGACAGGGTCTGCCGATCCTGCGGGGTCGTTTTCTCTAACGACGCAGCATGAATGTTGAAGATGTCTCGCGCCGCCGACAGCAATGTTACGTGGCTGCGCCAACCATCTGAATTCTGCACAGCTTCGCGTCCTGCGCAGCGAGCCGATGGATCAAAACGCGGCTATGACGCGGGTCGGCCAGCATCGCGTTTGTTTCAGGCCTGGACGTTCGACGGTGTTCCTAACACCGGCCCCACAACACCTGCTTGGCGATACATCGTAGCCAACACCTCATCTGAATCGTGCAGATAGCCCGCGAGCGCCATGGTCGCCCCGATCGGACGCGGCGACGCAATACGCTCAAGCGGCCAGCCTGCGCGCCGGAGGACCCGTTCCATACGCAGATCGGTTACGGTCACGATCGACTTTGCATCGACGGCACGAATACCTTCAATCATGGCGGCGAACAACATGAACGTGGCTCGGTTCAAGCCGTGTGCGCCCAACTCCCCGGCGAGCCTCGTATCAACGCAGAAGCGCGAGCTTTCAAGAATCGTTTCGCTTCGTGGCACTGGGTGGCCATCCAACAGCGCTGAAAATGTCTCTCCGAGCATCGTTGGTGCCGTAGTCGGCAGCAACCTCACGCATCCGACGACATCGTCATTGTCCGACAGCACCAGCAGATAGAAAGGATTTAGCGTGTCAAAGACGTCAAGTTCGAGCCCCCCGGAGACAACTACATTCCAGTTCAGGCGATCCTGAAAGACCCTGCCGCGTAGCTGATACATAGCTCTGAGCAAACCAAGGTGGTTACCGAACTGGCTGCTTCCAAGCGCAACGGCTTTCATCATGACCTCTCGCAAAATGACGCAGAGATCACAAAATCAGACCACAACCGCTGGTTCGCCTGTCAAATTCTACAGGAGACGAGCTGGAGTCAACTGAGAAGTCCAAGCAGATCAAACAGGAAGCAGGTCATCGCGGGGCCGCAACGCAAGCACCTGCTTAGTCTTTTAGGGTGCCCGTCGCTCCGGAAGCGAAATCCTCTCATAGGTGGTGAAACAGCGCCCCATTTGAAGTCCATCAAGCATTTAGCTTCGCTCAACGCCGATCTAGCTCGCATCGCAGAATCACGCGCTGGCCTGCTCCCCGCGGAGTTGGCTGATCAGTATTTTCTTCGGCGAGATCCGCCGCTGCGGCCGTCACTGACTGCCCGGTGCCGTCTCGTTCAATGACCACCGATCCACCGGCCCTTGAACCATACGACCACAGCACCGATTAGAGCCGTGATGAGGCCGCTCCACTAGATCGATCGCGATCGTGTGGCGTTGATGGACCAAATGTACAGAAAGGCTCCCAGCACGACACCACAGTGCTTCCGAAAGTCACCGCTTCTGCGAGCGATCTCAACGAGGTCCGAAGACCTGACGTGCTCATCCGACATCATTGAACCCTAACGGATTGAGACGCGAATATAGGGGTGATTTGGGTACGAACTTTCCGATTTCCGAATGATGTGATCGGAGAGCCTGATGTCGCAGCGGTCAGATCGCTTGCGTAGCGCAGTCCATTGCGTCGGTCCACGGCATCGTGCCCTCCCTCGAATCTTTGCAAATCCGAAGGAATCACAGCCTGCCAAAATCACTCACTCCTTTTTCGGTCAGGCTCTTAGGAGAAATGCTCCCTGTTAAATCATACAGCTGCGCTCGGATCTAAGTTAACCTACCCTGCGCAGATCACCTATATCGCCGAATGCCAGAGGTGTCCAAGTGGATGCGCAACTTTCGGCCAACTCCGACCGCCGCTTTTCAGGACACGCGATCGAGCTCAAGCATCTTCGATCCGCGGTACTAGCACACAGTTGCGGCAGTTTTCGGAAGGCCGCTCGCCTACTTTCTATTCGGCACTCGGCATTGAGTCGGTCGGTGGCTCAACTCGAGCACCTTGTTGGGACCGCCCTGTTCGAGCGATCGTCGGCGGGCATACAGCCTACTTTCGCGGGCCACATCTTCCTAAATCGTGCTAACGTGATCTTGGACCAAATTGACGCACTTCTCGAATCAACAGCCGACATCGCGCGTGGTGAATCTGGTCGCCTATCGGTTGGCCTGTGCACATCCGTTGCAACAGGGACACTGAGGGATCTCTTAGCTGACTTTGGACGGCGCTGTACGCGGATTGAAATGGCCGCGATTGAGCGATCGCCGCCGGCGTTACACAGATTTCTCCAGAGTACAGCCGCAGATATTATCATTGTTCCCGGAGGATCCAGGTCGATCGCCCTTGGAGCACTAGCGCTTTGGCACGAACGCATTTTTGTTTTGCTGTCGGCTGCTCATCCTCTAGCTGCTCGCGAAACGATCCGTTGGACAGATCTTCATGATCAAACCATTTTGCTCGGAACGTCAGATCAAGCAGGTAGCCTGGAGGAGATGATTGAATCGGAGCTTTTGATGCATGGGATCGCCCAAAACGTGCAGCGACATGACGTAAGCCGACACTTAGTTTACGGCTTTACAAGTATGGGACTCGGCGTGAGCTTTACGCTAGACTCCGATACTGGAGTTGTCGGAAACAATGTGGTTTGCCGTGAGTTACACGACGACCGAGGTCAGATGGACGTATGCTTCTATGCTCATTGGCTCCCGAACAACGAAAATCCAGCCCTACACCGGTTTCTGACTTTCTTAACCGAGCGCTATCCGTCACCGACCGTCGGTGAACGATGAATGCGCTTTGACCTCGCAAATCCTCTGTCCGCGGCCATGAACCGCGCTAACATGGGCGCAATCAGTTTGGTCGGCTCTATCGCTTGACCGGTTTCGCGTGCCAGAGCCTCCGCGTAGGCGACTAAATCTCGATGTACTGCGGCTGGCAACTCCGCCATGATCTTGACTGGTTTTTCGTCCAGAAGTGTTTCGATCTTAAGTTTCGGCACCTGACTTTCATCCCCTGTATAGCTCGAGAACTAGATCTCGATTAACAATGACACGAACCGGAAAACCCGGTCGTATGGTCAGAGTCGGCTGAATATTGAGGCTGCGACGAACAACCTGCTGGCCGGTTTGATTCAGCGCGTCCCCTGCTCCGTGTCGCAATGCCTGGATAATTGTACTGTCATTGTTGTTGCTATCGGAACCCGCGCCAAGCTCCGTGCCGACAGCCAGCAAAGTGGAGAGAGCCGCCGACTTGAATAGTTCCCCCCAATGATTGTCGACTTCATCTTGCAGCCCAGAATATCCCGCCGTGTCAGCGCCCTGCTGGCGCTCCAACACGATCGAGCGACCGTTCGGCATGATCAACCGCGTCCAGACGAGCAGCAGCCGGGATTGGCCAAAGGCTATTTGGCTATCGTAGATGCCGATTAGCCGCGCCCCCTGCGGGACAAGCAGAAAACGGCCGGTCGGCGTGTCATAAACACCTTCGCTGACTTGCGCCGTGATCTGGCCTGGAAGGTCCGATCGGATCCCGGTGATCAGGGCTCCCGGAATGACGGTTCCAGCCTGCACGATATACGGTGAGGGCGGCTTGGTGACGCGGTCGGGGCTTACTGTACGGCGATCCACGGATGCGTTGACGAAGGCGAGTTTCCTGTCCTGACCGTTCTGCGCGGATCCATCGTCGCTATTGCTGGTCGAGATCGATGGAGCATTTCGGTCGCTCCCCTGAGCCACGGCAGCAGGCGGACGTGCTTCTCTTCCATTGGTCGAAGCAAACAAATGGCTGATACGGGCTGCTTCGGCTTCCTGGTCCCGGCGCTGCTGTTCCGCATCTGGAGCCGTGGCGCCGATCGTCGGCGACTGCCCTTGAGCAGCAAGAATTGGCCGGCCAAGGTCTCCAGGGAGCGGCGGACCGAGTTGCGGGATCACTTGGCGTTCCACACCCGCGTAGTCTTTCGGCAGCGCCGCAATGCCGTCGGCAATATTGTGATGATCGGTGCTGTAGAGCTCATCGGCCGCCTGGTTTCGGGAGCGATTGCTCTGCAACGACCACAACACAGCTCCAGCGATGACAAGCAACGCAACCGCACTCCCTCCCGCCAGGACCTTTCGTGACAACCGTGTCACGCGCGGATGCTCCGCGCTTAACCGGAAGCTCTTGGACTGCTCGTCCTGTATTTGCTGCGGAACCACCTGCTCGTGATCGTTTCCGTTCTGAGCATTCATGACGAGGGCCTCCCGTCAGTCCTGACAATTCTGACCTTCTGCTGGTGCTCACCACCGAGCCGCAGTTCTGCGGCTGCAAATAGCCGATCTACGATAAACACATTGCCGTAGGCGCGATAGTTGACGAGTTGGGTCTTGCCGTCGGGGCCGATGACGAAGAGGGGTGGCATCTCGCCTTGCACAATCCCTTGCGGGAATTCGATATAGACCTTGCGGCCATCATCATACGCTGCTAGCGGCCGCCAGGGTGGACTGTCCCCTTCGATCGCGTAACGAAAGACACGCTGGGCCGGATCCGGAAGAACGGGTCTCAGGGCGGCCGTTCGCGATCGTTCGCGAACGGTTTCCGGGTAGTACCAGGCAACGGATGGCATGTATGGCCGCTCACGGGAGCGGAGCTCGATCAGGTAGGTGCGTCGATCGGTATTGACGACAAGGTTGGTTTCGATCGAGGCGCGGGTCGGCTTCACCAGGATGTGGACGCGCCGCGTGTCACCACTCCCGCTCTCGGTATCGCCCACCACCCAGCGCACTGTGTCTCCGACCGCGATTGGTCCTGATCCCGTCAACTGCTCTCCCTCTTCGAGCGCAATATCCGTGATCTGGCCGGGCGCGGCGTAAACCTGGTAGAGCGCCCCGGGGCTGTATGCGTAGATTTGCGCCGCGTTGAAATATCCCTTCTTGCGCGGTTCGACCCTCGCCGCGCTGTTTGCTGTCTCAACCCGGCTCACAGGTTCGACCTCTTCCTTGCCTCCCGACTTGCCGCCCAGAACAGGTTTCCAGAGCGGTGGAACGTGAAGCGGCTGCAGTCTGTCGTCGACCGGCATCGGAGGCGCCGGCATTGGCGGAACTTCGGTGTCATAGCTCATCTCCGGCGGAATGTAGGTCGCGCAACCTCCGAGAATGGACGTACAAAGCAGAAGGGCACATAGGAGCGTTCGCCTCGAGGCCACAGATTCGGACCAGGTGACGTTGAGCTGGCGGCGTGCAATGGGCAGCTTCGCAGAAGCGTCAGGCGTCGTTTTGGTCACTGACCCAACTCCTTCGACCAGTTGATGGCGCGGACGTAGACGCCAAGGGGGTTTTTGCGCAGGCGTTCGGCGTCGTGCGGCGTCTCGATCACGACCGTGAGAATGGCGGTCCAGCGCTCGGTCGAACCCAGCGAGCCGTTGTCGTAAATGCGTTGGATCCACGCGATCCGAAAACTTTCCGACGACGCGCGGATGACGCTCGAGACATCGACCGAGATCTGCGCCTTACCCAACTTGGCAAAGGGATCGTTGTTACGCGCATAGTCGTTGAGCGCGGCCGCCCCGCGATCGGTCGTAAAATCATAGGCCCGAAGCCAATTTTGACGCAGAACGACGCCGTCAGCCGGCAGGCTTCTGACATCTTCGATAAAGCGGGCCAAGTGGTAGGCGATCTGAGCGTCGGTGGGTTGATAGTCGGTATTGGCCGGCGTAACCCTTTGGGCCTGCCCGAGATGATCGACTTCAACCACCCAGGGCGTGATCGACCCTTGCGCCGATTGCCAGACAAGTCCGCTTGCTAGACCGGCTGACAGCATGAGGCAGCCAAAGGCCATCAGGCGCCAGTTCTTGGCTTGCACGCGTGCCGATCCGATGCGTTCGTCCCAAACCTGCGCTGCCTTTTGGTAGGGTGTACCCGGTTCGGGCATGCGCCCGTAATGAACTGATGGTCGTTTGAACATCGATAGTTGCCCCTTGGGATCAAGCGATTGGTTTCAAGTCGTGCGGTGTCCGGGTTGATGCGTCACTGCCAACGGCGGCGGTTGGCTAAAAGCGACGCTCAGTTGTGTCAGCGCTCTCCTTCGGACAGGTCGACGGAGGAGCCACTCCCGCCGTGGTCACCCGAGCGCACGGCGTGGCCGGCTGCCGACGCACCATGCCGAATTGTCTGGGCGCGTTTCATGCGCGATGCCCATTCAGGTTGCCCATCCGCGGAAGTGCTGACGGCCGGTTCACTCGCTTGCCCGTTACTGCCGAATGCGGCCGCAGCTCGACGTAACGGGCTCATGGTGGCCGAAGCACCAGCTTCAGCGACGCCGGCAAGACCGCCGCTTCGATAGGCTGCGGATGCACCGCTCAGAATGGTACCCCCGCCGCGCGCGGCGCCTGCGATGGCTCCGCCAGCGAGGCCGGCACCACCAGCGGCAAGACCTGCACCCGCCGCAACAACGCCGCCAGCAGCAAGGCCCGTTCCAATTGCGGCGCCGACGCCGAGTTGCGGTCCGCCAGACACCAGGCCGTTTGCGATTCCCGGCCCGAAGATACCGAGCCCCAACAACGAGAGCGCCGCGAGGACCAACGTCATCGCGTCTTCGATCGTCGGCTGGCCGCCAGCAAAACCAGAGGTAAACTGCGAGAACAGGGTCGAGCCGATACCAACGATGACGGCCAGGACCAGGACCTTGATTCCGGAGGATATGACGTTGCCCAAAACCCGCTCTGCCGCGAAGGCGGTCTTGCCAAACAGGCCAAAGGGAATGAGCACGAAGCCAGCAAGCGTCGTCAGCTTAAATTCAATCAGGGTAACGAAGAGCTGGATCGCCAGAATGAAGAAGGCGAGCAGCACCACGACCCATGCGAACAGGAGAACGACGATCTGGACAAAATTCTCGAAGAAACTGATGTAGCCCATCAGGCTCGAGATCGATTCGAGCAGCGGCCGGCCGGCGTCAAGTCCGACTTGGGCGATCTTTCCCGGTCGCAGGAAATCCGACGCAGATAAGCTTGCGCCGGACGCTTTCAGCCCAAGGCCTGCAGAGCTCTCAAAGACGATGCGCGCGAGATTATTCCAATTGCCGATAAGGTAGGCAAAGACACCGACGAAGAGCGTCTTCTTGACGAGGCGCGCGATGATGTCCTCGTCCGTTCCCCAACTCCAGAACAGCGCGGCAAGCGTGACGTCGATCGCAGCAAGGGTTGTTGCGAGATATCCGACGTCGCCACCCAAAAGCCCGAAGCCGTTATCGATGTAGTGTGTGAACGTTTCCAGAAATTGATCGATGACCCCGGTACCAGTCATGGCTTGCCCACCTCAGGTATCTCAACTGAGGGATAACCTTGCAGCACCCGGCTCTGATCCTTTGGCGCGGGCGTCAGGCCGGCGGCCGGATTACCGTGGCCGGAAACTGCGGCACCATCCTTCCTGCCAAGGAAACGACGCCGGTTTTCGGCCCACACCTTCTGGCAATGCTGATAGTTCGCCGCATCCTCCGAAGTGACACTGCGGCAGCGGGCGAGGTCGGAACCGTCGACGTCTACGGTCTGCTCTGCCTTTGACGGTGAAGACGTATCTTCTCCACCACGAAGCTGGATCGTGCAGGCTGCGACGACCAGTATCCCGACTGATGTGAGCAGCGACAACGCCTTGAAGGGGCTTGTATCGGTCATCAGTGGAACATCTGCACGTTGGAGGATTGATATCCCTGTCCCGGCGTCAGGAAACGTCGAAGCTGTTCTCGGCCCTGATCTTGCGCTGAGGCGCGCTGAGCTGCTTCAAGGCTCTGCGCCCTGCCTTGTGCTGCAACTGTTGCGGTGAGATCGGCGAGTTGTTGCGCCTGAAGCGCAAGGATCTGATTACCGGCCTGGGTCGCCTGCAGGGCGCCGCTGGCGCCTTGACTTGACGTCACAAGCGCCGACGTCTGGATACGGTTGGTGTCGAGATTGCCGACGACGCCGGCCTGGACCCGGAGCGTGTCTTGCAAAGCAGCAATTGAGTTCTGCCACCGCGATTGAGCGTTGACGATCAAGACTTGGCTCGACTGGCTGCCGCTGGCCGGCGCATAGTTGGTCGAGAACGCGCGATCGATCTGCTGAACGTCGTAAGCGATGCGCTGAGCCTGGGCCAGCAATTGCTGAGTCCGCTGGATCGATGATTGCAGTTGCTGCAGCGACGAATACGGCAGGTTTGCGAGATTCTTTGCCTGATTGATCAGCATCTGCGCCTGGTTCTGCAACGAGGTGATCTGATTGTTGATCTGCTGCAGCGCCCGCGCCGCGGTCAGGACGTTCTGGACGTAATTGTTGGGGTCGAAGACGATCGACTGCGCTCGTACGGGCACCGTGACGCCAAGCGTGATGGCGACGGTTCCAGCGACCAGCAAAGAGCTGAGACGGCTCATAGTGATCTCTCCAGGTTGCCGAGATTGGGGATGAGGTCTGCGGCCCAAGCGACGCCACGGTTCTGGAGCCAGGCGGGAACGAAGCCGTCACGTCCATGTTCGGCGAGTAGCTGCTCGATGGCAGCCTGGTCGGATTTGGAAGAGGCCGCGGTAAATGCGAGCGCAACTTCGCCGAGACCAAGTTCGAACATCCGGTTGCCGCGGCGAGACTGGCAGTAGTAGTCCCGCTTCGGCGTTGCCCGGCTCAGAAGTTCGATCTGGCGGTCGTTAAGGCCGAAGCGGCGGTAGATAGCTGATATCTGCGGCTCGATCGCCCGTTCGTTCGGCAGCAACAGGCGCGTTGGACAGCTTTCGATGATCGCCGGCGCGATCGCGGAGCCATCAATGTCCGAAAGCGATTGGGTGGCGAAAATGACGGACGCATTCTTCTTGCGAAGCGTTTTCAGCCACTCCCGGAGCTGGCCGGCAAAATCCTCGTCGTCGAGGGCAAGCCAACCCTCATCAACAATAAGAAGTGTGGGCCGGCCATCGAGACGGTCCCCAATACGATGAAAGAGGTAGGCCAGCACGGCCGGCGCCGCGCTCGTTCCGATCAACCCTTCGGTCTCGAAGGCCTGCACTGATGCTTCGCCAAGGCGCTCGAATTCGGCATCAAGCAGGCGCCCGGACGGACCGCCCAGGCAATAGGGTTGTAAGGCGCGTTTCAGGGAGTTGGATTGCAGGAGGACTGACAGGCCCGTCAGGGTGCGTTCCTGCATCGGCGCCGAAGCGAGAGACGTCAACGCCGACCACAGATGATCCTTCACCTCCGGGGTGATCTCGATCTTTTCCCGCGCCAGGATTGCTCCGATCCATTCAGTGGCCCACCCTCGTTCCGAGGGATCGTCGATCCAGGCCAATGGTTGCAGGGCAACGGGGTTTTCGTCCCCGTCGGACAACGCACCGCCGAGATCGTGCCAATCGCCTCCCATGGCGAGCGCGGCCGCGCGGATCGAACCACCGAAATCGAACGCAAAGACCTGAGAATTCGGGTAACGGCGGAACTGCAGCGCCATCAGCGCAAGCAACACGGACTTGCCAGCTCCCGTCGGCCCCACCACGAGGGTATGGCCGACGTCGCCGACATGGAGGGAGAGCCGGAATGGGGTCGACCCCTCGGTCTTGCCGAACAGGAGAGGCGGGCCTTTGAAATGCAGGTCTCTCGCCTCACCCGCCCACACGGCCGACATCGGGATCATATGGGCGAGGTTGAGGGTCGAAATCGGCGGCTGCCGTACGTTGGCATACACGTGCCCCGGCAGGCTGCCGAGCCAGGCTTCGACGGCGTTCACCGTCTCGATCATGCAGGTGAAATCACGGCCCTGAATGACCTTCTCGACCAGCCGCAGCTTTTCGTCGGCTGCACCGGGATCGCCGTCCCAGACGGTGATAGTTGCCGTCACAAAGGCCTGTCCGATCTGATCGGAACCCAGTTCCTGCAGGGCGGCGTCGGCGTCGATCGCCTTGTTGTGGGCGTCGGTATCAAGGAGCGTCGATGCCTCGTTGGTCATGACCTCCTTGAGAATGGCGCCAATGGACTTTCTCTTGGCGAACCACTGGCGGCGGATTTTGGTCAGAAGCTTGGTGGCATCGGTCTTGTCGAGCATGATTGCGCGCGTCGACCAGCGATACGAAAATGCCAGGCGATTGAGGTCATCCAGAATTCCTGGGGTCGTCGTGCCTGGGAAGCCGACAATCGTAAGAACTCGCACGTTGGCTGAGCCCAACATCGGCTCGAGCCCGCCGGTCAGCGGCTGGTCGGCCAACAGCGCATCGATGTACATGGGAATTTCGGGCACGCGAACGCGATGACGCTTGGTCGAAATCGTTGAGTGCAGGTAGGTCAGCGTGTCCTGATCATCGAGCCAGGCGCATTCCGGCATGAACCCTTCAAGGAGCTGAAGCACGCGGTTGGTTTGATCGACAAACCCGCGGAGCACCTCGCGAGCGTCTGCCCCAACGGTGCGATCGCGCCCCTCATAGAGCAGTCGCTCTGCCCTGGCGGCCCCCTCCTCCGGTGGCAGATAGAGGAAGGTCAGGAAATAACTGGACTCATAGTGGGCGCCTGCCTCCTCGAATTGTGCTCTGCGCTCGGCGTCGACCAGCGCAGACGCGACATCTGGAAAGGTGTTCGGCGGGTAAGCACCCGCAAAATGGCGTTGCGCCTCAACGAATACCGCCCAGCCTGATCCGAGACGGCGCAAGGCATTATTCAGACGCCCTGCGACGGCGACAAGTTCAGCTGGCACCGCACTGTCGAGGTCAGGTCCCCGGAACTTTGCTGTCCGTTGGAACGAACCATCTTTATTCAGGATGATTCCCTCGTCGACCAGGGCTGCCCAAGGCAGGAAGTCCGCAAGACGAGCATTGGAATGGCGATATTCGGCGAGATTCATCATGACGGAGAGCTCAGACGTTGAGATGACCGGGAATGCGCAGATGTCGGCGCACCACATCGACGAAGGCGGGATCGCGCTTGGCGGCCCAGACGGCGACCATGTGGCCGATGAACCAGAGGACGAGACCCGCGATCCACAGCCGCAGTCCAAGTCCAAGGGCGGCCGCCAGCGTGCCGTTGACGATCGCGACCGACCGCGGCGCACCGCCCATCAGGATCGGCTCGGTGAGCGCGCGGTGAACCGGCACGACAAAACCTGCGACCGGGTCATCCATCAGATCGCCACGCCGCCGCCGAAGGAGAAGAACGACAGAAAAAAGCTCGAGGCTGCAAACGCGATCGACAGACCAAACACGATCTGGATCAACCTGCGGAAGCCTCCGGACGAATCCCCGAACGCGAGCGTCAGGCCGGTGACAACGATGATGATAACGGCGATGATCTTCGCGACCGGACCTTCAACCGACTGCAGGATCTGATTGAGCGGCTGCTCCCACGGCATGTTCGAGCCAGCTGCCCAGGCCGGAGCGGTCATCAAGAGAAACGTGCCGGAAGCTGCCAATGAAGCGGCTTCTCGAAGAAAGCGAAATTGCGGACGCATGTCAGTCTCCTGCTGGTGAAAGGCTGTAGTCGCCGGCGGACCCAAGCCCCGTGACGAGGGCAAGTTCGGCGAGGCGACGATCGGTACCGCGGCCGGCAAGCACCGCGAGGAGGTTGATGGTCTCGGCGATCAGGGCGCGCGGAACCGTGATGACAGCTTCCTGGATAAGCTGCTCGAGCCGCCGCAGCGCGCCGAGCGCGGTCCCGGCATGGATGGTGCCGATGCCGCCGGGGTGACCGGTGCCCCAGGCCTTGAGCAGGTCGAGCGCTTCGGCACCGCGGACCTCGCCGATCGGGATGCGGTCAGGGCGCAGTCGGAGCGAGGACCGAACGAGATCCGATAGTGTGGCTACGCCGTCCTTGGTCCGCAGCGCGACAAGATTGGGCGCCTTGCATTGAAGTTCGCGCGTATCTTCGATCAGGACGACCCGATCGGACGTCTTTGCTACTTCGGCCAGAAGCGCGTTGGTCAACGTGGTCTTTCCGGTCGACGTACCGCCGGCGACGAGGATGTTCTTGCGCGCGACGACTGCAGCCCTTAAGGCGCTGGCCTGCTCCGAGGTCATGGTTCCCGCGGCGACGTAGTCGTCGAGTGTAAACACGGCGACCGCGGGCTTGCGGATAGCAAAGGCAGGAGCTGCAACGACGGGAGGCAAGAGACCTTCGAAACGCTCTCCGGTCCCGGGTAGTTCGGCCGAGACGCGTGGTGAGCCAGCATGCACCTCCGCGCCTACGTGGTGCGCCACCAGACGAACGATGCGCTCGCCGTCCGCCGCAGACAAGGTTTCGCCCGTATCAACAAGGCCACTCGACAGCCGGTCAATCCACAACCGTCCATCTGGATTGAGCATGACCTCGATGATCGATTCATCTTCGAGGTAGCTCGCGATCGCCGTACCCAGTGCGCTACGCAGCATTCGCGCACCGCGCGAATTCGCCTCTGATTGAAAGGAATGTATTACCACCGTCGTCCCCACCGAATGAAGACGTCTAAAGAGCGTCCTCAGATGCGATGATTAGAGAACTCACGACCGACTGGCGCAACAAGCGCGTTGAGCGATCGTAGACCAGCGTAGAAAAAGAAGGACTGCGAACGGAATTTTGACGTCCACCCGATCGCATTAGTTCGATAGCGATGAATATTGATCAGTGCTGGTCGCGAAGGCCGACCCGTAAAGTTGCAGGTCGCTACTCACCACTCCGCATCGTCATCCACGGGCATCAGTACGACCGTTTGCTCGTACGAAGTGTCGGGTTCGACTACGTCGGAAACGCTAACCGGCACGAAGAGGAGAATTGAACCCATCAACCAGGTGAAGGATCGGAACCACGGTAGCGCGAACCAGACCAACGCCGCGACCTGCAGTGATACGTTGAGACCGAACGCGACTTGATAGGCCAGGATGGGCCTATGGCCATCCTCCGTGGACCACTGCTCCAGGATCAGACCCGTCCCGTATTGGGCCAGAAATGCCGACCCGAAGTGAAGAACATTCAAGGCGCCGTTGGCACGACCAGCAAGCTCAGGCGGAAAGTAATCAGCTATCACCGCGAAGCTGACCACGGTTGCCGTTCCCGCAATTGCTATAACTGACCACAGCAAAATGGACGGCAAAGGCACGCGCAGGATCAAGGCAAGCTCGGCTGCGATGAATAGCACCGCGACAACAGCCCATATTGTCTCGGCTCCGAATCCTCTTCGTCTGATGCAGTGGAGCGTCGCACCGAACAACCAAGCACCGACGCTTAGTACGATTGACATGATGAACAGCTGTCCGACGAGACTCGCGCGATCAAGTCCCTCCACGTCTATCAGCCACGGCGAAGCCCACAATCCCTGCAGAGACCAGGCCGACCCCACGCAAGTCGCTGACAATGGGGCAATTCGCCAGAAACGCCTATCGCGAAAAACAGAGCTAAGAGTGGCGGGGATTGATGCCGTTGACGGGGTCATGACTCGTTCAGGAACAACGACATAGATAAGTACGGCCGTGGCACAGGTCGTGGCCGCCAGGATTTCAAAGAGCTGTTGCCATCCCATCCAGGCGAGTAGGTGCTCGGCGGGAGCCGTGGCGGTCACCGCTCCTAGCGACCCCAGCATGATCATGTAGCCGTTCAGCAAGGCCACTCGTTCCCTGGGAAACCAGAGAACGATGGACTTCAGTCCGGCCGTCAGCGCCGCCGCCACGCCAAGCCCGATCATTGCACGCGCGATCAAAAGTGACAGCAATCCGGTAGAAATCGAGAACAATCCAGCGCCCGCCGCGGCGATCAGGAGCAATGCACTCTGGACGCGGCGCGGGCCAAAGCGGTCCAACAATATGCCGACGGGGAT
This sequence comes from Bradyrhizobium ottawaense, assembly GCF_900099825.1. Classification (NCBI taxonomy): domain Bacteria; kingdom Pseudomonadati; phylum Pseudomonadota; class Alphaproteobacteria; order Hyphomicrobiales; family Nitrobacteraceae; genus Bradyrhizobium; species Bradyrhizobium ottawaense. The sequence continues at coordinate 6,416,111 of NZ_LT629693.1, read as the reverse complement.
CTGGGCCGCCGCGAAGACCAGGAAATAGACAGACGTAAGCAACCCGAGGTCTGCAGTACCCAACCCGGTATCCGAACTGAGACGACCAGAGATCAGAGCGTTGATCGTTCGGAACAGATATGAAAGATAGTATCCGGCAGCAAACGGAAGGAAAACGCACGCCATGAGCTGCCAGGACTCTGCCTTTCGCTCCCTCGATATGCGCCCATTTCTCGCCGCGAGAGGATCCGGTGCCCACTCACTGACTCGATTAGCAGAACGGGTTTTGTAACCTGGTGCGAAAGTTACCATTGCCGTCGCCCTCCTGGGCGACAGCGGCTAGCTCGGGCTCGGCTTTTACGACGGCTGCAGCGTCTTGGTCTGGCTTAGACACAGCGGAAGTGGTGTAGATTTCAACGTCATCTCCGGAGCTATCGCGTCCGGTCGTACTGAGTCGATTAATCGTCTCCTGTAAGAGCGGTTGATCCTGCGCGGCTCGTCTGCCCACCTGCTCGGCAAACACTTCAAACCGTGCGAAGCCGATCTGGCATGCGGCCCGCTGCTCTGATTGAGCCAAGGGTGGCGAAACTGTGAGATGATATCGGACATGCAGTGCGGCAACTTCACTCACAATCTTCAGGTTATGTTCAACCCGATTGAGTTGGTTCTCGATCGAATTGAGGCGCTTCAATAGCGGGTCTTCGTCGACGGAACCGCCATTCAGGCATAGAAAACGATCAAGCGCCTGCTCTACGATTTGGGCGTTATGTACTCCCTTGAGGCGGGCAAAAGCCTCCAGCCGCTCGGTCAGCTCAATTGAAATCTGCATGCCGCCTTCTCTTGCTCGCTCTGCTCGTTCCGAGCCGATAGCGCACCCAGCTTTCGTCGGCTTGGCTAAATTGCTGCGGTCGTAGGCTGGCGTAGAAAACGGAGGAGGACTGGCATGAGATTGCCGAGCTGGTAAAGGCTAGCGGGGTTTCGACCTGGCACCCTGAAGATGTCGTCAGACTTAAGCGCGGAATGCCCGCAAAGATCAGCTACATGTTTGTCCAAAAGCGGCTTGAGCGGCTCGACGCTGTCGAGCGTGGGAAGCGGCAATAAAAGCGGCAAAGAAAACTATTGATATTGTTATATATTTTGGCAGAAATGAAAGCGGCAAAAATGGACGTATCCGCAATGGAACTCCTCCTGCCAGATGATCGGCAGGAACTCGAAGATTTGGCTACGGACCTAGTGGCCAAAACCAACACGCTGGCTGGACGCCTACACCCTGTTATGCAGGCTTCGGTAGGCGACCTCGTGTGTTCAATGAACTGCTATTAGCCTCGCCAAAAAAACGCTCAATGTGTTGTTAGGTGAAGATACGCCGACCTGGACTGTGCCTTTACGGAGTGCTTGGTCACGTTTCGTAACCGGCCTGATATTTCGAAATCCAGAGCGCGTTAGGGAAACCAGGAAGTCTTTTGGCTTCGTGACTACGACAACCGCGTGGAAGAGTACAATCGCGCGAAGAAGCCTCGCGAGCCTGGTCACGTCGATTACATCGCATCATCCTCGGAACGGGTTGGTCTGAAGCCGAATCAATGAGCTGGAGTGGTGGACAATTGATGTTACCAAGGTCGGGCGCAAGCTGCTTACGTCAGACAGACCCGTCATCCTCGAACATGGACTTGCCCGCCCACACTCTCACCTTTTGCTACCGACCGCGTGGACACCGGCCTCGTAGATTGTCGTAGGCAAAGAAAGAAACGGCCCGGTGGCTGGACAGAGCGCACGTTTCTCGACGGCAAGCTCGATGTAAAGAACAGTGTTTCAACTACCGGGTTCGTCGACCTTCGTATGAATGATATCGTGGGGAATCTCCCGCAGAAAGCTCTGGCCCTTTTGCAAACGGCGGCCCAGCGCTTCGACAAATCCTTCAAAGCGCTCCCGCCCCTTGAGTTGCGCTACCGCCTGCGCGGCGTTCGGCAACGGTGGCGTAATCGTCAACCAGAAGCGAATGAAGAGAGCCAGGGTTTCAGCCGACAAGCCGACGTCTCGTTCCAGCCTCTGCATCTGACGCGATAGCCGGTCGAGGCGACGGGTAAATGCTGCCTCCTGCCTGTCCGCTCCGTCCGGTGACAGAAATGAAGCGACTGCCGCTTCCACGATCGCAGACCGGGAAAGCCTCTTGCGATCGGCAAGGTCCGTGATCTGCTTTAGAAGCTCGGGCGGGAAATACACGTTCATCCGGTCGCGCATGTTGCCTCACAGTTCCATACCGTCATTCGGGTCCATGGCGGCCTGACTGGCGACGCCGCGCATTTGCTGACGAAGAAATCGAGACTGGCGGACCGCGTCCTCATCGTCGTCAAGAACGACCGCAAATTCTTCTGTAGGCGTCGGCTCGATCGCCTCCTTGACGATGGCGAGATGATCGGGGAGTTCGGGCTCACGGCGAAGACCGCTGTTGGCCGTGTCTTCTCCTGCTTGCTCCGCTCGGTCGGTTGGAAGCGCCGCCGGCATGAGCGTTCCAAGAGTAGACCATCCATCGGTACGCGATGACCGGCCGGAGGCCGCAGGATCGGGCGGCGGCAAGACCCGCTCGCTAAACCGCCGATCCTCGTAGTAGCGAACCTTCTTCGCTCGGATCGGCGGCGTGCCCGCCACCATGACGATTTCCTCTCCGGGCGGAAGCTGCATGACCTCACCTGGGGTAAGCAGCGGCCTCGCGGTTTCCTGCCGCGAGACCATCAGGTGCCCGAGCCAGGGGTTCAACCTGTGCCCGGCATAGTTCTTCATCGCTCGCATCTCGGTCGCCGTACCGAGCGCGTCGGACACCCGCTTGGCGGTCCGCTCGTCATTGGTCGCAAAGCTGACGCGAACGTGGCAATTATCGAGAATTGCATTGTTGGGCCCATAGGCCTTCTCGATCTGATTGAGGGACTGCGCGATCAGGAAGCCCTTGATCCCATAACCCGCCATGAACGCGAGCGCTGACTCGAAGAAATCGAGACGCCCCAGCGCCGGGAACTCGTCGAGCATCATCAGGACACGGTGACGACGGTCGCTCGCGTGCAAATCCTCGGTCAAGCGCCGGCCGATCTGGTTCAGTACAAGACGGATCAACGGTTTGGTCCGTGAGATGTCGGAAGGTGGCACCACGAGATACAGTGTCGTCGGTCTGACATCGGCGGTCAGGTCTGCGATCCGCCAGTCGCAATGGCGCGTCACCCGGGCCACTACGGGATCGCGGTAAAGGCCGAGAAACGACATAGCGGTGGATAGGACGCCAGAGCGTTCATTCTCGGATTTGTTGAGAAGTTCACGCGCCGTTGAGGCTACGACGGGATGGGCGCCCCACTCGCCGAGGTGCGATGTAGTCATCATCGCCTTCAACGTCACCTCAATCGGCCGCTTCGGATCGGACAGGAAGGCGGCGACGCCGGCCAAGGTCTTGTCCGCCTCCGCATAGAGGACGTGGAGGATGGCGCCGACCAAGAGCGAATGACTGGTCTTTTCCCAATGGTTCCGCCTATCGAGGGAACCTTCGGGGTCGACTAGGACGTCGGCGACATTCTGGACGTCACGCACCTCCCACTCCCCGCGCCGGACCTCGAGCAGCGGATTGTAGGCCGACGACTTTGGGTTGGTTGGGTCGAACAAGAGGACGCGGCCATGCCGTGAACGGAAGCCGGCTGTCAGTTGCCAGTTCTCACCCTTGATGTCGTGAACGATGGCCGAACCAGGCCACGCGAGAAGCGAGGGGACGACGAGGCCGACACCCTTGCCGGACCGGGTGGGCGCGAAACACAACACGTGCTCCGGTCCGTCATGTCGAAGGTAGTTGCGGTCAAGCTTGCCCAGCACCACGCCATCCAGACCGAGAAGTCCGGCCGCTTGAACCTCCCGTTCATCGGCCCAGCGCGCCGAGCCATAGGTCTCGACATTCTTGGCCTCGCGCGCCCGCCAGACCGACATGCCGATCGCCACCGCAATTGAAACGAAGGTCCCCGACGCAGCAATGAAGGCGCCCTCGACAAAGACCTGCGGCGCATAGGCGTCGTAGACGAACCACCACCAGAAGAAGATTGGCGGGTAATAGACCTTCCAGCCCGACAATTCAAACCAAGGGCGTCCGAGCTCCGGCTGGTAGGCGAGCCGCCAGGCCGTCCACTCGGTCGCTCCCCAGATGGCGAGCAAAACGATCAGGCCGACAACGATCACCTGTCCCCAGAGGATTTTGGTTCCGGACATCCCAAACGTCCTTCGTGCAATTGAATTTGGCGAGTTCAAGCTAGAGGCCTAGGTCGCGCTTGCGACCAAAACCCCATTCAATGCCGCCGCCGTCCTTCACGACGCCGGTGACGTGCTGGCCAAGCTTCTTTTCGAGCTCGGGAGACCAGGGCGCGAGCTGGAAGCCAAGTCCGCCATCGATCATGGCGAAACGCCCCGACGCCAGCGTCAGCCGCTGGCGATACGTGCCTGCCACGTGCTCGCCGGAAGCGGCCTTCACGTGAGGCAGACCGGTGTCGGCCGAGACTCTTGCTGCCACCTCGTCCAGTTCGCGTCGGCGCAGCGTGTTCAGGAGGTCGCGTTGCAGAATAATGCGTTGGCCCTGCCGCCGCGCCAGACCTTCCTGGATCAGATGCTCGGTCCGGGCTTCCATGGCGTCGCGGGTCTCGCGACCGAATCCCCCCATGGCGAGTGGCATAGGGTCCCGCTCGACCAGGCGGTGGTCGAGCCAGGTCGCACCTCTCGCGGTGACCTGCGCACTGAGATCGAGATCGGAACGGGTCGCAAGCATCACGGTGGGGCTCGGCTCACCGGCTTGATCGAAGGGTCGCACTTCGACGATCCCGCCGGCCTGCGGTACATGTTCGAAGGCCTCGATCCCCCGGAAGCGGACGTGGTGCGCGCGTCCATCTGTTCCGTCGATCACGGCGTAGGCCTCGCCAGTCAGTTCGTCATGCAGTCCCCGATCAATCAAGCGTCCGACGATCCGGGATGTCGGCGGTCCACCTTCGATGACGTAGTCGGAAACGCCGCGCGCTTCCCCGCGCTCCGTGAAGGCGCGGCGCATGGTCATGATGATTTCGCCGCGCATGCCGAGGTCGCGGAGATTACGCTCAGTCTCTAGCCCGACCATCCACTCCCCTGGCGCAGCTGGTGCGGCAAGGCCCATCTTCTCCAGGTGCTGGAGCCGACCAACCATCAGGCGCCGGGTCTCGGGATCCGAACTGCCCGAATGATCGGGGCGAAGATCGATATAGCCGGTTTCATCAGCTGCCAGCCGGATCTCTTGATCGAGCCGCGTCCATCGCTCTGCCGTGACTTCCCTTTCCAACGAATTGCGGATCTCATGCTCTGGTTTGGGACCCAGTTCGATGGCGGCCAGGTCCTCAGCGCGGGAGCGCAGGCCCCGGCTGATGTAGTCGCGGGAGATCACGAGATCGGCCCCTTCCTCATCGATTCCCCGAACGAGAAGATGGACGTGAGGGTTGTCCGTGTTCCAGTGATCGACAGCTACCCAATCGAGCCGCGTGCCGAGGTCGATCTCCATCTGCCTGGCCAGGTCGCGGGTGAAAGCCCTGAGGTCGGTCATCTCGGCGGCATCCTCGGGCGAGACGATGAACCGGAAATGATGCCGGTCGTCCTGGCACCGTTCCGCGAAAGCCGCACCGTCGGCATCGAACATCTCGGCCCGCTCGCCGCTCCGGGTCACGCCATCGCGCTTCAGGTATGAAAGATGAGCCGTCAATGGTGCTGAACGGAAAGCTCGCCCTTTATGACGAACCACGCGCGCCTTAACCACCACGCGCCGTATGGTGCTGAACAACCGGCTGCGGCCAAAGGCGAGCCGGCCACGGCCGAACGTCGAGCGCCCGTAGACCGCGGAACGCTTGCCAGCCGCAGCTTGACCCGAGGTATGTCCAGCTTTCTTCGCGGCACGCAGCACCTGGTTGATGAAGCTCATCGGTTTCGGCGCGCGGGTGTTGCGAATGCGCCCGGGTCGAATACGCAGATCGCTGTCGCCCACCGTCATGACCGGGCCTCAAGAGGCGCGAGAGCACCTACAGTGCCGAAAATGTCCTTGATTGCATCGCTCAAAATACATGGCGCGGCACCCGCCCCGACCGACCGGCACGCCAGAGCCCAAGCCATGCCAATGACTTGCGGTTCGACCGGCGAGCCCCTTTTATCTCGCCGCCCTACTGTCGTGTTTCCCCACTGCCCTCGCGTATCCGCCCATTCTTCCCCAGGGCACGCTAATGCATACGAGCTTGCACATTCGGTCATCGCAAACCTCCCACATCAGATCTCGCGACGAAGAGCCCAGTGGCTTGAGGCACGATGGCCGAGATATCGCGAGCGGAGTCGGCCGTCGGAGTTCGGTTCGGTAGGCGAATAGGCTGCACCCAGACAAAGGTATTTGAGTTATCGGACCGCACAACGAAGAGCGCCGCTGCCGATGGCCGCAGACTCGCGACTGCGCTGGAAACGGCAATATCGCTGCCGACCACTGACGTAAGCTTGTCCAAATAGGCTTGGGTCTCGGCTGGCAATGGACGACCAGCAAGATGTTCTTCGTAGCGAGCAGGTCCCGCGTTGTAGGCTGCAAGGAAGCCCGGCGAACCGTACTGGTCGTGCAGTTCACGAAGGTACGCAGTACCTGCAAGAATGTTGTCCCGGGCATCGTAAGGATCGTTGCCGAGGCCGTACCGCAGGCGCAAGTCCGTCCAGGTATTCGGCATGATTTGCATCAGCCCCAAGGCGCCTTTCGGGGACCTGGCGCGAACATCTCCCGCGCTTTCCGCGCCTAAGACCGAGCGTATCCATTGCACGGGTACGCCGAAGCGACGCGAGGCATCGTCAATGAAACCCGCGAGGGGATCGCTAGTTCGGGAACTCGCTGTATGCGTTGCGGCTCGTGTCTCCCCTGCAGCAGAAAAGTCGCACACAGTCAGGAGAAAGAACAACGGTACGACGACGCGAACGCTCCTCCCGAACGACCGCAAGCATGCCGTCGTGCTCGCGCCCGTCCAGGGTAAAGCCGCTTCGCGCCGGCCTTTCGGCCGCCCTGGATCGCCGCTGCGCGCGACGGCTGCGCGGTTGTTGGTCGAGATGAAGAAATGGTGCCGCACTCGGTCGAACAGAGGAATGGCAGATCTAATTCCCAACACGCGCACGATCAGTCCTCCCAGGTCCACACAGGGAACGCTCGGCCAATCACGGCTGATGTCGGCAAGAACCCGAAATAGCGGCCATCCAGCGAGTTGACGGACTGCCAGTTCATGACAAAGAACTCGCCCTCGCCGACGACGCGGCAGCCCTGCCATTTGGGGAGCGGCCGGCCGCGGCCATCGCGATCTCGAGCTTCGCCCATTTCAATCGCGTCGACGGAAACGGTGAGCCCGCTTCTGCAGACGGTCTGCCCCGGAAGCGCCAGCACGCGTTTGAGCAACGGCACGCCGGCCGGCAGATAGCCGTTCAGGTCGAGGAAGATCGCAAGCGGTTCTGGGGGCTGAACCGCAACCAGCTCGGTGACAAACAGGTTGTCGGCGGAGCGCAAGCGATAGAGGCCGATCGGTACACTGTCGGACGCATTCCAGACGTAGAGCGGTGTCGTCTCCAGAACGGTCGGCGCGAAGAGGGCGGCCGCGCCGGCAAGCATCGCGGTCCACGTCTTCAAGCAGTTTTTCATCGCATGATCCTCTGCCGGTGAAGCCACGCCTGGTGTCGCGCTTTCGTGTAAGGACGCGGGTTCTCGTTGACAGACAGGCGGTTATGAACGTGATGCCAATAGTCGGGCGCAGCGTCCGCCGGATCGACGCCGAGCGCTTCGACCGCATCGATCAGCTGAAGCACCCGTTCGACCTTGGGCCAGCCAGGCAAACGCAGAAGAATCTCACCACCCGGCTTCACATACGGCACCGTCGAGCACCGCTGTCCCGGTGCGACCGCCCGTAAGATGTCGATCCGCGAGATCGCCGTTCCGAAGTCGCTCGACGTCCAGCGAACGAAAGCAAAGATGCTACCTGGCGCAAATGACAGGAGCCGTCGGCGAGGGTCGAGGATCTTTTCCTCGACGGCACGTCCGAACCGAATGCGGTTCTCGATGCGATTCTCGAGCCAAAGGAGTTCGACTTCCGTGACATCGGTCATGGTGTGCTCCGAGCTTTGGAAGACTGCTCGTTGCTTAGCTGGAGCGCGGGTAACGCACGAAAGAGCTCAAGCTGATCGGGCTCGGACAGGCATTTGCGCCGCATCGCCTTTGTTCCTCTTGGCAATTAGCGGCGTTCTTGGCCCGCATACGGGCGTAGGGTCGGATGTTTCTTGGCAGGCAGTACCGTGCCCTTGCCCGGATCCGATGTCGATTTCTTGGCACCAAGATCAGCCCAGGCCTTCAGATCGTCCAGCCCGTAGACGACGCGACCGCCGATCTTCCGATAGATCGGTCCTGTGCCGTACGTACGGTGCTTTTCAAGGGTGCGGCCGGAAAGGCCCAGATATCGCGCAGCCTCTGGCGTACGCAGGAATCGCGGCGGTAGGCCGGCCATTGGATCGGGCATTTGAGAGCTCTTTGATGACGACGCGTACCAGCGGTGGCGCCGGCGGGTGTGCGGTCATCATGGAGGAGCGGGCCCGCGCAGGGGATGCCGATGATCAAGGGGTTGATTTTCGATACCCCCGAAGAGGCACTACTTGCCTCTGCGCTTGGGCCGCAGAAGGTCGCGATAGCCGCCGCGCATCAATGCGAGGCCACTTTGCACGAGACGGATGGTTCGATTGCGCAGGTCGTGTGTTTTCCAGGCACGATCCGGGATGTGCTTCTTGCTAAACAGCGCCTCCGCAATTGAGCGGTAAATGCCGCCAGAATTGCGAGCATCGAGCGCGCGAATAGCAGCGCTCAGCCGCTCGCGCCGCTGTTTGGATAGCTCGTGAAAAGCGGGCCCCAGTGTGCGCCCGTTGATTGCGCGCCACAGCCTTCGGGCAGCATAAGCGCGTGCGTCGAAATCGCCGTCAAACGGCAACTCTGCCACATAATTGGTACCGATAGCGGGCGGCTCTTTTAGCCAGACACGATGCTCAAACGTGCCAACACGAAGGATGGCGTGCCATCCATCGGAGGCGCGCCGCACCTGGCCGGCCGCAAGATCGAGCAGCGGCTGGGGCGTGTCGTCCTTAAGGCGCGCCGTGGTTGCTGCAACTGGAACGACAGTCGGCAGAACCTCTGGCGCCCAAAAGATAACTTGCTTGCCACAGGACTCTTGCGGATCATGAGCGAAAGCAGATGCCCCACCTCCTCCGGAATTCCGGGGTTGCCTCGCCATCGGGACTGTTGGCGATCATCGCTTCGTAGTCGCGTCGGTAATCCGCATTGCGACGCAGGCATTCCCAGGCGATGTCGGTGATGTCAGCATTTTGCAGGCTCTTGTAGGATTCCGGCGAGCGCCAGTCGAACTCAGGCATTGCTTCCGCCCCATTCACAAAGCTAACGAGGATTGCGGCGCAATAATTCTGATCGATTGGGTTGTAGGAAGCCCCTATTTTGGCACCACGTGGTGCTCCGGGATGACCACCAATCAGCCGGAGAAAATTGTGCTGACGATGGATATAGGGTCGGTAGATTTCTTCTAATTCGAGCCGGCACCGTGCAAGAGGCGTCCCCGCTCTGTAACCCACTTAGCCCGCGCAAGATGAGTCAGGTATGCATTGTGCGCGCGGTCGGGTTCTCGCTCTGGATCGATATGTAACACTATTCGTGTAACTTCTCGCCAGTCGGCCCCCTCGCTCTCGGCTGCCAAGAGGCGCGCATACGTTATGACGTGCTGTCCGTCATAGGGCGTTAGCGCCGAATCGGTCGGCGCTACATCTGCGACGTCCGGGTCGAGTGGTGGCTTCTTCATAAGTCTCTACGCCTTAGTTCTGCCAACTTCTAGATCGGCGCCGCGGTCGCTGGAAGGGTCGAAAGGTTAAAACTTTGGTGCGCAACATTCGCCGCTTTACGTTTGTAGAGAATACTCCGTGGTGAAATACTCTTCAAGAATGTGGCTTCTCGTGTATGGACATACGCGAGATACTGGCCATCAATTTGAGAAAGCTCAGGAGAGCCCGCGGCTTGTCGCAGGAAGAGTTGGCCCATCGCGCGGAGATTGACCGGACCTATATCAGTGCCCTCGAGCGAAGTGTTTATGCGGCCGGAATTGATGTGGTCGATCGCCTGGCACGGGCCTTAGGCGTTGAAGCAGCCGACCTTCTTACCCGTCCAACGGCGTTCAGCGGAAAGAGAAAAACACGGGGTACGACCGTCAGCTAAGTGCGGGCGCGGTTCGAGATCCGATATAGGGAAATGTCGAGCTCTGTCCCTTTGCGAGCCGGGCCGAAGGCCCGGCGAGCGCCGGACGCGGACACGCGTCATCGCCGTTCAGATGACGCGCTCCATCAGGCGCTTTGCGTTGCCTTCCGGTTCGAGACGGCATCGTGATGCGCCTCCGGGCGAGCACCGTGATCCCAGCACGAAATCGAAGATTGCCCTCCGGCTTGCGGTTTTCCTCGTGCAGAACGATTTCGGTTACTTTCGATTCTCGGATCAAAATGTCGACTCGCGTCTGGCGTACCTCGCGGTTGAGATGCCCTTCTAATCGATCAGGTTTGTGACGGCTTCCGGTGCGCCCAGAAAGGCATACGGATTCAAAAATTGGCGACGCCAGAGGAAATTCCGATCTACCATGCTGAGCTTTGCCTCATCGCATACAGTGGGCCAGCGCTGCTTGATCGTTTTGATTTGTCTGGTGGCGAGCAGGATTGCCTCGGCGTTGTTGATCAGAAACAGCGGCGCCGCTTTCAGGCACAAAGCAATTTGGCTTGCGCGCTCCTGGCCCATGATCAGCATGGCTTGGGTGGCTTCTCCACCTGTCCGATTTTGCGGACAGATGTCATATGCAGGGGTCAAGGACAGTTCCTTACCGTTCCAGAAAGCGGCGTGATTGCGCGCGTGGTCATCGGTATTTCCACAGAGAATGTTGAACAGCATTCGAGCAAAGAGCTCTTTGAGCGTCTCCCTTGGCGCCTGAAATCGGTGGCGGATGATGGTCGCGAGTTGCTCATAGCTGGCATAGCGGGCCATGAGTTCGTCGAGCTCAAGCAGCGTGAGGGCGGAAACCATGGCTTTCCGACTCCAACCTCCTTCCATTTTCACGCGATCAAAGCGTTCGATAAGGAGGACGTCCTTTCCCGCTGCGCGTTCAAGGCTCACCGGGGCAACGGTCAGGCCGACATCAGCGGCCAGACGCATGGCGATGTACTCGGCCTTGACGACACCGTAGAGGTCGTTCTGCGATGAGAACTTCGCAACAAATTTCTTGTTGCCCGACGTGATCATCGTCTTGGGGCGCGCACCTCCGATCGAGGTTCCATGGAGAAGGGCCTGATCGAGTTCAGCCGGGAGCGGAACTCCCTTTTCAACCAGCGCTGCGGCGTTCAGGAGCTTGTCGAGGGAGACTTCAGCTCCTTCTCGCGCCAGGTAATTCGCGGAGGATGTCTGAAAATCCAATGCGCCGATGCGGTCTGAACCGGATTCCAACAGATAGGTGAACTCATCGACGCTACCCGGATCGACATTCCTGCTTTGCACTCCGAATTTTCGATTGATGATAATGCGGCGGCCCCATGCGTCAGGAGCTGCGTCGCGAATACAGCTCGGCATGCTCAACCCCGCCATGAGCGGCAGGATTCCGCTCCGCAGCGGCAATTCCGGTTCATAGAGGGGAATGGCATCCTTGCGCGCGAGGTAACTTCGCCCGTAGTTGAATACGAGTTGCTTGCCACTTGCCGACAGAAGGCCGGCGACGACGGGTTCTGTTTGATCTGGGAGCCAAACCCAGACAAAAGCCTGGGTGTTTTTGGCGTCAGAAGTCATCGTCGGCCTCGATACGTGGACTGCGAACCGATTTCGGCAGCAGCGCCATTATTTCGCGATTGGTCTCGACGGCCCTGGATAGTGCTGTCTGATCGGTATCGAACAGTCGCACGCCGACAATTGTCGAGACCTCGAACACCGCGCCAATCGTGCATCCGGGATCGCCCGTCTCGATGCGCCGCAGGAGACCACGCGAGATCCCTGCCCGGTCGGTCACATCGACGGCCTTGAGCTTGCGTTCGATGCGCGCCCTGCGAATGAGCTGGCCAAGAAGGGCCACCGCTTCAGCGGCATAGGGGGAGAGAGGGCGTTGGGTTTTCGACATGTATGGTCCATAAACAGTTCATGTTACCTTCTGCGCCTCCTTTATAGCTCATTCTACTTTGACGGTCGATTAATATGTATCATAAACATATCATTTAGAGTCATGTGGACCATATATAGATCATATCAGTTCTGCTAGGCACGCCTGAACCGTCCCATGGACCCAAACGGGACGAGCGGCTCTATGACGATAACCGTCGGATTTATCCTCCAATTCTCGTCCGCCAACGGAGACCGACGAGATCGTGCCGAAGCGAAGCGCAGGCTGGAGAAAGAGGCAGCCGCAGGAGCGTCAGCATAGCGCCGACGCTGAAAGCGGCGGGACGCGGGACCGACTGCAGTCGCGAGACCGGTTAACAAGGCACCCGCAGAGGGGCAGTGATAGCGACGCCGGAATGAAATGACGGCGGGACCCGAAGGCGAGTGCCTCCGGCGAGCGACCCATGATCGCGCGAGGGATCAAAGCCGGATGGCCGAGACGCCCCGCGGCTCGGTGCACGAGAGCCCGGTCCGAGGCCAGCGGACGCGCCCAACGCTAAAGACCGGTACACCATCACTTGAATGCATCATTGAACACTTGAGCGAGGGGAATGCGGCAAGGGACAACTGTGCATCGATTGCAGGCGCAAACTCCTTCGCATAATCCTCACTAAGAACGTCGTTTGGGGGACCGACGCGTTGAAGGCTACCGCGCGCGATGCGCACGCCCAAGCCCACGGCATCCACATCAAGGTATGTGACTGCCGTGAGCGGACTTTAAAGCAAAAAAGCCCCGCCCGAGGAACTCGGGCGGGGCGAAATGAGCCTCAGTCGCCATTCGGCTTGCGGCTGCGGGACCAGATGAGGGTGAAGGTCTCGGCGTCTTCGTCGTCGAAGAGGTTGGCGTAGATCGGAGCGTTGAAGCTCGGATCGTCCAGCTTGACCGAGAGATAATCGCGGCCTTCGGTGGAGCGCTTCGACCAGGCAGCCCCGATCTCGGCGCGACCGACATAGACCCGGTGGCTCGGCGCGTTGTCGTTGGTCCGGTCAGTCTCGGGGACGATGCGGACGCCCCTGGTCTGGAGGCTCAGGGTGACGATCTCGCCCTGGAATTCCTGGCCGGATTTCTTGAATGAGCCGATGTTAGCCATGTCACTTCTCCTTGCTGTTTTCGAGCTCCGCGACCACCGCGGCCTCGATGGCGATCTGAAAGCCGAAGGCGATCGACGCCGCACCCCCAAAGGCCGCAGCGCAGCGGAGGATGGCGGCGGTGAGACTTTCTTGCCTCGCGAGGAATGGGCGAAGCCCAGGGGAAGAAAGTCTCGCCGCCGCCATTGCGGTTCAGGCGATCGAGGCGTAGCCGGCCTTCGGCCAGATCAAGCCAATGAGAGGCTAGGTGCTCGCGAGCGCTGAACAGCATTTAGGAGACGTGCCAGCGGACAATCGGCTCACACAAGAAGCCCGGCCTTCCCAGCGAAGGAAAAGGAAACCTGGCGTGCAGAAAGGCGTCCCCGTTGTTACCGAGCAGATGGAAGTCAGCGCATGTGCCGGTCACCACGGGGTTGCTGTCGGCCGAAGAGATCATCCGGCTCAATCGGGGCGAGCGAGGGGACCGCGATGTGGCGATCAGCAACGACGAGCAGATTTCAGCGTTATGCCAACCGAGTGACGACAGACGCGCATAGTCACCCGCCCCGTAGTCGCCGTCCCATTGGGTGGCTGACCAATGGCTGAGCGCAGCGCCTGCTCTGAGCGCGGTGTCAGTCGATATCGACACATTCGCGTAAGCGGCGACCCCGACAGCGATGGCGCCAAGCACAGCGAACGACTGCCGCCACCATTCCGAGGGAATGCCGAACTGTGCATGAGCAAGGATCACATCATAGCCAGCGCGCGCCGCCGGAACCGCGAACAGTAACCCAGATGAAGGCGAACGATTCGAGCGCGCGACGGAGAAGGCGTACTGCCCGACTACGAGTGTGACACCGGCCGTGACGAAGCCAAACTACGACGGCACCGAACGGGCCTGCTCCGGCTTGAAAGGAATAGATCCCACGTTCATGCCGACGAAGAACGGCAATGCATGAGTTGCGAGCACATCTCATTGCCGCTTTGCAAGTTCGATGAATAGCAACTCCAACTGGAGCTACGGTGGCGCTCACGCGCCGCCGTTGCCGAATTTCCAGACGGGGATGCCGAGCTTCCGTGCCTTGTCAGCCAAGTTCTCCTGAATGCCGGTGCCGGGGAAGGCGATGACACCGATCGGCAGCACGTCGAGCATCTGATCGTTGCGCTTGAACGGTGCTGCCTTGGCATGTTTGGTCCAATCGGGCTTGAAGGCGATTTGCGGAACTTTACGGTGGTCGGCCCAGCGCGCGGCGATAAGTTCGGCCCCCTTCGGCGAACCGCCGTGCAAGAGAACCATGCCTGGATACTTGGCATGGACCTGATCGAGCTTGTCCCAGATCAGACGATGATCGTTGCAGTCGAGGCCGCCGGTGAAGGCGATCTTCGGACCGGGAGGCAGCATGACTTCGGTGCCGGCCCGGCGCCTGGCGGCGAGGAAGTCGCGGCTGTCGATGACGGCGGAAGTCAGAGCGCGATGGTTGACCTTCGAGCCGCTGCGCGGGTGCCAGTGCGATCCGATCTGTCGGGTGAAGTGTTCGGCGGCCTGGTCGCGGAAGAGTTCCATGACATCGCGGCGTTCGATCAAACTCATGCCCTCGGCGGTGAGACGCTCCAGTTCGACCGAGCGGATCTCGGAGCCATCCTGGTCGCGTTGGCTGCGCTTTTGTGCCTGCTCATTGTCGTCGAGTTTACGTTCGACCCGCTCGCTGGCGCGGTGGAAGAGATTCACCGTCGACCACAGGAGATCCTCGAGGTCGGGTTCGAGGCGAGTATCGCTCAAGGTAGCGGTGAGTGCGTCGAAGATATCGGCGACGGCACTGGTGACGGTACAGGCTTCGGGAAGCGATCTCGGGTCGGGCTCATCCTGAAAGGGGCGATAGCCATGGAGCTGAAGCTCGGTAAGGATGTGATCGGTCGGGGATGTCGCCTGCGGTGGCTCGTACGCCTGTTCGTCGCGGTCGATCGTCATGGTGGTCTCCTTTTGTCGGATCGGCCGCGCCCATCGCGGCCTTCATGGCGACGAAAGGCGGCAGGCGGACCGGACCTGCACCGACGAGCGCAGCGACAACGGCCGCAGCGAAGCGGAGGATGGCGGGAGCCGGCTATTTTGCTTCGCGATGTAAAGCGGCCCCCTGGGGACGCGACGGAAAATAGTCGGCGGACGCCATTGCGTGGCCGGACCGCTTGCCGCAGGGTCGCCCTCTCAAGAAGGCCGTGGGCGCGGGCCTCTCCGCCAATACGGAAGCCCGGGGTCGATGGCACACGGTCAGGGCGGAGTACCAGCCTCTTCCCTGCTCCCATCTAAGCGCCCGTGCTCAAGAACCGGCCAACGTCCTCCGGGGTGAGCTGGAAGCGCAACGCCGCGCGCAGCGCGGAGATGTCTGAGTTCCGCAGATCCTCGTTGAAATCTCCATCCTGCGGCGACAGCACCCTCGCCTCGATCCCAGCCGACTGCGCCCGGTCGGACAGTCCTGCCACCGCGCCATCGCCTGCCCGATCGTCGTCACGGACGATATAGAGTCGGCGCAGCGTTGCTGGAAACAGGATTGCTGCAAGATGCGTGGCCGAGAGCGCTGCGACCATCGCCATGCAGGGCATAGCGCAGCGAAGCGACAGCATGGTCTCGATGCCCTCACCCGCCGCCATCACGTCGCCAGACGGACCGAAACGGACCGCATGACCGAGAAGGTGGCCCATCGCCCGGCGTGGGGTTCCGACTGGCGCCTTGTCACACCTAGATGGATCGAGCCATGTGCGGTGTGCGCCGGTGATGTGTCCCCGGAGGTCAGTAACAGCCGCGATCATAGCAGGCCAGATTTCGGTTGTGGCGTCTGCCTCGGGACGGTAGTAGCAACGCGGCTGGAATCGCAAACTGTCGATGCCTAAGTTGGTTATGCCGCGTTGACGCAGATAGGTCTCCACAATGGTGCCGGAAATCGGGCTCGACATGGCGAAGAGCCGCCGCGCAGATTCCGTTGAGCCGGTCGGTACTGTTGACAGAGGCGGTCGATAGTCCGACCCAGGTTCGGATCGCGGCTGACCGAGGAAGCGGCGTGCCTCGTCGGCAACATCGCGGAAGTCGAGGAGACCGCAGCTTTCGCGAATGATGTCGAGGAGATCGCCGTGCTCGCCCGTTGCGGCGTCAGTCCATTTTCCGGCTGGACGTTTCGGCGACTCCCTCAACCGAACGAACATGGAGCGGCCCGGCGTGTTTTTGACATCGCCGATTAGCCAGTAGTTCCCCTGGCGCCTTCCGTTGGAAAGATAGTGGCGACACACCGCCTCGGCATCGCGCGCAAGACGTTGCACCAGTTCGGAAGCGTCGCGTAGCATCACGCGACTTCCCGCTCGGTATTGCCCGCGATAAGCAAGCGCAGTAGTGCCTTGGCCGAGACACCAACGCCAGCCGCGTCAGTGGGCAACAACATGCGCGCGACGCTCTCGGCTAGTCGTTCGATCAAGACACTGGCGTTTACGCTACGGACGGTCGATTGGCTCAGCACCGGCTTGTTGAAAGAAATCCCGCAAGAGAGCAACAACGCGATTCTTTTGATAACCTTCGTCATCTCCAGATCTCCCATGACGGGCGGCCGAAAGCTCCTCTCTCGGCCTCCAACCCGTCACAGAAACCGGCCCGTTCTCTCACTCTCTCGACAGGCGGCGGAGACGATTTACGTCGCCTCGTGATCGTCGACTAACGTCGGCGCGCCCACCCCGAGATCGGGGAGAAAACCGAGGAGATAATCCGCGACCTTGCTGGCTTGCGAAGCCGCCCGCACAATCGCGCGATTATCCTCGCGTAGCACCTTGAGCCATGAGTCGATGTAGTCGGCGTGCCGCACGGTAGGCACAATGCCGAGCGACGCACAGCAAAACGAAGAGGACATCTCGGCGATGATTTCCTCGAAGGCGTATTCTTTGGTACCGTAGCCGCCCGAGAGATCGCGATTGAGCCGGGAGGAATGCCCGCTGGCGTGCGCCAACTCATGCAGCGCGGTCCTGTGCCAGTTGATCGTCTCGAAATAGGCGGCCAGAGCCGGCACCTGAACGTAGTCGTTGCGAGGACAGTAGAAGGCCCGGTCGCCCCCAATACGGAAGTCGATCCTGGTCGCACGGATCAGCGCTTCGACCTGCGGCTCAACCATATGAGACGACGGTGCGATGCTAGAGGCATCGGCGGATAGGCCGTCACATTGCTCGGTATTAAAAACTGTAAATCGCTTCAGGAACGGAATCGCCCGAGCTTCATCACCCGCCGTACTCGCCCGCTTTATCTCCTCGGCCGGCACAAAGCGGTCGGTATAGACAACGGTCGTACCGCGCTCGCCTTTACGAACACAGCCCCCGATCGACAATGCTTGGCGGAAAGTGAGCCAGCTCTGGCCTGAAAAACCCCGCTCGACGGCGGCGCCCAGCAGGATCAGAATGTTGATGCCCCCATATCGTCGACGGGTTGCGGCGTTGTGAGGCAATGCAAGCGGCGCCTTAGCCGCAGCCCAGGGCCGGACCCACGGGACGCTCCCAGCTTCCAGCTCGGCGATAATCTTGCGAGTGATATCTTCATACAAATTGGTCCGATCGGTGACGAATTGGGCCTTGCGAACATGTCTGGACATCCCGGTTCTCCGCGACGGGTCCCACGAGCCTCTCTCGCGGCCATCAACCCGTCACGGCAAACCCGGCCCTCCTTTTGACTCTTCGGTCGTGCTGCGAGGAGGCTGGTCGGTCGATCCGCTTATCAACCGCCAACAAGGATCCATGGCGCGCAGCCCAATTCGAAGGCAGAGACGATGGAAAACGCAGTTTGCGTAGCGCAAGCCTAACTACTCGCCGACAGCGAGACCAACGAAGGCAGCCGCAGGCGCGTCATCATAGCGTCCGCGCGAAGCGCCACAGGACCCGGACCGAGCGCCTTCGGCGAGGGACACCTCATTCCGCGCGAGGGATCGAAGCCGTATGGCCGAGACGCCGCGCGGCTCGGTTCACGAGAGCCCGGTGCGGCGCTCGCCGCACGCGCAGAGGTACAAATCAAGTCATATCAACGGCACGATTGCGCGCCGTCGATACCTCACTGTGGCACCCACATCTAGCGAGGGCTGTTGTTCCGACAACGACAAGACCAGTCGTGGTTTTTGAGCTGGGTGAGCGACAGATCTGTCGGTTTGACCATTGATAGCCTGCTCAAATCAGATGACTCTTAATCATCGGGTCCCAGGTTCGAGCCCTGGTGCGCCCACCAAGCCTTCGGCCCTCGCTTCGTTACGATCTTTCGATTTCGCTCGTGACGACCGGCTGTTATCCAAAGCGGAAGTCGATAAGCGTCGCCGCGCGCCTCAAGTAGTCTCGCCTCTCGCCGCTTCCGGCGGCCCATGCGAAGCGAAGAGATTGTGCATCGTGCCCGACGACCTTCATTCCGGGTAGGTGCGATTCAGACAGATCGGATCCTAGCAGTCAGCGGCGCGCCGCCATCTCCAACGCAACCCTTCGGCAAGCATTCTACCGGGCTGTGCGACCGAACATGCGAACCCTGATCGCTTCCTTCTGCTTGGATCACCCGTCCCATTTGCACTCCAAATCACTCAATTATCGCACCGGTACTTGGCAGCCTCTTTTTCCACAGGCTTGTCGTTCTCTATCTGGAAGGCCCGGTTGATTCGAAAGGTGAGGAAGTGTGCAAGCATGAGGCACGAAACGGTCAAGAGCGAGCCGAGTTACCTAAATTTGCAATTTCTCTTGGGTCGCGCACCAGGCGATGGCGCTCTGAAAGATCCCGCGATTTCGTCGGTGGAATGAATGAGCAAATTGGACGACTGATCCATTGATGCGCGAGCCGACAGTCATGACACGACGCATCGCCCTTCCTGCCCGTTATCCGCCAATCAGCGCGTGGCCCGCACTCATGCGCGCGGACATGGCCGCCGCCTACCTGGATTACCGCGATACAGGCGAGCTCGCGCGCGCTGTCGGCCGCGGCGAGGCCCCACCGCCAATCGGCTATCACGGAGTTGGTCGTACTCGAGAGCCAGTTTGGTCGAAGGCGACTATCGATCGGATCACCGCACCAGGCAAGGCGATGGTTCAGGATCGATTAGAAGAACAAGACTTGGCCTCTCTCGTATGAAACTACCCCACACCGCGTTGAAGCTTCCCCGCTACTGCCGGCGAAAGCCACTGAAGAGCGGTCGATGGGCATACTTCTTTGAGCCGCCGACCTGGGCCCGCAAACAGGCCTGCTACGCCCAGGCCGAAGCGTTAGGGGAGGATTATGCGGCTGCCTTAGACCGAGTCGAGAATGTTCTGCTGCCCGCCTTCGACAGCTGGCGTTCAAGAGGATTGACCGACATGGTTCCAGCGACTCCTGTGCCTGGCAGTTTCGATTGGCTGGTCAATGTCTTCAAAGCACATCAGAAATGGAACGAGATAGATCACAAAACGCAGCGCGGCTACGAAAACGGCCTGGCGCTGTTTGCCAACCAAAAACTGAAGGATGGTAGCCGCGCGGGCTCCAAGCAGATTTCTGACTTCACGAAACGATTCGTCGACGCAGTTTACGCGAAGCTGCTCGTTGTGGAGGACAAAGACGCGGACGGAAACGTCGTGAAGCGCGAGCGTCGCCGCTCTGCAAATGCATCCATGACAGCTTGCCGGCGCGCCTGGTTTGTTGGTCAACGCGCGTACGAAACGGAGGTGCCGGCGAGCAATCCATTCTCGCGTATGGGCCTAAAAATCCGCACGCTTGGCAAGCTTCCGCGCGAAACGCCAACAGCGACTTGGGATGAACTCGTTGCATTCAGGATAGCCGCAAACAAGCTCGGATACGGCTCAGTCGCAACGGCCGCGTTGTTGACTTGGGAGTGGTTGCAGCGGCAAGAACACGTGTTCGGAGCCTTCGAAATCTCGCATTATCGGCCAAATGAGCGGCCGAATAGCGTGAGAATTGTACATCCGAAGAATGGTGAAGAGGCCTGGTGGCCTCTGTTCGACGAAGCCGGCACACCCTTATTTCCCGAATTAATGGCGGAGCTCGACGCCATCAAGGCGACGAAGGTCTCGGGTCTGGTCTTTCGACGTGATCATGAGCATCGCAGGTCACGCACCCAGCTCCCTTGGATTACGGAACGCAAGGATCTGCGTTACCTCCGGGCTGTCGTGAAAAAGATCGTCGCAGCAGCGGAGCTACGAAGTGTGCTCTCATTTACTTCCTTCCGTCACGGCGGCTTTACCGAAGGGGCGGACAGCGACCTTACAGATGCCGAATTACGCGCCGCAGCCCGGCATCGCTCCTCACACCAGTTGCCAACCTATGCCAAGCGCACACGCAAACAATTGATCGCAGGCTCCAAGAAGCGCCGTGAAGAACGAACAAAAGCAACTCCTTGTCGCACCTTGGAACGACCGCCCAACGTGACCTAAATGATTAGTTCACTTGGCGGGGCCTGAAATGCTCAGCTACGAACAGCTGGCTATTTGCCCGGCCACGAAGGCTTTCGCTTTTCGCTGAATGCCTTGAGGCCTTCCTTGGCGTCTTCCGTCATCGCCAGCAACGCGATCTGGCTTTCGGTGTAGGCGATGCTTTCGTCAAACGACATCGAGGCGATGGCCCTCATAGCATATTTGCCGCGGCGGATCGCGGTCGGCGACTTGTCGACGATGCGGCCGATCAGCCAGTCGACCTTGGCATCGAGCTCAACCGCGGGCACCACATAGTTCAGAAGACCGGCCGCCTTGGCTGCATGGGCGTCGAACGGCTCGCCGGTCAGCGACCATTCGTTGACGAGGCGTTTCGGCGCGATCGTTTGCAGCAGGCTGAGAACCTGCATCGGGAATACGCCGACCTTGACCTCGGGCAGTCCAAAGATCACATGATCGGCTGATACCGCCATGTCGGTCATGCACAGCAGGCCCATGCCGCCGGCCATGCAGACGCCGCCGACGCGCGCAATCGCGGGTTTGGTGGCATTTTGCGACAGCCGCAACAGATCGGCGTAGTCGACATTCGGCCGGGAAAAATCCATCGCAAAGGCGGCGCCACTGTTCTGCAGGTCGGCGCCGGCGCAGAACGCCTTGTCGCCCGTGCCTGTCAGCACGATGACGCGGATGTCCTTGTCGTCATGCGCCTCGCGATAGCCGCGGGCGATGCCGGCGACGACGTCGGCATTGATGGCGTTGCGCTTGTCCGGCCGGTTGATGGTTATCCAGAGCGCCTGCCCGCGCTTCTCGCGTATCACGCTGTTGGTATCGGTCATTGTACCGCTCACCTGTTCGCTATTGGTTGGCGAACATTTGCGACAGGATGGCGGTGAACTGCAAGGCCGAATACGTTTGGGGCGATCGGTTAATTTCACAATTGATGTTTCTGATCGCCTCAGCCAGTCAGCTTTGAGACGCTCCGGATCGGCGTTATTTCACGCGTCGTCCCTTGAAGAATCCGGCATTCGTCGTGTTCTGCTTGATATTGGCGGTATCGCCCTGCTCTGCCGAATTCTGAATATCGTCGTGCCCCTTCGACGCATCCTTATTCACCTCGGCATGGTCACCGGTACCCTTTTGGCTGCGATTGGCGGGTGGCACCGGCGGCATTTCATTATGACGTGACATTTTGATCTCCTCGGCTGCGACGCATTCCTGATCGCTTAGCTAAGGAAATCGCCGCGCTTTGGTTCCAGTCGCTGACCGCTGCGGTGCAACATGTGACCCGGCTCGGTCGGCCAGATTCAGGCCTCCGCCTTCTTCACCCAGACCTTATTGTCATGGAACGCCGCGCCGCCCACCGGCGCCACTTCCTCGGCCCCGGTCAACATATTGATGCCGCGGCCGCCGATATGGGCCTTGTTGGGCTGAATGGATTCCGCGATCAGCACGCCGCGGCGCACGCCGTCGAACAATTTTGCTGTCAGCGTCGTTTCGCCGCGCGTGTTGCCGAGCGTTACGGCCTCGCCGTCGGCGATCCCGAGCGCTGCGGCATCCGCGGGATGAATCATCACCGACGGGTTGCCCTCACGCGCAATCGAGGACGGCGTTTCATTGAAACTGGTGTTGAGGAAGCTGCGCGACGGGCTGGTGGCAAGCCGGAACGGATGCGCTTCGTCCGCCTCCTCGATGATCCGCCAATGGTCCGGCAGCGAGGGCATCTCCGCCCAGGGTCCCATGCCCGACATGCCCCAGGGCGGATGCGCCCAGTCGGCCTTGAAGTGGAATTTCTTGTCGGCATGCGCGAAGCCGTCGAGATAATGCGAGCTGCGAAAATCCGGCTGGATGTCGCGCCACAGATCCTTCTCCAGGCTTTCGATATCGCCGTGGCCGCTCTCCTTCAGCGTCGCGTCGATCAGTTCGCGCGGCGTCATCTCGAAGCCGGGATGCACGGCCTTGAGGCGGCGGCCGAGGCCCTGCAGCACCTCGTGGTTGGACCGGCACTCGCCTGGCGGATCGATCAGCTTGGCGCCGACCGAAATATGCTGGTGGCCGCCGCCGTAATAGAGATCGTCGTGTTCCATGAACATGGTGGCAGGCAGCACGATGTCGGCCATTTGGGCGGTCTCGGTCATGAACTGCTCGTGCACCACCATGAACAGGTCTTCGCGCGCAAAGCCCTGGCGCACCAGCGCCTGCTCCGGCGCCACCGTCATCGGATTGGTGTTCTGGATCAACATCGCCTTGACCGGCGGGCCATTTTTCAACGCCACGGCATCGCCGGTCAGGATGCGTCCGATCCGGGACTGGTCGAGCACCCGGACGGAGTTGTCGCGCGCATCATGGCCTTCGATGATCGATTCGTTGAATTTCCAGATCGCAAAATTATTGAAGAACGCGCCACCGCCTTCGTATTGCCAGGCACCGGTCACCGCGGGGATGCACAATGCGGAATGCATCTGCGCCGCGCCGTTGCGGCTGCGGGTAAAGCCATAGCCGAGACGGAAGAACGTACGTTGGGTCTGGCCGACCGCGCGTGCGAACGCTTCGATCTCTTCCACCGGCACGCCCGAAATCGCCGAGGCCCATTCCGGCGTGCGGGTCGCCAGATGCGCTTCGAGTTCGTCGGGACAGTCGGTGTACTTTGCAAGATAGTCCCGGTCGGCATAGCCTTCGCGAAACAGCACGTGCATGACGGCGCAGGCGAAGGCGCCGTCGGTGCCGGGCTTGAGCAGGATCTTGATATCGGCCTGCTTCATGGTTTCGTTGTTGTAGACGTCGATCGCCGCGATCTTCGCACCCCGCTCCTTGCGGGCGCGCATCGCGTGCGTCATCACGTTGACCTGGGTGTTCACGGGATTGGTGCCCCAGATCACGATCAGGTCGGACACGCCCATCTCGCGCGGATCGACGCCAGCGATCTTGCCGGTGCCGATGGCAAATCCAACGCGCGCGATGTTGGCGCAGATGGTAGAGTAGAAGCGCGAATACTTCTTCACGTTGGCGAGACGGTTGATGCCGTCGCGCATGACCAGCCCCATGGTGCCGGCGTAATAATAAGGCCAGACCGATTCAGCGCCGAATTCGCGCTCGGCAGAATCGAAGCGGGCGGCGATTTCGTCCAGCGCCTCGTCCCAGGAAATCCGCGCGAACTGGCCGGAGCCTTTCGGTCCGGTACGGCGCATCGGATAGAGCAGCCGGTCGGGATGATGAATGCGCTCGGCGTAGCGCGCGACCTTGGCGCAGACGACGCCCGCGGTATAGGTCTGCTGCTTGGAGCCCCGCACCCGGCCGATGCTGCGGCCTTCGATCACCTCGATGTCGAGCGCGCAGGCCGACGGGCAATCATGCGGACAGGTGGAATGGCGGATATCGACCTTGGCGTGCTGGTTCATGTCACCATAGGTAACATCAAATGCCGCGGTCGCCGAGGCACTTTATCCGGCCCCACCCCAACCAAAATGGCATTGAAACCATGCATTACGCGCCGAGATAGGCACCGCCATTGGCGTGGATCGCCTGCCCGTTGATATAGCGCGCGCCCGGCCCGCACAGGAATCGCACGGCCGCCGCCACGTCTTCCGGCCGACCCCGCTCGCCGGTGATGGTCCCGTGGGTCAGATGGTGCGCCGGCTCCGGTCTGTCCTTCGGCCGCGGCGTACCGATCAGGCCGGGAATCACGCAGTTCACCGTGATGCCGTCATCGGCGAGGTCGTGGGCCAGCGCGCGGGTAAAGCCAATGATCCCGGCCTTCGCGGTGACCACATGGGCGCGATTTTTCGCACCGGTATGCGCGCTGAGACCACCGATATTGACGATCGCCCCTTTGCCCGATTGTCGCAACGCCGGCAGGCAGGCCTTGACGCAGTGGAAGGTGCCGTCGAGCGCGACGTCCATGATCTTGCGCCACTCGGCATAGCTCATTTCGGCGAACGACTTTTCCCGCCGCAACGCGGCATTGTTGACGAGGACATCGATCCGCCCGAACTGCTTCACGGCGACGTCCGCCATCGCCTGTACCGATTTGGCATCGGCGACGTCGCCGATATGAACCAGCGCCTTGCCGCCGGCGGCCTCGATCTCACGCGCAACCGCGTCCGCCTCGGCGCGGTTGCTGCGGGCGTTCACCACAATGGAGGCACCGCCTTCCGCCAAGGTCAGCGCGATCGCGCGGCCAATATTGCGGCCTGCGCCGGTGACAATGGCGACCTTGCCGGTGAGTTCTTTGGTCATGAGCCGTTATCCACGCAATGATGAGAGATCGATGCGGCCATTATACAACCCCGCCATCAGCTTCAACGCCGCTTCGCCCTGCGCTGCGCTCCAGCCACCATGCTGCGCGTTGAGTGTAAACTTGTCGGTCACGTCCTGGCGCGTTAGCGGCTCCTGCACGCCGCCGCGAAGGTAGGGCTGCCGGTCTTCCACCATGCTGCCATCGCGGAGCGTGGCGCGGATATGGCCGGTGTAGTTGTTCGGATAGGGATTGTCCGGGTCGATCACGAATTTCACTTTCGCGGCCAGCGCCAGCACGCGCGCATCGCTGATCGCGCTGTCCGTGAATGCGCCGAGCCCGACGCCGCCATGCACAAAGCCGGTGGAGAGCAGATAAGGCGTCGCGAATTTGGCGGCGTAGCCGTTGCGCGGGCGTTGCTTGTCGGCGAGCGGCTCCCACAGCCGGTGCACCGTGCCCTCCGCGACTTCACAGACGATCTCGGCGACGTCCTCCGGCTTGATGCCGCGTGCGCCCAGCCGCCGCGCGCAATCGATATAGGGCTGCGCCATGGTCCCGCAGGGATAGGGCTTGAACGCCAGCGTGTTCGTCACCCAGCGGCTACCGAAATCGCCGGTCAGGGCTTCGTAATCGCCCTCCGTGGTGTGCGCGAAGCCGTGGAACAGGCCGTGGACGCCCTCGAACACCGTGCGGGGACCTACGAACCCGCCCCGCGCCAGCAGTGCTGCGCGAATGCCGGATTGCGCCGCCCAGCCGGCATGCAGCCGCTTGGTCCAGGCGCCTTCGGCCAGATATTCGATGATGCCGCCGGCCATGCTGCCGGCGATACCGAGCGCATCGACGATTTGCCTCGCATTGAGGCCGAGGGCGGCGCCGACCCCGGCGGCCGCGCCCATGGCGCCGAACACCGCGGTGGGGTGAAAGCCTGCCTTGTGCACGGCCTTCGGCACCACGAGACTGAGACGGCACAACACTTCGGTGCCGACCGCGATCCCGATCAGCGCCATCCGCCCGTCCGGATTGTGCCGCTCGCAGGCCGCCAGCACCGCCGGCACGATCACCGCGCCGGCATGCACCGGGCCGCCCTCAAAGGTGTCGTCGAAATCCTCGCCATGCGCCGCGGTGCCGTTGACGAAGGCGGCGCCCGCGGCATTCAGCGTGCGCCGATGCCCGATCGCCGTGCAGGCGCCGTCATCATCGCAACCGGCGAGCGCGCTCTTGATATAGTCCTCGTTGCGCGCGGTAACGCACAGACCGACGACATCGATCAACAGATCCTCGCATTTGCCCGTGGTCACGGCCGGGAGCGCACCCGGCTTCAACGCGACGATCTTTTCGGCAAGCGTTTCCGCGACCGAAACCCTGGGTAATCCGGAGGTCATCCCGGTCAGACGCGGAAGATCTTGGTGTAGCGCGCCTTGATGGACTCGCCTTCTTTCTCCACCGCCGCGGCATCGTCCTTCATCGTCTTGATCTCCTTGAGCGGTCTGCGCCCCGCCTTCTCTGTGGCCTGCGCATGCACCGAGCGGAGGCCTCCGACATCGATGATCATCTGCTGGGCCTCGCGGCCGAGGCTGAATGACTGGAACAGCTTTGCTGCGTTCGGATGCGGCGCGTCCTTGAAGATGCCGTTCGGCCCGATGATCAGCGGCGATCCCTCCGAGGCATAGACCGGCGCGACCGGGCGGCCGGCCTCCTTCATCTGGAAGATGTTGTACTCGTTGCCGTCGGCCATCACAGCGCGTTCGCCGAGGTCGAGCTTCTTGGGCGGATCGGCCGACGACTGCACCTGCATGATGTTCTGCTTGGCGAGCTGCTCGAAGAACGTCCAGCCGAGATCGCGCTGCATCTGGTAGGTCGCGGTCATGATGGTGCCGCTGTAGCCGGGATGCGCCTTGACGATCTTGCCTTTCCATTTGGGATCGAGCAGGTCGGCAAAGCTTTTCGGCGCGTCCTCCGCCTTCACCAGATTGGTGTTGTAGGCGATGATGCTAAGCCAGACCCGGAAGCTGGCGAACTGGCCGTCGATATCCCTGTGCTCGGCCGGATAAAACTTGGCAACTTCCTCCGGCACATAGGGCGCCAGAATGCCGTCGCGCTTCCAGACGATGAAATGCGCAGCATCGGACGAGTTCACGACGTCGACAGCGTGGATGTTGCTGGAATATTCCTGGCCAATGCGCTGGAACACGCGCTCCGCGCCGGTGCGCTCGACACGAACCGCTATGCCTGAATATTTCGCCTCGAATGCCTTGGCCAGCTTCTCCGCGACCGGCAGGTCGGTCGAGGTGTAGTAGATCACCTGGCCTTCCTTCCTCGCCGCCTCGATCAGCGCCGGCGTCACCGGTTCCGGCGCCGGCGCATCCGCCAGCACGCGGGTGGAAAATGCTGCGCCTGCGAGCACCGCGCCGGTGCCTTTAAGCAGGGTGCGTCGCGAAATCGAAGTCTTCATCAGCGTTTCCATGGGATTGGTCTTGGACATGTTTTTTGCCCGGTTGTGGGGCTTATTCTTGCAGGGTCCGATACATCCGAGATTATCGCTTTTACCTGGGGCGCACAGCAAGTCTTTCGTCGACTGCGGGGTCCACGGCCAACAGCCTTGCGCCGTCGGAGCCATGCCCAAGTCGCGGTCGCTGCACTGCGCCCGCCGACGCGATGTGCCATGTGTGGACGTATATGGACCCCGCCCGATTGCAACAGGTCGGCTGGATCAAGATCCTCGGTCACAACTGCTGACGTATATCCGGCTTCTTTATGCGGCTGGACAACGTCTTCGCCGCGAGCCCCGATGGATTTTCGCGCGCTTCCACCTCATCGGCCCCGAGACATTGGCCGAAGCCATGCCGGTCCACACACCAGGTTCGGGAAGCGACGGAATGACCGTTTCATCATCTCCTGCCATTTTGCTGCAATTGCCGGGCGAGACCTCCTTCTGTTATTCTTTCGTTTGCTGTTTCACCTCAAGCTGCTTTCACCGACGGTGCGTGCTCGTAGAATGTGCCGCCCGAGAGCATGGCCCACACGATCCTCGCATTCTTGTTGGCGAGCGCGACAGCCGCGACATTGGGATGCCGCCTTTGCCGCAACTTCCCAAGCCAGAGGCTTCGGGGATCCTGCTTGCCGGCTGCTTTGCCGAGCACAGCGCGAGCGCCATGGATCATCAATGTGCGCAGATAGCGATCGCCACGTTTGCTGATACCGAACAGGCGGGCTCGCCCCCCACTGGATCGTTGTTTCGGCACCAAGCCGAGCCAAGCCGCGAACTGACGGCCGTTCTTGAAGCAGGTTCTATCGCCCACGGCAGCAATCAAGGCGGTTGCCGTCACAGGGCCGATGCCTTCGATCTTTCCAAGCCGCTGGCACTGCTCGCTGGTCCGGAAGATTTCACGTATCCGCCGGTCATAGGTTGCAATGCGATCATCAATTTCGGCCATTTCCGCCTGCAACTCTTTCATGAGCGAGCGGACCATGCCGCTGAGGCCGTCATCGCCATTCCCGACGATTACCGCAAGGTTGCGTCGCAGCTGCGAGATGTCACGCGCAATGACAATCCCATGCTCGGAAAGGAGGCCACGAATCTGATTGACGAGTCTGACACGGTCGGCGACCAGACGCCGACGAATTCGATGAACTGCCTGAACCGCCAGTTGATCAGTCGACTTCGGCGGCACAAAACGCATTGATGGCCGGCCGACCGCTTCGCAGATAGCTTCCGCATCGTTCCGGTCGTTCTTGTTCGACTTGACATATGGTGTCACGAACTGAGGGCTGATCAGCCGAACCTCATGGCCGAGATCGGAAAGCACCCTTGCCCAGTAATGCGCTCCGTTCGAGGCCTCCATGCCAACCAGACATCGCGGCAGATTGGCGAAAAAATGGGCTACCGCATCGCGACGCAACGTCTTTCGCACCACGGCTTTTCCGAGACTGTCGACGCCATGAACCTCGAACACATACTTCGCAAGATCCAGACCTATTCGAACGATCTGCATGATATCCTCCTTCGTTGCAGTTGGCGTTCGAGATTTCACTCGCCTGGAGGGCGGGGTCCATACCATTGGCTCCGTGTTGGCAAGAGATTTTTCACGTTTTGCAGCATTGGTCGGTGCAGCCATGTGTTCGGCCTTTAGATGCGGTTCACATGACCGCTGGCCATAATGCCCTCCGCGGATCAGGTCCCGACCAACAACTCGCATTCAAGAATGCCTTGGCACATGTGGGTTGTCCTGATCGCCGGATCGACCGGCTCTGCATTACGTGCTGTTCGCCCTCCCCAACCTTCACATCACGCCAGTTGCCCGGCGCGATCTCGTTCATCGCGCAAGCGCGACGGGTTCGTTGTATCGCTCGCCCCTGGCCATCATGACCCAGACCATCCGCGCGATCTTGTTGGCGAGCGCGATAGCCGCAACCTTGGTCGGCCGCCTGGCCAGCAAGGCCGTGAGCCAGGGCCGGTGTTTGGCGCCGTGGATCTTGGCGTAACGGATGACAGAAAGCGCGCCGGCCACAAACAGGCCGCGCAAATAGCGGTCACCTTGCTTGCTTATATTGCCGAGCCTGTTCTTGCCTCCACTGGAGTGCTGTTTCGGTACCATACCTATCCAGGCCGAGAAGTTGCGCCCTGATCGGAAGGACTTTGGATCAGCAACGGCAGCGACCAAAGCAGTGGCCAGCACTGGACCGACGCCGGGGGCTTCTTCGAGCCGCATGCTCATTTCGTTGGACCGATGCCATGCCCTGATCAACCGGTCGAACTCCAGGATCTGCTCCTTCATCCTGCGCAGTTGAGCCCCGAGTGCCGCAAGACACGCACGAGCGATCTCCGGAACCCTTCTGTCGTTCGGATCGGCGACGACAGTGAGCAGTTCTACGACACCTTGACGCCCGACCGGCGCAACTATCCCGTACTCGGCAAGATGAGCCCGGATCGCATTGATTACGGAGGTCTGCTGACGGATGAACAGATGACGCGTGCGGTGCAATACCAAGCCGCTTTGCTGCTCGGGAGTTTGGTCGGCACGAACCGCATGTTGGCCCTGGTGACTGCCTCACAAATAGCCTCTGCGTCAGTCGCGTCATTCTTCTGCCGCTTGACGTAGGGTTTCACGTAGGCCGGCGGCATTAGCCGGACGGTGTGACCAAGTGCCTGGAGTTCGCGTGACCAATGGTGCGCCGAGCCGCAGGCTTCAATACCGACCAGACACGGCGACAGCTTCCGGAAGAACGTCAAGACATAGCGACGCTTCAATTGCTGGCGAACAATTACTTGGCCGCCAGCGTCAACGCCGTGAACCTGGAAAACCGACTTGGCGATGTCTAAACCGATTGTCGTAACCGTCTGCATGGCTCGCTCCTCTGAATCGTGGGAGCCTTAACAGCCCCCACATCCGTGGCACTCTCGTGCCGGTGGAGGAGCCGTCCACAGCATCAACATCGAAAGTGAGCACGCCCTACTCAATCAACTCGTCGGCAGTCGCCAACAGGGAAGGCGGAACGGTGAGGCCAAGCGCATTGGCGGTCTTCAGGCTGATCGCCAATTTGAAGCGTGTGGGCTGTTCGACCGGGATATCCGCGGGCTTTGCGCCTCTCAGTATCTTGTCGACGTCGGCCGCTGCGCGGCGGAAAAAATCGGGAAAATCCTGTCCGTACGACAGCAGAAGACCATGTGGGACCATCTCCGCGACAAACGACAGCGCTGGCAGCCTGTGTGCCAAAGCCGACGAACCAATACGTGCCCGCTCATTAAACAGCATCGATCCGGCTCCCAGGATGACGCCGTCGGCGCGGTCTTGAGCAATTTTGGAAAACGCAGGCTCAATGTCATCGGGCGTCGATACCGTGGCCGGCCACAACGAAATGCCTAACGTCTCGGCCGCCGCCTGATTAGCCTTGACCGCGCGCTGCGTGAATGGGTCCGTCGGATCGACCAGAAGTGCTACACGCGACAGGTTCGGAACCGCTTCCTTCAATAACGCCAAACGCTTCCCGCTCAGGTCGATTGACATCAGTGAGAGACCGGTGGCATTGCCGCCGGGTCGCGCAAGACTCTCGACAAGGCCGCCACCGACTGGATCGGATACAATGACAAATACGATCGGAATGGTGCTGGTGGCTTGTTTAGCCTCCTTTGCGCCCAATCCAGTAACCGCGACAATCGCGTCGACTTTGTCCTCGGCAAGCTCGCGTGCGAACGTACGAAACCGTTCCGGTTGCTCGGCAGGAAATCGATGGAGGAACTCAATGTTCTTACCTTCGACATAGCCAAGATCGCTGAACGATTTTGTTAAAACATCTAAGTAGATCTTCTCTTCATCCGCATTGCTGGCGTGCCAGAGGATACCAACCCTCGTAATCTTTGCGCTCGTTGCATTCTGCTGCGCGCGCGCCATCAAAGGCCAAGCTGCCCCTGTTGCGGCAATCGCAATGAACTTCCGCCGTTCCATATCAACCTCCGCTAGGCGCTTATGAGCCCACGCCCTACTTCGCGGGGCAGGCTGCGCCGGTTTTCACCCAGGCTTCGACCAGCGCCCCGGCCTGCTTTTGCGTACCGGGCGCGGGGCTGCGTCCGGCGCCTGGCGCCCAGGCCCAGCCCACCAGCGTGTCTTCGCCGATGTGATGGATGAGATCCTCGACCTTGCGGCCGCCGTTGCGTGCGGGGTCCCTGAGTTGGTCGCAAATTTCGGCGATCGTTTTACCCTCCCACGCCATTTCCCGCGGGGCGAGGTGCCATTCAGGATGCCCCGGCATGTGGCCGGGCTCGAAATTGGCATTGCCGTGACAAATCGAGCAGCGCATCGCCGGCAGGCCATGACCGTCGGCACCGCGGGCAATCGGCGGCTGATGCAGCCGGCTCTCGTCGCCCTGCCGCGGGCGGTCACCCGCCGGATGGCAATTGGTGCAGCGCGGATGGGTCAGCACCTTGCCAAGTTCGGTGAATATCGCGGCCGAGCGCGCATCCGTATCCGATATCGATGCAAAGCTGTCGGGGCTCGCAAGCGATGGCGGTGCGGTCTCAGAAACGGCGTAGCCCGCGAGCATGCTCGTCGCGACAACGACGACGGAGAACATCAGCTGAAACCGCAGTTCCGACTTCATGTCGCGCTCCCCTCGCCTCCGCTCACTGGTTCGCCACGAGATAGCGCTTGGAATCCGCAAGGATCACGTCGCGCACCGCCTCGTGGTACTTGACGTAGCCGGTGCAGCGGCAGAGGTGACCGTCGAGCGCATCGGCGACGGTCTGCTCGAGTTCGGCGCGGTTGACCGGTGTCCTGGCCAGACGTTCGAGCAGAACCTGGCCCTCGTTCAGGAAACCGGCCGTGCAATAGCCGCACTGGAACGCAAAGTGCGCGATAAAGGCCTTCTGGAGCGCGGAGAGCTCGCCATTCTTCACGTGGCCCTCGACGGTACGGATCGCCTTGCCGTCGAAACTCACCGCCGAGGTGACGCAGGTCGGGCTGGTGTAGCTCGTGCCATCGGGATTATCGACGATGATGGCGCAGCTCAGGCACTGCGCGGCGCCGCAGCCGAACTTGGTACCGGTCATGCCGAGATACTCGCGCAGGAAATCGTTCATCGAGAGATCGTCGCGCACATCCGTCGGCCCGTGCGGCTGACCGTTGATCGTGATGCTCAATTTGGTCACGCGAGCACTCCCTTGAGCAGGTTTGCCGTCACCGGCAGCGATTGAAAGCGGTGGCCGGTGGCGTCGAAAATGGCGTTCAGGATCGCAGGGACGACGGGAACCGTCACGACCTCGGCCATCCCCTTCGGCGGCTCGTCCGGCGTCAGCGGCGGCAGCATCTCGATCTCGAGGTCATGCAGCGGCAGGTCCGATCCGCGCGCGACGAGGTACTGTCCGAGATTCCACTGACCGTTGCCAGGTCCGCCCTCGTAGAGCGGCAGCGTCTCGAGCAAGGCATAGCCGACCCCCATCGCGAAGCCGCCCTGGGCCTGGCCCAGCACGACCTCGGGCACCAGCGCCTGTCCGCACTCAAAAACGCTGTAAGCCTTGGCGATGCGCAGAGCCCCGGTTGCCCGCGCGATCTCGACGCGAACCACCGTGCCGCACATCGAGGTATAGGCGGTGCCGATACGGTTGTTGTCGGTCGGCGGAAACTTGACGCTGACCCGATCGATACGCGCGAACTTGCCATTGCCCTTGCGCACGGCCAGCGCGTCGATCTCGGCGCGATATTGTTCGCCATTGAGGGGGAAGCGCGCGCGCGACCACGCCCAGCGGGAGAAACTATGCGCCACCGCTCCGGTCACGAGATTGCGCGCATGCGCTTTCGCAGCCAGCGCCGGCAATGGCAGCGGGTCAAGGCCGGTCATGACGAGTCGCCCGTCCTTCCACTGCGCCTTGGTCGAATCCTTCGCGCGCGGGTCGCCTGGCGCGATGCGCCAAAGCTCCAGCGCCGCCGGCCACAGGCCGAAACGAAAGATCACACGCGCCGCCTCAGCGGCCGAATGGGTACCGACATGCGCGCCGATCGAGGCGCTGGTCGCCGAGCTGATCGCCGGAACCCAGCGTGGGTTCTTCTCCGCGGCGTCCTGCGTTTTCTGGTCGATCGTGTAGGGATCGCCCGATGTGACCAATCCGAGGGCGTCATAGCTATCGACCCGCGCCACCGAAACTTCGTCGGCGACGGCGCCAAGATGGATCGCGACCCGGT
Organism: Bradyrhizobium ottawaense; assembly: GCF_900099825.1. Taxonomy (NCBI): domain Bacteria; kingdom Pseudomonadati; phylum Pseudomonadota; class Alphaproteobacteria; order Hyphomicrobiales; family Nitrobacteraceae; genus Bradyrhizobium; species Bradyrhizobium ottawaense. The sequence continues at coordinate 6,382,486 of NZ_LT629693.1, read as the reverse complement.
TCGCGAGCGCCGTGCCGATGCCGTTGCCCATTTCGACGTGATCGCAATAGATCGCGACTTTGCCTTCCGGCGAGAGTTCGACCCGCCCGAGCGAGCAATCGGCACCGGCGCCGTAATCTTTGGTGACGCAGGCAACGCCGGTACCGACGAGCGTGCCCTGCGGCCCATCCAATTTCCGTTGCGCGCGCTGCTGCCAGATCGGATGCTTCTCGAGCTTGTCGAGAATCTCCGTGGTACGGACCGAGACGATGTAGGGATTACCCATCATGGTCCGGCCGGTGGGCCGAAGCGCATTTCGCCGCCGGAACTCGATTGCGTCGAGCGGCAGGGCGGCGGCGACTTCATCGACCAGCACCTCCAGCGCCGTCATCGTCTGCAACGTGCCATAGCCGCGCATCGATCCCGCGGTCACCCCCCGCGAATGCAGCGCAACCGTGGTCACGTCGACCTTCGGAACGTCATATATACCGATCGCGGCGGCGGCCCCGACGGTTGCCACGTTCGCCGAGAAATTGGCCAGCCCGCCGCCGTCGAGGACATGATCCGCCGCAAATGCCTGGATCTTGCCGGTAGACCGGTCGACTCCGATCCGCGACCGCATCTTGAAGGCGTGGCGCTTGATGCCGCCCTGAAACTGCTGATAGCGGTCATGCGCCAGCCGTACCGGATGACTGGGAAAGAACATCGCCGCCAGCGCCACATAAAGCACGAACGGCGTATGATCGCGCCCGCCGAAGCCGCCGCCGACATAGGTGAACTGGGTGTTGATATGGGCCGGCTTGAACGGTCCCCGCGCCTTGCCGAGCAGATGCGCAATCGACTCCGCCGCTTCATACGGAGATTGCACGCCAAGAACGAGCTCGAGACTTTCGGTTTTTCTGTTGTACCAGGCGAGCCCGGATTCCGGTTCGAGGAACATCGGATCGACCGACTGCGTCTCGAACTCACGATCCAGCACCAGCAGGTTGGGATCCTTCGCCGCCAGCTGGCTGCGGATCTGCTCGCCATAGACGGCGGCCTTGGCATAAGGAGCCTGCGTGTCCTTGGCAGCCGGAGACCACACCGGCAGCGGCGAGTTCTGCGAGCGTCCAGGGCTGACCCAGCCCGCCAGGAGCGGCGAATAGACGTCGGGCGCGTCCGGCGTTGCGCCGGCGACGCGCGTAAAGCGGTAGGCGCCATAGTCCGCGATCGTGACCGGACCGGTCTCTTCACCGAATTTCACGAACGTGCCGTCGCGCAGCGCGAGACGCGCCTGGTCGAAGGCATCGAACGTCTCGAAGATCAACAGCGCTACCGGCTGCCCCATATAGATCGGCGTTCTCCCGATCGGACAGAACAGGTCGCCGGTATAGAATTCAGGAACGCTGGTGCCGATTTTGTCGAGATCGTCCGCAGTCACGACGACCGAGGGTTTTACCGCGCCGCCCAGGCGCGCGAGGTCCATTCCAATATAGACATGGGTGGCATCCGGCGCGCGAACCAGTATCGCGTGCGAGGTCTTCGCCGGCCACCCCGGTAGATCGGACGCCCGGAAATCAGATGCGTAGAGTTTTGCGCCGGTGACTTTGGGAACGCCGTCAATCCGACCTGCGCCATTGGTTGCGGGATTCCAGTTCCCGCTACCCGGAAGCGACGCACGCGGCGGCAGACCGGCAGCTTCCGCCGATCCCAAGCGCGACAGGCTGAGCGCTATGCCGCTTGCCGACACCCATTTCAGAAACTCGCGCCGTGAAGGCCCCATGCTCTCACCCGTTGACCGATTGCCGGCTTACTTCAGGTCCGCGATCGATGCCGGGCCCGGACCCGGCGTAACCAATGTCGGCCATTGCTTCGAACCGAATGGCACAACGGGCGGCAGGAACGGCGTCATGCCGCGTTTGCCGGTTTCCGCGACGATGGCGGCGCGCGCGTCACCGCCCATCAACTCGTAGTCCATCAGGTGGTAATTGCCGAAGAACAACGCGCCGACCGAGCGATCCGCGATAATGCGGGTCAGCGATTCCAGCATGTCCGCAGGCGTGGTCGTGAAGGACACCGTCTCGATCAACAACAGGCGGCTGTTGATCGCTTCGGGTCCGAAGAACTGCGCCAGAACGCTGAACAGCACGTTGTTCTGGCGCGCGACGTAGATCGTGTTGCTGGCGGCGTAGGTCTTGTCCCAGTCGGCGCCGAGCTGGGTTTTCCAGCTGGCCAACACCGTCATCCAGTGCGCGACCTGGGTTTGCGCCGCCCATGCCACGTTCTTCGCCAGATAAGGCGCCTGCTTCTTGCCGAAGGCTTCCAGCGTGGCGAAAGGAATCACGCCCTTGGCGACGCATTCGTCCATGAAGGCGATATTGTTTTGCAGGATGGTGCGATTGTTGTCGCGCCATCCCGGCTCCATCGGGGTCGCATCGAGCCCATCGAGCGCCGACTGCATGCGGCTGCGGTAGGCGAGCATCGAGCCGCGCCAGGACTTGTCGTCGGAATTATCGACGTAGGGACCGACAACCTCCGCCAACGCCATCGTGCTGTGGCCGACCGACTTCAACAGTTGATAGACGACAGGTACCTGCGGCGCGTCCATTGGCGCCATTCCCGGCCGGTAAAGGATCATCCGTCCCCCGGCGCCCGAGAACAGGCCGAGGATCACCGGATGCTTGCTCAGGATGTTGCCCTGGAAAATCTTCGCGGCATCGCCGTAGAGCTCGAACATGCCAGTGTTGAGAGCCAACATGTCCTTGGTCGCAATATCGGCTGCTGTTGCAGCGGTTTTGCCGGCAATAGGCGCCATATACGATGGCAGGGACTGGGCGTGGATCGCGGTACTACCGGAGACGGCTATCGAGGCAGCCACCAGGCAGGGATAGAGTTTCATGGCGCGCTCCTCGTGACCTTGCTCAAAGCCTTGTTCGACTCACTGCCGCACTCTGAAGGATTCGGCGCGCCGTTGCCATGGCAAGCGCGCAATGCTCGCGCCGATGATTGCAGCCTGCTTAATGCAATCCATCAAATAGGACGGGGGCTGTTTGCCAGATAAGCGAAATCGCCGGCCAACTGCAGCATCGGCACGACCATTGTCTGATTCGAGGGGGCTAGCGGTCGTGCCGCGGATCGCTACACTTGGCCGCAGAGAAGCAGACCCGGCAATCAGCGTCGGTCAGCAGGCCGACGCAGAAAAAGGCCGGGTTCGGGAGGTTAACATGATGCGGCTAAGGCTGGCATTCGCGCTGGCGACAGGTCTTTTCGCAAGCCAGGTTATTCTCACTTCTTCCAGTCAGGCGCAGGACTATCCGTCGCGGCCGGTGCGGGTGATCGTGCCCTTTGGCGCCGGCGGACCCGCCGACGTCACCGCCCGCCAGATCGGCAGCATTCTGCAGGAAAATTTCGGTCAGCCTTTCGTGGTCGAGAACCGTACTGGCGCCGGCGGAGTGATCGGCACGCTGGAGGCGGCCAAGTCGCCACCCGACGGCTATACGCTGTTGATGATGTCGAACACCCAGACCGCGAACGAATCGCTGGTGCCGCAACGCAAATATGAGCTGATGCGCGATCTCGCGCCGATCGCCCCAATCAACTATTCGGACCTGGTCATCGTGGTTTATCCCGCCGTGGCGGCGAAGACGCTTCAGGAATTCATTGCACTGGCGAAAACGCAGCCTGGCAAGCTGAATTACGCGTCGTCCGGCCAGGGCACGCCGTATCACATGGCCGGCGAACTGTTCAAGGCGATGGCCGGCATCGATATCCTGCACGTGCCCTACCGCAATAGCGGCGAAGCGCGCAGCGGCGTGATCGGCGGCCAGGTGCAGATGATGATCGACGCGGTTCCGGCGATGGCCCCCAACATCGCGGAAAACCAGGTGCGCGCACTCGCCACCACGGGCAAGACGCGCTCGGCCGTGCTGGCTGATGTGCCGACCGCAAGCGAAGCGGGCGTTCCCGGCTACGAGGCCACCATCTGGCTCGGCCTGATGGCGCCGGCGGGGACACCGAAGCCGGTGATCGACAAGCTCAACGCCGCGGTGAATGCCGCGGTGAAACGGCCGGATATCGTGAAGCTCTGGACCCAGCAGGGTGCGGTTCCGATGTCGATGACCCCGGACGAGTTCGACAAATTCCTGCGCGGCGATATTGTTAAATGGGCTGAAGTCGTCAAGAAATTCGACAAGACGCCCCAATAGGCCGCCCGCCAAGGTCCATCCGCGATGCCACGCGTCCGATTTCGCCTCAATGGCGCCGAGACCGAGATCGACGCCGATCCCGATCGATCGCTGCTGGATATCTTGCGCGCAGAGCTTGGCATGACCGGGTCGCATTTCGGCTGCGGTGCCGGCGAGTGCGGCGCCTGTAACGTCATCATTGGCGACCGCGCGGTATCGGCCTGCGACGCGCCGCTGTGGTCGGTGGCGGACAAGGACGTCACCACCATCGAGGGCCTTGGCACCGCCGAACAGCCACACCCGCTGCAGCGCGCGTTCATCGCCGAGCAGGCGCTGCAATGCGGCTATTGTATCTCCGGCATCCTGATGAGCGCGGCAGCGCTGCTGAAGCGAAATCCGTCACCGACCGACCGCGAGGTCAGGGAAGCGCTCGACCGCAACCTCTGCCGTTGCGGCTCGCATAACCGTATCGTGCGGGCGGTATTGCGCGCCGCGAACGAAATGGTGGCGGAATGAACCAGCAGGCGCCCTCTCCGTCTTCGCCCAAACTGCCGGTCAGCCTCGCGGCGAACCCGAAACTGTCATCATGGCTGAAATTCTCGGCCACCGGACAGGTGACGGTTTCGCCCGGCAAGGTGGAGATCGGCCAGGGTATCGTGACCGCATTGGCCCAGATCGCGGCCGACGAGCTCGATATCGATTTGTCGCGCGTGCGGATGGTTCGCGCATCGACCGCGACGAGCCCCAACGAGGGCGTTACGTCGGGCAGCCTCTCCATCCAGCAATCCGGCCGTGCGCTGCGGCATGCCTGCGCCGAGGTACGCCAGATCTTTCTTCAACTGGCTTCGGAACGGCTGGGCGTTGAGGTCGATGCGCTCGGCGTCGAGGACGGCACCATTTCGGGACCCGGCAATGTCAGGACCAGTTATTGGGAATTGGCCGACGCCATCTCGCTCGATCGTGACGCCACGCCGGGCGCAACGCCGAAGGCCGCGACGCAGCGCGCGCTGGCGGGCCATTCGGTCCAGCGGATCGACATTCCCGACAAGGTGTTTGCCCGGCCGCGCTTCATCCACGATCAGTCGCTGGCGGGCATGCTGCATGGCCGCGTTCTGCGCCCGGAGCATGCCCGCGCAAACCTCCTCGAGCTTAAGGAGGACAGCGCCCGCGCGATCGCCGGTCTCGTCGCCGTGGTCCGCGACGGCAATTTTGCCGGCGTCGTCTGCGAGACCGAGCACGGCGCGGAGAAAGCCCTTCTGGCGTTGCGCAAAAGCGCGACGTGGTCCGACGGCGAACCGCTGCCAGATGAAAACGATCTGGCTTCATTCCTGAAGGCGCAACCGTCGGAATCGACTGTCATCGACCAGCGAACGGCCGCTGCACCGGCAGCCGGAACGCAAACCATCCGGCGGCAATACACCCGTCCCTATCTCGCGCACGCCTCGATCGCGCCGTCTTGCGCGATGGCGCAGTGGAACGGCGACCGCGTCCATGTCTGGACCCACAGCCAGGGCGTTTATCTGCTGCGCGCCGATCTGGCGCTGGTGCTCAAACTGCCGGTCGAGAACATCACGGTCGAGCACATGGAAGGCGCCGGCTGCTATGGGCACAACGCCGCCGATGACGTGGCGCTCGACGCCGTATTGCTCGCGAGGGCCACCGGCGGCCGGCCGGTGCGGGTGTTGTGGTCGCGCGATGACGAGATGTCGGATGCACCGTTTGGCGCAGCAATGGCCATCGAGATCGAAGCCGACCTGGATGCCGAGGGCGACATCGTCGACTGGCGCCATTCGATCTGGAGCAACGGTCATGCGGCGCGACCGGGGCGCGCGGCGCAGCCAGCTTTGCTGGCGGCGTTCGAACTGGCGACACCGTTTCCGCGCATGGTCTCAACCAATCCGCCGCAGGCCAATGGCGGCGGCGCCGACCGCAACGCGATTCCGCTCTATGATTTTCCATCCTGGCTGATCGAAAGCCATCGCCTGAAGACGATGCCGATCCGCACGTCCGCGCTGCGAACGCTGGGCGCGCAGGGCAACGTGTTTGCGATCGAGTCGTTTCTCGATGAGATCGCCACCGGGCGCGACGAGGACCCGATCGCGTTCCGGCTGCGGCATTTGCGCGACGAGCGCGCCAGGGATGTGATCCGCGCCGTAGCGGTACGTGTGAAATGGAAACCGTCGAGACAGCCCGGGATCGGGCATGGCATCGGCTTTGCCCGTTACAAGAACACCGGCGCCTATTGTGCCGTGATCGCCGAGATCGAGGGCGCTGAAGACATCCGGGTCAGGAAGCTGACGCTGGCAGCCGATGTCGGCGAAGCCATCAATCCCGACGGCGTGATCAACCAGATCGAAGGCGGCGCCATTCAGGCGACAAGTTGGGTATTGAAGGAGCGCGTACGCTTCGACCGGCAACGCATCACCAGTACCAGTTGGACCGACTATCCGATCCTGCGCTTCAGCGAGGTGCCGGAGGTGGACGTCGAATTGATCCAGCGCGCGGAGATGGACCCGCTCGGCGCCGGGGAAGCCGCGCATGGTCCGGTCACGGCCGCCATCGCCAACGCCGTGTTCGATGCGCTCGGCGTAAGGGTGCGCCATCTGCCGATCACGCGCGACAGCCTCATCGCCGCCATGGAAGCAACATCATGAACAAACTGAACATCCTGAGCGGCGGCGCGGCGCAAGGCCTGGTCGGAAGCCTGGCGGGCGCATTCAAGGCCCAGACCGGGTTCGATATTGCGGGCGAGTTCGGCGCGGTCGGCGCCATGGCCGACAAGTTGCGCGGGGGCATGCCGACCGACATCGTTATCCTGACCGCAGCACTGCTCGCCACGCTGGCGGAGGAGAAGCTGGTCGTCGCGGCCTCGATATCAGATGTTGGTGTGGTCGAGACCGCCCTCGCCGTCCGCGCCAGCGATCCCAAGGTGGTGGCGCCGGATGAAGCAGGGCTGCGCGAGGCGCTGCTGGCTTCGGACGCGATCTTCGTACCGGACACCAGGGCCTCGACGGCCGGAATTCACGTAGCCTCGGTGCTGGCACGGCTCGGCATCACTGACGCCGTCGCCGCGCGGCTAAAAATCTTTCCGAACGGCGCGACCGCGATGCGCGAACTGGCGGCCTCGGACGCGCGGCGTCCGATCGGCTGCACGCAATCGACCGAAATCATCGTAACCAAGGGCGTCGTCCTGTCCGGATCGCTGCCGCCGGGGTGCGAACTCGCGACCATGTATACGGCCGGGGTCACGACAAAGGCCGCCCACCCGTCGCAGGCTTCGGCCCTGATCGGCCTGTTGACCAGCGCCGGGCAACGGGAACAGCGCGAACGCGCGGGCTTCATCAGCGCTCGGAAGTGACGTCGACATCCGGAGGTTCTGGAGGGGCGAGACCAAAATCGCGAAAACAACCCCGTGCAAAGTAGTCATTAACCCGGTGGGCGGGACAATATTAGGTTTGTCAAAGCCAATTCATATACTAATATATCAATTGAGAGAGCAAACATGCCCGCCCCCAAGTCGAAAAAGACCGCGCCTTCGGTTCGCCGAGTGGCCACCGGCAATCGCCGCAGCGGCAGGCCGCGTTCGGCAACCGCGGCGTCACGGATCTATTCGGATCTGCGCAGCGAACTGGTGTCGCTGCAGCGCCGCCCCGGCGAGGCGATCTCCGAAGCCCAGATCGCGCTGTCATTTGGCGTCAGCCGAACTCCCGTCCGCGAAGCCATCCTGAAGTTGTCCGATGAGGGGCTGCTGGAGATCTATCCCCAGTCAGGCATCTTCGTCTCACGCATTCCGATCGCCGCGCTGCCGGAAGCCATCATCATCCGCAAGGCGCTTGAGGAAACCACCGCCCGGCTGGCCGCGGAGCGGGCGACGCCGAGCCAGATCCTGGCGCTGCGGTCGGTGCTGGAGCGACAACGCGAGGCCAGCGCCGCCGGCGACAGCGACACATTCCACCAGGCCGATGAACTGTTTCACGCCACCGTCGCCGATGTCGCCGGCTACCCCGGAATCTGGAAATTCATCCAGCAGGTGAAGGTCCACGTCGATCGCTATCGCCGGCTGACCTTGCCCCAGCTTGGCCGGATTCCAAAGGTGATCACCGAACACGAAGCCGTCCTGGCCGCGATCGAGGCCCACGACCCCGAGCGCGCGCGGCGGGCGATGGAAGCCCATCTCGCTGGTCTTCTCGACAACATCTCCGCCACCCAGCACATCAATCCGGAGTTCTTCGACGAACGACGCTAGAGTTCCAAAGGCAATCAAAACAACCAGCAACATCGGGAGGAAACACATGAAACGCCGCGATTTCATCAAGATGGGTGCAGGACTTTGCATTGAAGGACTTGGAGCTGCCGTAGCGACCGCGACGCCGCTGTCCGGCGCACGCGCGCAGGCCAAATCGGTCTTCAAGGCGTCCGACGTGCAACCGGCCGGTTATCCGACCGTGGTTGCGACCGAGAACATGGGCAAGAAACTCGCGGCCGCCACCAACGGACGGCTCTCGGTGCAGATGTTTCCGTCGATGCAACTGGGCGGCGAGAAGGAAACCATCGAACAGACGCAGATCGGCGCGATCCAGCTGCTGCGTGTCAGTGCCGGAACCGTCGGTCCGATCGTCGATGAGATCAACGTCGTCAACATGCCGTTCCTGTTCAAGAACATGGCCCAGGCCGAACGGATGATGGACGGCCCGATCGGGCAGGAGCTGCTCGACAAGATCACCGCAAATACCAACGCCGGCCTGGTGGCGCTGTGCTGGATGAATTCCGGCTCGCGCAGCCTCTACAACGCCAAGCACCCGATCAAGTCGGTCGAGGACCTCAAGGGGCTCAAATTCCGCGTCATCGGCAACCCGATCTTCATCGACATGATGAATGCCCTTGGCGGCAACGGCGTCGCGATGGGCTACGACCAGGTGTTCAGCGCCCTGCAGACCGGCGTCATCGACGGCGCCGAAAACAACATGCCGAGCTACGTCTTCAGCAACCACTTTACGGCGGCGAAATATTACTCGCTGACCGAACACCTGATCATTCCCGAAGTCATGGTGTTTTCGAAGCGCAGTTGGGCCGCGCTGTCGGGCGAGGATCAGAACCTGGTGAAGAAATTTGCCGGCGAAGCGCAACTGGAAGAGCGCGACCTCTGGAACAAGTACGAACAGCAGGCGATGGAAAAGGCCAAGGCGGCCGGCTGCGAGATCGTCGAAATCGCCGACAAGGCGCCATTCCAGAATGCGGTCAAGCCGGTGTGGGAAAAATACGGCCCGAAATATGCGGACATGATCAAGCGTATCCAGGCGGTCTGATCGAACGCCGGTAACCGGGGGCTTTGGAAATGGCCGGATCATTTCGCCGGGCGATGGACTACCTGTACCTTGTATGCGTCGTCATCGGCTGCACGGCGCTGGTGCTGATTTCGGCGATTATCCCCTGGGCGGTGTTCACGCGCTATGTACTCAACAGCGCCGCCTCGTGGCCCGAACCGCTTGCGGTGCTGCTGACGATCGTGGTGACTTTCATCGGCGCGGCGGCCGGCTACCGGCTCAACCTGCACATGAACGTCGGCTACTTCGCCGACAAGCTGCCGGATCCCTATCGCAAGCTGCTCGAACTCGCCGTTCAGCTTTTGATGGCGCTGATTGCGATCTTCATGATCGTCTGGGGCGGCCGGCTGGTCGAGGTGACCTGGTACAACACGATCGCCGATTTTCCGTTCCTGTCCGTCGGCGTCACCTACCTGCCGATTCCGATCGGCGGCGTCTGTCTGCTGCTTTTCATCATCGAGCGGATTTTCCTCGGTGTACCGCCCGACCCGATCGCCCACGTCAGCGAAATCGCGCAAGAAATCGCAATCGACTGACGGCGGAGAGCCCTCATGGACATCCTCATTCTCCTCACGACGATGCTGGTGTGCTTTGTGATCGGCATGCCGATCGCCTATTCGCTGGCGATGGCCGCGATCGTCGGTGCACTGTCGATCGGCATTCCGCTGGAAGCCGTGATGCTGAAAATATCCGACGGCGTCAGCAAGGTCGCGATGCTGACCATTCCGTTCTTCGTGCTGGCGGGCGCGATCATGGCCGAGGGTGGCATGGCACGTCGGCTGGTCGCCTTTGCCGACGTTCTGGTCGGGTTGACGCGCCTGCGCGGCGGCCTGTCCATCGTCAACGTGCTGGCAACGACGTTCCTGAGCGGGATTTCCGGCTCGGCGGTAGCCGACACTTCCGCGATCGGCTCGGTCATGATCCCGCAGATGGAGAAAAACGGCTATCCCCGGGTATTCGCCACCAACCTGACGATCGCGTCCTCGGTCCAGGCGCTGCTGGTGCCGCCGAGCCACAATGCGGTGCTGTATTCGCTCGCCACCGGCGGCACCATTTCGATCAGCGCGCTGTTCATGGCCGGCGTTTTTCCAGGGCTGTTGCTCGGCTTCTCCTTGATCATTCTCTGTCTCGTTATCGCCTACCGCAATGACCATCCGCGAGGCCAGGTCGTGCCGGCAAAGGACGCCATCAAGATCACCATTGACGCCGCCTGGGGCCTCATCACGCTGGTCATCATCCTCGGCGGCATTCTGGGAGGCATTTTCACGGCGATCGAAGCCGGCGCGGTGGCCTGCATCTGGGCGTTCTTCGTCACGATGTTCATTTATCGCGACTATCGCTGGCGCGACCTGCCGGTTCTTCTGCATCGGACGCTGCGCACCGTGGCGATGGTGCTGACACTGATCGCCTGCGCTTCCAGCGTCGGCTACATCATGGCGTTGACGCAGATGCCGGCCAAGATGACCGCGTTCTTCCTGTCGATCTCCAGCAATAAATACGTCATCCTGTTCCTGATCAACATCCTGCTCTTGGTGCTCGGCACCCTCATCGACATGGCGCCGTCGATCCTGATTGCGACGCCGATCCTGCTGCCCGTGATGGCGAACTTTGGCGTCGACCCCGTGCATTTCGGGATGATCATGCTGCTCAACCTCGGCATCGGGCTCTGCCACCCGCCGGTCGGCGCGATCCTGTTCGTGGGGTGTGCGGTCGGCAAGGTCACCATCGAGGAGGTGATGCGGAAGATCTGGCCGTTCTACGGCGTGATGTTCCTGGTGCTGATGTTCGTCACCTACATTCCCGAAATCTCGCTGTGGCTGCCGCGGCACGTACTGCGCTGACCGGCCGGCCGTCTTGCCGCCGGCTAAGAAAAACGCCAGCATGACGGGAAACTTTTGCAAGAAGGGTCCCCGCCGTGAAGATCGTCGATCTCAGCCGAGAACTATATCACCGCACCCCGAGCTACCCCGGTCATCCCCCGGTCATGCACGGTGTCTGGAAGAGCCATGAGGAATCCTTTGCCGAGTCCGGCAACGTGCACGGACTGGCGTCGATGTTCATCTCGATGGTCGACCATGCCGGCACCCATATGGACGCGCCCCTTCACTTCGGCAAGTCAGGCATATCGATCGATCAGTATCCGCTGGAGAAGTGCATCGTGCCGGGCATCTGCATCGACCTGAGTCACATCGCGCCGCGCGCCGAGATTGCGCCCGCTGATCTCGAGGCGGCGGTGGCGAAGGCCGGCGTGCCAGTGCCCAAGGGTGGCACCGTCCTGCTCTGCACCGGCCACCACGCCCGCACCTTCCCGCGCAAGGAATATTCCAGCGACAATTCGGGCGTGAACGTCGCCGCCACGGAATGGCTGGCAAGGCAGGGCGTCGTGCATTTCGGCATCGATTCGATGCGGCCCGGCCCTGAGGGCGACGTCAATGCGCTGGTTCACAAGGCCTGCCTCGACCTCGACATCACCCATATCGAAAGCCTGTGCAATCTCGAGGCACTGCTCGGCAAGGGCCAATTCACCTTCATCGGCCTGCCGATGAAGTGGCGCGGCGGCACCGCCTCGCCGATCCGCGCCGTGGCGGTGTTCGAGATGTAGAAGCGCGCGGCGCCGAGTTCACGATCGAATGCGGCGCCGATCTCCGGCCCCTCAATAAGCCTTGACGGTCCGGATCTGGTTACCCGGCTGGGCCAGCTGCGTCGGCGGGGCAATATCCGGAACGAAGTCCGTGCCGGCAAATTCGGCCTGGGCCGCGTCCGATATCCATTTCGATGCCCCCGGATGGCTGACAACAAACGCGATCAGCGCGACCACGCCAAGGATGGGCAGGGCAATCAGCTTCATGTTCCAGTTACGATAAGCGCTCTTGCCCTCGCGGGGCTGCTTGTCGAGCGAGCCGTGCATGGACGCCTCCATCATACGCATTGATCCCCGGAGCCTGCCTTATCGCCCGGCGCGCATGAGCCGTGTGAAATGCTTCACACGTCTGCAAAATTCCTTGCTTTGTGAGACGGGATGCTTGCCAGGGCGCGGACTGATTAGCGCGCAGCCAAACGCGGATCGATGCGAGCTTGATGAAGGCCAGCGACGCAGGCTCCGTGCCGGTGCACGCGAACAATGGAAGTATCGATCATCTGCACCGTCGGGTCATGACCGGCGGCCAGCGCATCCGTGATTCGGTCCCAAACGCCGGCCCGCCGCCACCGAACGAAACGATTATAGCAAGTGGTGTGGAGGCCACAGGTTTCGGGCGGATCGCGCCAGGAGCACTCGAGCGTGAAACCCAAAAGGTACCGGTCACGACGCGTCGATCGCCAACATGGGGAATGCCCCGCCAAACCGATGCCTTCAACTGGCAAACTCGGACATCCCGCACTTCCGATATTAACCGCGAACCGGACATGCTGCCGACATGCCAAAATCGACGCGATTGACCCTTTCTCGGACATAAGGCGGCCTATTTTGCTGTGCTGCGAAACACCGTTCTCGTCCACGATGCGCTAGGGTGTGCTCCGGCACAAAGGAATCCCGTGAGGCGGCGCGATTTCATCACGCTTGTCGGTGGTGCGGCGGTGCCGTGGCCGCACGCCATGCACGCACAGGAGGGCCTGGAATGAAGAAGACATTTGCTGCCTTTGTCGCGGTCGCAACGATTGGCTCGCTCGCCGCGACGCCCGCAAGCGCGCAGCCTGGCGTCGCGGCTCCGGGCCGCTATTATCAGCCTGCCCCTTACGGAGCAGGTCCCGGGCCATACGACGATTATGGCAGTTGCGAATGGGTGCAACAGCGTTTCTGGGACGGCCGTGGCTGGCGGGTCCGCCGGGTGCGAGTCTGCGGCTGATCCGCGATTGCGGTGAGATTGAACGACTCATAGCAACCATCGACTGCAGCGATGTGCGATCCATCCCGGCGAACTCGATTTGGAGGACGACAAGGCGACACCGCAGCATATGAGTCCGTTTGTGGCACGAAACGGACCAGACTGGGGTCGGTCTCGCGAGTCCGTTGTTCGGGGTAGAGCGGAAGTAGCTGGCGGCAGGCCAAACCGACGCGATTGACCCGCATGTATGGTCCGGCCGCGCGTTGCAAGAAGATTTCGCCGAGTTGGCGGTGAGCGGTCTTGCATCAATGTATCCGGCCTCTGGATTGGAGCAGTGGTGCTCCGGGCCATCATGGATATCAGCGCGCGTGCGTTCTCATTAACGGACAGGCCTCAACCGGGCCATCGGGGTCACCAGTGTTCGCACGCGCCGGGAAGACCGAACCTCCATCTCGTCTCATCCTCTCGCAGACCTCGGCTGGAAACTGTTGATAGGGTTACGTCATCGCTTGCTCCTCATATCGCGCAGTTCCTTTGTTCGAGCCAATCGCCGTTCCTTCGTCCCGGCCCGCAGAACGTCGATCGCGTCGCGCGCAGGGGTGGTCAAGGCCGGCCGTCGCGCTTGGCTTGCGGCTCGCGCCGGCGTTGCCAGGCTGCGCCTTGACCGCGCCGAGCACGGCGCGAGGACCCAAGCGGGTCGGACGCTTGCATCATCGGTCCTCGTCAGCTCGAAGGCGCGTCCCTTGGCCAGCACCGCCCAGGCGATCCGGGCAAGCTTGTTGGCGAGCGCGATCGCGAGCACGTTGTGGTGCAACCGCCTTTTGGCGGCTTCGATCCAGGAATTGAGCCCGTAACGTTCCCAGTCCTTGATCCTGACCAGCACAACCCATGCCGCCTGCACGAACAGAACGCGCAGGTAGCGATTGCCGCGCCTGGAGATTTTGCCGAGGATCGTGCGGTCTCCCGTCGAGATCTGTTTGGGCACCAGTCCGAGCCAGGCGCCGAAGTCGCGGCCTTTGGAGAATACGTCTCCAGTGCCGATCGCGGCCACCATGGCGCTCGAAATGATCGGCCCGATGCCGGGCACCGTCATCAGGCGCGAACATGCCGGATCTTGACGGGCCAGTGCTTCGATCTCGCCGGATAGGCCATCGATACGCTGATCCAGTCGGCGCCAGTCGCCTGCCAACTCCTCGATGACACGCAACATGCGTGGCGACAGGGCATCGGTGCGCGTCGCAAGGATGGTGGGCAGTTCCGTGCGCAGGAACCCGATACCCTGGCGCACGGCGATCCCGCGTTCCAGCATGAAGGCGCGAATCTGGTTGATGATGCCGGTGCGTTGCGACACCAGCCGCTCGCGCACCCGATGCAGCGCCTGCAGATCCAGTTGCTCCGCGGTCTTGGTCGCCACGAACTTCATCGTCGGGCGCTGCACGGCTTCGGCAATCGCTTCGGCATCATTGTAGTCGTTCTTCTGTCCCTTGCTATAGGGGCGGACATATTTGGCCGGCATCAACCTGGCATCGTGACCAAGCGATGCGAGTTTGCGGCTCAGGTGATGTGCGCCGACGCAGGCTTCCATGCCGACCAGGCAGGGCGGCATATTGGCGAGCCGCGCTTCCACTTGGCCTCGCGACCACTTTTGCCGCAGCGCGATGGCGCCGCGCGCATCGTGGCCCACGACGTGGAACGAGTTCTTGCCAATATCGATGCCGATCACGGCGATCGCGGTATTGGGTATCTGAGACATGGCGTGCTCCTTGTCTTTGGCGCCCCTTGCCAGCTTCGCTTGCTGGCGGGGCAGGAGCACGGCCGGACCATCCCATTATCGGACATTGTGAGCCCATCCCCAACAGTCCGGCGGAAACATGTCTCAGCTTGTGAGGACCTCATCTGGGCCGGGTTTGATGATCTCTGCCTTCGGGTCGGGGTCCCCTACCTCCGCCGACGAGGTTACCTTTGTCGTAGTAAGGCCAGCTCGCGTTCCGCATCCCTGAGCAGTTGCTCCTCGTGATGTTTGTAGTAGCGCCAAATCAAGAAGAGAGTGATGACTGCCGCTGCGAGCGTCAGCCATCCGAACGGTCCCGCAACGCTATCAAAGGCGTGGCCCAGCAAATACCCACCGGTCCCGAATGTAACTGCCCATGCAATCCCGCCCAGTGCGTTGAAAAGCAGGAACTGCAACGGTGGGAAACGATTAACGCCGGCGAGCACGGCAGCAAATACGCGCAGTACCGCGACGAAGCGTCCTAGAAAGACAATTTTGCCGCCATGCCGGAGGAAGAGATATTCGCCCAGATCGAGCTTCCGCTGGTCCAAACCTAACAAGTGTCCCCACCTGAGCAACGCTTTTCGCCCAAGTTTGAGCCCGAGCCAGTAGCCGATATTGTCGCCAAGAATTGCCGCGGCTGCCGCCATCGCAATGATCAACCGTATGTCCAGCGTATCATGCGAGCCTGCGTAAATAGCCGCGCCAATGAGAATGGTTTCTCCCGGCAAGGGGATGCCGGCGCTCTCGAGCAAGATAATCCCGAAGATCGCAATATACCCATAAGACGCAATGAGTTCGTCGACGGTTGTTTGATTCAGAAATGACATGCTTCACGTTCAAATCTGATGGCAACGATTAGGCATTCCTGTTAAGCCAAAACCTCCTTGTTGTCGATGGCTACGATCATTGCGCGCTACACGTGGCTTCTGCTTCTGTGAAGGTTTGCGTACGCCGGCCCCCGTGACCACCGCGCCACCTTCATGGGCCGCCATCCGCAAACCTTCACAGAAGCAGACTCATGCGCCGCAGCGTGATCGGCGCAAAAAGAAAGATCGCCGAGCGGCGGCCTCTCCGAAATTCGATCAGGTGTTTCGATCAGGCAGTCACGTCTCCGAGCGCTGTGGGCCCAATGGCCTCGTCAATCTCGCCCATGTCGGCGCGCTGTTTCTCGCCGGCGCCGTTCTAAGCCTTGGAGCTGGTCTCATTCGCGGCAGTAAGGCTCTCGATTACGCTTCACTGATAAGGCCGGGCAGCGGCAGGATTGCAATCGGCGTGCCCGGCCGCTGCTTGCCATCCCACAGCATCGATAGCACTCCGGCTACAACGAGCAGGTTGAGTGTCATTGAGACGCCGACGGCCACGAGTCCCAAAGCGGTCGATTGGAGCCCAAGAAGGTTATGAGTGTCCGGTTGCTGCGGCTCTAAGCTGTGATTGTGAGCCCACATTGCGTATTGCATGCCGGGGGTTTCGATCATGAAATGCGCCGAAAGGGGTGAAACCGGCTCCCACCAAAAGAACGAGCCAGCGCAGCCAGAACAATCGCGCCGGCCCGAGCAGGGCAAACAGCGAGATTGGATAAGCGAGAAGACTAAAAGTGAAAGGATTTACGTCCGCCCGGAACGGCCAGCCGCTGTGATCGACACGCAGAACGTGGTCTGTATGATGGATGAGTCCTATAAGGATCACCGCGCCTATGATGATTGCGGAACGCTTGCTTAGTCCGCCGAAGCGATCGCTTGCCGACATCTTCGGTGGTCCCATAGCGGAGGTTTGCATGTCCCGACTCACTGTTTTCCTTGCAAGGTTTATTGGCCTTTTCACCGTCTTGCTCATTGCCGCTTTGCTAGTGCGCGGGAGCGCAATCGTCGAAACCGCGATTTCCGACAAGCCACTGATGTTTACCTACGCCATCATCAGCATCGCATTGGGCCTCGCGATGGTACTCGGGCACAATGTCTGGTCGGGTGGTGCGTTACCGGTGGTAGTAACTCTAGTCGGATGGTTGATCCTCGCGAAAGGTCTGCTACTCTTGTTTCTGACGCCCGAAGCGTTAATCCGGCAATTCGAGCGGATGCAATATGGCGAACATATTTATCTATATCTCGCGCCCACCCTCGTGCTCGGCCTTTATCTAATCTGGGCTGGCTTCACTGCGCCAACTTCGCGCAGGTTATAAATTTCGAACTGAGGCACTACTCGCGCTGCAAATGACAGGAATAGGTCGCGTCGATACCAAGATATCCATCGGATTGAATGGAGAGTGCCATGAATGACAAATTATTCCATCTGATAGCTGGCACAATTTTCGCACTTGTTGCGCTGCTTCATGTCTTGCGAATCTATATGGGTTGGCCAGTTGTGGTTGGCGGCTGGAGCGCGCCAATGTGGGTAAGTTGGATTGGCCTCATTGTTGCGGGTGGCTTGGCCTACTTCGCCTTAACCCTCAAGAGTCACAGATAATCATACAGGCATTAGCCCTAGCGCGTTCCTGTAAAGCGCCGTGACCGCCGTGACATTGGCTATTCATCTGTAAGCGCGATTTCCGCTTTGGGTCCAACGGACTAAACCGCTCGCGCGGTAGGGCGCCTGCGGCTGGCAGCACAGCCAACACGATAGCGCGGCGGGGCGTCCTGTCTTGAGATGAGGGGTTCGCAACCTCCATCAAGACAGGAGCATCCCTCATGACCGATAAGGCCATAAGCCCGCTGCGGCAGCGCATGATCGAAGACATGACGATCCGCAAGTTCGCGCCGAAGACCCAACATGACTACGTGCAGAGGGTCAAGCACTTCGCTGCCTTCCTCGGCCGCTCGCCCGACACGGCGAGTTTTGAAGACGTACGCCGCTATCAGCTCCATCTGGCGACGAGCGGTGCCGGCGTTCCGACCCTCAACCAAAGCGTCTCGACACTGCGGTTCTTTTTCAAGATCACGCTCGGGCGCGCCGACATCGTGAACCACACCCAGTTTATCCACGTGCCCCGCAAGCTGCCGGTGGTCCTGAGCCCGGAAGAAGTCGCCCGCTTTCTCGATGCGGCACCGGAGCTCAAATACAAGGCGGCATTGAGTGTAGCCTATGGAGCCGGATTGCGCGTGTCCGAGGTGGTCGCGCTGAAGGTATCCGACATCGACAGCAAGCGCATGGTGATCCGGATCGAACAGGGCAAGGGCCACAAAGACCGCTACGTTATGCTTTCGCCGCATCTGCTCGAGCTGTTGCGCGCCTGGTACAACGCGGCACGTCCACAGGGGTGGCTGTTTCCCGGAATGAACCCGGTCAACCCGATGTCAGCGCGCCAGCTCAGGCGCGCCTGCGATACCGCGGCCCAGATGGCCGAGATCGGCAAGCAGGTGTCCCCGCACACCCTGCGACACAGCTTTGCGACGCATCTTCTGGAGCAGAACACCGATATCAGGGTGATCCAGGTCTTGTTGGGACATGCCAAGCTCGACACCACCGCGCTCTATACGCGTGTCGCCACCAAGACCATCCGGGAGATCGTGAGCCCGTTCGATCGCATTACAACCAAGCTCAGGGAGGGCGCCGAACCGCCCGCCTGAAGCGCGGCGCGTGTCGCGTCCATCGCTGGAGGTCGCGGATATCTTCCGCGGCCACGGCCCGGCATGGCGCCGGGCCAATGCCGGCCATGTCAGCCTCGGCCAACTCAAGGTGATGTCGGCGATCGAGAACTGCCGCACGGCGGCCCTCGGCGGCCATGTCGCGCGCTGCGAGCAGTGCGCGCACAGCCAGATCTCGTACAACTCTTGCCGCAACCGGCACTGCCCGAAGTGCCAGGGCGCGGCAGCAAAGGACTGGCTGGCCGCGCGCGAGACCGACCTGCTGCCGGTGCCGTACTATCATGTCGTGTTCACACTGCCGGCGGCCGTCGCCGACATCGCCTACCAGAACAAGGCTGTCATTTATGATTTGCTGTTCAAGGCATCCGCCGAGACCCTGATCACCATCGCAGCCGACCCCAAGCACCTCGGCGCCCGCGTCGGCATCACCTCGGTCCTCCATACCTGGGGCTCCGCCATGACCCATCATCCGCACGTGCACATGATCGTGCCGGGCGGCGGAATCTCATTCGACGGCGAGCGCTGGGTGGCGTGCCGGCCCGGCTTTTTCCTGCCGGTGCGCGTGCTCTCTCGCCTGTTCCGCCGACTGTTCCTGGAGAAGCTGATCGCGGCCCACAAAGCCGGCCACCTGAAGTTCTTCGGCGGCCACGCCGCCCTCGCTGACGCACAGGCGTTCGTCGCGTATCTCGCCCCATTGCGCCGTGTCGAATGGGTGGTCTATGCCAAGCGTCCGTTCGGCGGGCCACAGGCCGTTTTGGCCTATCTGTCGCGCTATACCCACCGTGTCGCCATCGCCAACAGCAGATTGATTGCCTGCGACCGCAACGGCGTCACCTTCCGATGGAAGGACTATCGCACCGAAGGTCGTGATCGCCAGAAGGTCATGACACTCGGTACCGCCGAGTTCATCCGCAGATTCCTGACCCACGTCCTGCCGCACGGCTTCCACCGCATCCGCCACTACGGCCTGCTCGCCAGCGGCACGCGCGCCGGTAACATCGTCCGAGCGCGCCGATTGCTCGACCCATCAACGGCACAGCCCGAGGCCGCGGATACAAGGCGCGCCGAGACTGAGGAACCCAAGCCGCTATCGCAGCCGTGCCCGTGCTGCGGCGGTCGCATGATTATCATCGAGAGGTTCCAGCGCGGATGCTCACCGCGCACCCGTCCCGCCGCAGCCCCTGCCACGATCAGAATCGACACATCATGATCAGATCACGTTCGATGCAACATCCCAGTGCTGCAGTTCCGCTGCGCCGGCTATCGGTCGGCAATGACCATGCTCGCCGTCGCGCTGCTCACGATAGTCGCCGTCTCATTCCATCACCGCCGCGCAACTCCGATTCTGCTCCTTGCAACCGGCCGACCCGCTTCGTAGCGCCCGCGATCGCCTGCCGAGAAAGCTCCCAACCCACCTCGGAAAAAGACCGGCAGCAGCTAAATCCCCATAGCGCCTGACGCACCACCTCGCCACGCCTCCCGCGGTTTCCTCCCCTGGAGGTTTGCGTACGCCGGCCCCCGTGACCACCGCGCCACCTTCATGGGCCGCCATCCGCAAACCTTCACAATAGTGGACATCCTCTATCGAACGATCATTTAAGCCTTGGCCCTTTTATGCGCTAAGCCTGTGCCGCTTCCGGTTCACGCCGATGCAGCGCCCGCATCACGCCAATCCGGCCAACATCGGATAATCGCCGTCATGCTCCGCGACCAGCGTGCGCCCGTTGGACGGCTCGATTGGATCGAAGAACCGTTGGCCCCAAGACAACCTGATTATGACCGAGCAAGCGCGAAGTAAATCACGTACAGCCAGCCCAAAATACCGTGGACAATTGCCCAAAGTATCGAATGGTTCTCGGGGTAGGATATCGCCATAGCAAGGGCGGACCCAAAGCCCACTCCGTATTTTGCCCCCTCGACGCGGACTCCGTAGTAACGATTTCCGTTCATGTTCGGAACCCTCCTATTGCTGATCAGAACAAGTAACAGGCGATCCGCCTGTTCGTCTGCAAGCGCGGTATCTCCAAGGCTCAACAAAACTGCCGCCCCACATCCCACGGTCTAGCTGCTCCGCCTTATCATGCACCGCAGCATATGCGCCCTTCGAGTACTGCGGCCAGTCGAGCGCGAGGCCGTTCTTGACCAACCATTCCGCCAGGTCGACGCCAGCAACGGCGCAGACTGCTACGGCGCGCCTGTATCGGACACGGTCAACTTCAACGCACTCGACCGGGCGGTGGGCAATGAAGGTATCAAGATCGTTCGCGGCCTTCTGCCCGCAGCGATACTGTTCGCTGTCGTCATTCCGGCAAAGCTGATCGGATTCCGGTGCGTCAATTCCCCAAAGGCGAACACGCTGGCCATGAATTTCTATTGTGTCGCCGTCGATCACTGTGGCTTGGCCGGTAAGGTCGGCGGCGGCGGCGGTCGAGGCGAGCATAATGGCAGCAACGAAGATCGCCCGCCACAGAAAATGCGCTAGAGACCGCTGATTATGCATTGCAAAAGACTAACAGTTGGCTTTTAGCCGTAGGTAGCCGATCGTAAATTGCGCTTCGGCTTTCTTCGGTTAGCACTGGCGTACTTCGCTTCCGATCAGCATCAATATAGGATTTTGTCGCGTCGTTCAGGTCGACCAAACCTGCGAGGACAACGACGAGATAGCGAGCCAAGTCGCGCCCGGATGCCGAGCGAGCAGCAGTCAGGTTTTGAACGACAACCTTTGCTTGGTCATGGAACTGCAATGCTGCATAGTAGCGACGGCCCGCGACAGCATTGAAGCGCGCTCTGCTTTGCTGCTCCAAGGCGATTTTAGCTTCGTTATGAATGTATTCCGCTTCATCTGGGGGGACTGTTTCGACCATGTCTACTATTGAACGGGCGTTGCGAAGCAAGTTGTCAACTTGACCCATGGTGAATTGTTGCTCTTTGCAACGCTGATCGCCAATCATTTGCGCGGAAGCATTTGACGGTAGCATTAAGAAGACAAACAGTACGAGTGTGATCCGAGGCATGGTGATTTGGTCCAATATTTTCGGCCATATTGCAAACTTTGAAGTGGCGGGAAAGTCTAGATCGCCAAGCCAGATTTCCTCCGTCTCTTAGACAAAGAGTCGTGACCCGATTCGCCGCCGCCGGTAGCGGGATTAGATCGTTGGGAGCCACGTTAGCCCCTATTTAGGCAAGGCTGCGAATAGCAGACACCATCGACTTCGAAGCGCCTGCTGTATCAAGGATCCTCACGATAACGCTGAGGTGGTCATCAAAGGTAAATTGCTCGGGGTCGACTCTCTCGCCGTCGAAAACATTCCAAACAATACCGGCCACGCTATGAAGCTTCTCATATCGCGCGAACGGCTTCAGATACTCCGGTGAAGCGAGATTTAGAGCGCCAGAATTGCTCGTCTTCCCGATAAGATGCTCCTTCTCGCTTTCATGGAAAGCGGTAGTGACAGAGTGCTTTAAGAGCCATGTTATCGTCGCGAGATAGTCTCCGAACTGCCGGTTCGCGATTTCGGCACGAAGCTCTTTGATTGGAAACGTGTGCTCTATGTGGACTGATTGGGTTTTCTTTGATCCGCTTCTCTGTTTCGTCTTGATGAAGGTATCCGTGCGAAATATCGCTCCAGCACAGAGTCCGCCATTACTGACGTTTCCTTTGGCCTTGTATCCAAATTTGTCATGAAACTTCCGTAGGTCATCGGGCAGTGAGCTTGTGGCGTGCTCATCGCCGTTGCTCGCCGCCATTATTCGCCTTGCTTGCAGGAATTCCAAATCAGGGTTGAGCCTGAGCCGCTTTCTCCATTGGTCAAGAAGTTGTGTTCTCTCGGCCTCCAAAGCGTCTTTCATGCCCCGACTTCTCCAGCCTGGGCCGCGGCCCGATCTTCCTTCTCTGCACCCCGCATGACGATCTTCAGCGCATCATCCAGCAACGGTCGCTGTAACGCCTTCGCCTCATCCCACGGCCCGCGCATCCATACGTCGCACTCTTCATCGGTGGTCAGGATAACCGGCATCGCCTTGGGATGGATCGGTTCGACAACCGCATTCGCTGCCGTCGTCAGGAAGCCATAGACGAGGTGCGGCCCTGGTATCGGCCTCGACTTGGTGCCCCGGTCGCCCTTGAACTCGGTCCAGATGCCAGCGAAAGCGAATAGCGGTCGGCCCTCGTTGAGGGCGAACCACACCACGTCCTTTTTCTTGGTTTCCGGGTTAGGCTCTGGAGCATATTCCGCGAAGCTATTGGCCGGGACAAGGCATCGGTTCTCCGGCTTGAGCCAGCCGCGCCAGTGCGGTGACGACGTATTGCGGATGTTGGTGACCGGTGGCCCGCCCGTGCGTAGCGGTGGCGGCATTCCCCAACGCATCGTGGTCAGCTCGCGCTCGTCGCCAGCGTTACGCACTACCGGGGCCGGATAGTCGGGGAACACGCCGGGCATCGGCGGCAGGTTGCCGACGTATCGATTCATGATTTTGAAGAGGCGAATGATTGCCTCTTGGTTTGTGGTGATGCTGTAGAGATTGCACACAAGTCAGCCTCCAATTTTGCTCACGTGCGCCTTTGCAAATGGGCCACACGTGCCTCAATCGTTAATCCCACATGCGCATCATCGGCGCGCCTCTGACTTGGTTGAATACAGCATCGATAATACGCAAGGCATCCCCTTCAAGATGCCGGACGACGGGCACGCCCCCTTTGCTCCAATCTCTGCGCGGATATCTCGCCCAATATTCTGTGTGAGCTTCGTTGATCCAAAGAAGTCGCCGTACATTGTCACTACCGACATCCGCCATGTTGATTAGCCTCTCGCGTTCTTCGGATCAAACTTCGGCCAATTCTTGAGTGGCTTTATTGCAGGTAAATCGTTTGGGCGCTCCGGGAAATGAAACTCAGTGCCGCGCAACCAACGTCCTTCAAATGTATCCCAAAACAAGATTGCGTCCGTCTGCCAAGTGAATTCATAAACACACCACAAACCTTCGTCTCGAATGTTCTCACCCGTTGCGTTGAATGGAATGCTGTTCAGCCTACAGAGCGCGTTGATGCGGTCGTAGTGCGCCCGCACATAGCTGTCCTCTAACGCGACGTGGTACGGGCGGCTCGGTTTCCATCGATCACCGCCGCCCCTTGGATAAAAGCCTTGCCGCTGCATCAAGAATTCGGGCAAACGAGCGATGGCCTTCGCGATGCGTCGCGCTTCGTCGGAGGTCAGGTGACTGTGGCCGAACGACCATTTCTGTAGATCGTCGCGGAAGTGCACGGAGGCAAGCCGGAGGCCGTTAGCATCCCGGACTTCGTAACAGTCGGCACCGGATTGTTCGACGCGCCACGGGGCCGGAAATCGACGTTTTTGGTCGCTTGACATCATGAGAACAGAATGAGAACATCTCGGGCGTCCAGTCAACTCTGAACCGTTCATGTCGTGGAATGCTGCGCCCAATCCACAGGCGGACGCGGCCAGGCTTTTGGCAGCGGACCAGCGATTGCGGCGAGCGGCGGTGACGTGCGCGACGCGCTCAAGGCCCTGATCGTAGCGAACGAATATCTTGATCAGAGGTCTGCGAATTGATGCAGGCTGTTTCGCATACCTACGTGCGGGGAAGATTCAAGGCTTACACCGGGTGAGAATATCATGGCCGGAATGACATATTTCGTGGCGTTGCCTTTCGATGTTGCTGACGGCAGCGTCGTTGTTGGTGAACCGATTGAATGTCTAAGCCCTGCCGCCGCGATAGAGCGTGCGCAAGGTCTTTGGAAAATTTTAGGTCATACAGGCGCGGTTGCGTTCAGCCGCACGGGTGACCCTGCCACCGGCGATTTCAGCGATGCCACGGTGCTGCGAAAGTTCGGCAATGTGCCGGAGGATTTGAGTGCGCTGTGATTAGCCGATGATAATGGTGACGACCGCCCTTATTGGCCTTTGGTGATGTCCGTTTTCAGGGGAGGACCGGACTCGTGGGGTGCAGCGCGGGATCGACACGAATGGTAGAGTCGAAGTGTGACGCGGTAGTTTTAGGTTCGAACATATCTGTTTCCGCCCCTTTCGTTTGGCGGTGCCTTACTGGTTCGACCATGGCCCCGTTTTCACACTCCGCTCATCGAACCGGACAGGCGGATTTCCCGCATCCGGCTCTCGGACAAAACGTCACGCCTTCACCCACGGCACGTCGTGCCCAAGCATGCTCAGCCGTACGAGCCCGAAGTGCCCGTAGAGATGCGGGAGTGGATAGGTCCCGCCCTTGCGTCGCCTGACCTTGTGCTTGATGCGCAACCACCGGCGCAACCGCATCGCGGTGTAGCTATCGAGTGCCCGATACGCCTTGCTGACAGTGCCTACTTGGAAGTAGTTCGACCATCCGCGCAGCGTGCGGTTCACCTTGCCCACCAGCTTTGTGGTTTCTTGCCATGTCCCCGTTCGGTCTGTCAGTGCGTGGATTTTCTCAACCATGCGCTTGATGCTCTTCTTCGATGGCCGGTATCCCAGGCGCGCCTGGCCGGTTCTCTCTGAGAACATCCGTCCGAACGTGTAGCCCAAGAAGTCGAACTCACCTTCCGGAACCCTGCAGATTCGTGTCTTCTCCTCGTTGACCGTGAGCTTCAGCTTGCTCATGATCTTGCGCAGTTGCTGCAAGGCTTCTTCGGCTTTGCCTCTCCGACACAGGATCACGAGATCGTCGGCGTAGGTCACGATACGAGAGCCGAGGCTTTGCTCCAACCCGAGCATATTCCATCCCAGCACAAACCGGCGCATGTAAATATTCGCCAGTAGTGGGGAGATGGGTGACCCTTGCGGGATGCCTCGCCGGTTGTCCCGGGCTTCGGTCGTGCGTGTCTTCCTTCCTCGATCATCGGTTTCTTCTACGGGGCATTCCAGCCACATCTTGATCAGATGCAGCACGCGCCGATCAACAATCCGGCGCGCTACCGACTTTAGTAGTTCGGCATGGGGGATGCTCCCGAAGTAGTCCGCGAGGTCGGCGTCAACGACTTCCGGATGGCCGCGGAACAGCAGCCGGTCCACCTCAATTACCGCCTGCTGGGCATTTCGCCCAGGACGGTACGCGTACTGTTCGGGTGGAAGGTCGGCTTCGAAGATCGGTTCCAGCACCAGCATCGCTGCCGTCATGCAGACCCGATCCCGCACGGTCGAGATGCCCAGCGGCCTGAGCTTGCCGTTGGCCTTCGGGATGAACACTCTTCTGATAGGATCCGGTCGGTAGCTTTCCTCCCGGAGCGCAAGCGCCAGTTCGCCAAGCCATCGCCCTACGCCATACGCATCGATATCCGCAAAGTCTTGACCGTCCACACCCGGTGCGCCCTTGTTGGAGCGGCACTGGGCATAGGCATGGGCCAGAATGTCCTCGCGGCTGATCTTGTCGTACAGGGCATAGAACCGATAGCCGGCTTCTGCCTTCGCTTTCGCGTGCAACGCCTTCTGCAGTTTCTGAACAGTTTTCGGAGTTGATAGGTTACCCAATCTCCAAATCCCTCACTACTTGTTGCGTCTGTCTTGAACTGAGGTCCCTTCCCTCCACCGGCGTTACCCGGCTTCAGCGGTACTGCGAACCTCTCCGCCACCCCAAGGCGCCCGACCTGTCCCTCGCGGGCGTTCGGTTGGTCATCGCTGGCCACGCCATGGGGCTTCCCGTGTTGCGTACGCTTTCCTTGTGTACATGCCGTCGCCACTACCCCGGCGCAGCGGCTGGGAGTATTAATTCGCTCTTGCACCCAACCGTATCAGCCTTCCCCGAAAGAGTGGTCGGGTCGGCCTGCGCATCGTCCTTTTCGAGGTTTGCTCGGCGTTTACTCGCGTTACGGCCTGCACACTCGCGCTGTCACCAATTCGTGACACGCATACCGAAGGCTTCAGCCACTTTGTTACCTCCATGACTGCTCCGGTTGCTTCCGGCTGGAGCGGTTGCCGGGTGGGACTTACACCCACTGGAAAGCGCCGCCTTTCCACGGCGCACACCCAAAGCGGGCATCGGCGAGGCCTTCCAATATCCGTACTAAGCTAAGCTTATGTCACCTCCGAGCTTACGAGCGAACCCGAACGCGGCGACAACCGTGGTGACCCCGCGGTGCACCGTCGGAAGGAGTGACTTCGTCCCTGGATTGAGGTAGTTTTTTGCTTCCCTCGCGGCCCGCCGAAGCCTCGCGGGACAAGAGACGGAGCCGCCTCCTAGGCGACCGCGCTTTCGATTTTAACTATTTTTTCGGACCCCTCTTTTTCGGAGTCCTTTTGCATCGGGCGGGCGCCTGCAGCGAAAGGAGCGCAGCAGCGCGCTGGATATCCTTGCTCCAAGGGAGGACTTTCCATGACAAGGCGAATCTGTTTGCGCGTAGCTCTTCGGACCGCGCTTGCTGCCGGAGCGAGCTTGCTGGTAGTGACGGGAACGGCTCAAGCACAGAAGCAGGGTGGCAGCATTACGGTGGGCCAGGAATTGGAAATTCCCGGCTTCGATCCCTTGAAGGTCGGCGTGTACGATACATCCGCGCAATCCGCGGCGGCGTTGATCTACGATACTCTAACCTACCTCGATGATAAGGGCGAGCCACAACCGAAGCTTGCGCTGACGTGGACCCATTCAGAGGATTTCAAGACATGGACTTTCAAGCTCCGGCCGGGCGTGAAATTCCATGACGGCACGCCGTTCAATGCGCAAGCGGTGAAGGACAATTACGGCCGCTGGAAGGATCCCGCCAACAAATGCCGCTGCGCATTCTACATATCCGGCATCCACGACGTGCAGGCGCCCGATGAACTGACGGTCGTCTTTAATCTGAATGATCCGGCGGTGACCCTGCCAGCCAATTTCAGCTTTCCAGGCCCCACCAACGTCACCCATTCGCCGACTGCCTTTAAGACCAAGGGCGACGACTACAACCGCAATCCCGTCGGCACCGGTCCCTACATCCTGAAATCATGGAGCGCCGGCGACCGCATCGTGCTCGAAAAGAACCCGGACTACTGGAACAAGGGCCGTCCCTATTTGGACCGCATCGCCCTGAAACCGCTACCCGATGCGCAATCGCGCTTTGCCAGCGTGCAGTCAGGCGAAGCCGATATCATCTGGGATGACGAGTACGACGCCGACAATATCCTGAAGGCGCAGAAAGATCCGAAGCTGACCGTGCACACCTATACCGGGTCCGGTGCGCAGGTGTGGGCCTTTAACACCAAGGTCGCGCCATTCGACGACGCGCGCGTGCGACAGGCCCTCGTCATGGCGCTCGACCGCAAGAAGTGGTCGCAGGTGGCGACCAATGGTCTTAGCCGACCCGCGACCAATCCCTACGGCGACGGCTCCTGGGTCAAGTGCAAGGATGACGGTGCATTGCCTTACGACGTCGAGAAGGCGAAGGCGTTCATCAAGGACTACGGCAAGCCGGTCGATTTCAAGATGATCATTTCCGCAACTCCGCGCGGCCGCACCAATGGGCAGGTGCTACAGCAATTCTGGAAGCAGGTTGGCGCTAATATGGAGATTGAGCAGGTCGACCAGGCCACCATCCCTCCGCGCGCTTTCATGCGCCAGTTCCAGCTAACGCCGTGGCGCATCGTCGATTTCCCCGATCCCGATCCTCAGATGTTTGCCAATTTCCACACCGGCAGCCCGGTCGCGCTCGCAAATTATTCCGATCCGGAACTGGACCGATTGCTCGAACACGCACGGTCCACTGCCGAGTTGGAAACGCGTACCGAGGACTATTGTGCGATCAGCCGGCTGGTCAACAAGGAGGCGATCTGGTTCTGGGCTTTCCAGAACACTTACTACGCTATTTCAACGAGCAGGCTGAAGGGCCTTCCAAAGCTCCATAGCGGAGTGATCGACGTCTCCAACGCCTGGCTGGAATAAACCCCACGCTGGGATTTTTCGCGAGCGGGGGCGCGGAGAGGCGCGATGTCCGAGTCTGTCACGAAACGGACCTCCCTCGATGTCGGCAGTTCGGTCTCTATCGGGAGAAAGCGGTCATGGCGTTTAGGCGGTCCGACTTCTGAAATTGACCGGGAACGAACATTCCGTAGTTCGTCGCTTTTGATCCAAGATACTAACTGCTCTATAGAGCTCGATCTTTATCTCTAGGACCCATCGTCGGACCGGCTTGGATGGCAAGGACAGTTCCGTGGCACGTTTCGTAATCGTAACCGCCGCCGCACTAGTTGTGGGTACGACGTCCGCAGCCGCCACTCCCTATTCCTTTTCGGATCATCCATCGCAAGATGGCCGATGTATTGGCGACAACGGTGTCGGCGATATTGATCGATCAGAGAGCGCCCAGATCGGCGGGACGGCACAGCGTATTGGACCCGGCCTGCAGCTGAAGTTCGGAAACGGTTATACGAAAATATATCTCAACGAAGACGCTAAGTGTCAGAGTGACACCGTGGATGACTGCGTGAAATATCAACTGACGGGTTATTTCCCCGAGCACAATATTATCTTGATCGAGGTCGATTACTGGGAAGGCGTGAGCTGGCTGCTGGTGTGGGCCAACACGGGTGACAGCATAGCAATTGTCGCGCCGCCACACTATTCGCCAGACAAGCGCTGGCTGGCATCCGTCACTTCGGCCGAGGGGCCGTCCGGACCTCCGAACGGGATGGATATAGTCCCAAGCAGGCGCGCGGCCTCTCTCAAAGAGTGGCACTATCGCATCCCCGATGACGAAAAATGGCTCTATGAATTGCTGGCTGGGAGGGAAATACTCGCGTCAAACTTCTTGCGTCATCACTGGGAGCACCCCAACGAAACGCCACGACTTCCATCGAGCGCCGGGATAATGAGTGGCATTTCCAGGAGCCGCTATAACAACCGCGCGTATGACTTCCGCTGTTGTCACTTTTCGGAAGTGACATGATGTCCGACGTGAGTCCGAAATGCGCACAAAGCCGACGTCCGCCGACCACTCTGGATTTATGATGGGGTGGACGCCCCGCCGACGGCATCAATGTGCCAAAGTGGAGGTGTTGAGCACCACTTAAGGGAGGCGTCCGTGTCAGAGGTTATCATAATTGGTCTGGACATCGCCAAGCACGTTTTTCACGTTCACGGAGCGGATGAGCGGGGTCGAGCGGTATTCAGCAAGAGGATCAGCCGAGGAAAACTGCTGGATTTCTTCACGGCCCAGCCGAGTTGCACGGTAGCGCTGGAGGCATGTGGCGGAGCACATCACTGGGCCCGTCAGCTCACCCAGCTTGGCCATGAAGTTCGGCTGATCCCGCCTGCCTATGTAAAGCCGTTCGTGAAGCGGCAAAAGAATGACGCGATCGATGCCGAGGCGATCTGCGAAGCAGCACAGCGTCCGAGCATGCGGTTCGGGGCCGTGAAGAGCGAACAGCAACAGGCGGCGGGTCTAGTGTTCCGGACCCGTGACCTATTGGTGCGGCAGCGAACCCAGCTCATCAACGCGATCCGGGGGCATCTCACCGAATATGGTTGGATCGCACCCAAGGGGCCGTCGCATGTGGCGATGCTTGCCGACCTACTCGAGGAAGAGATGGCCCGTTCGCTTCCCGAAGCGGCCCGCGCCATGTTCCGATTGATGTTGGACCTGCTCAGCGGTCTCGAGGGCAAGATCGCGGATCTCGACAAGGAGATCGCGCGCCGAGCTCGCGAGGATGAAGTATCGCGCAGGCTGATGACCGTTCCAGGCGTCGGCCCGATCTCTGCCACCGCGATCGCCGCCCTGGCGCCGCCGGCCGAGACCTTTGCCGCGACTTCGCGGCTTGGCTCGGTCTGGCGCCTCTTCAAAGATCTACAGGTGGCAAGCAAAAGCTCGGCGTGACGTCCAAAATGGGCGAACGCACGCTCAGGCGCCTCCTCATCATCGGCAGCAGCGCCGTCGTGCAGCAGGCGAGCAAACGCGGCGCGCCAAAGGGTTCGTGGCTCGAACAGATGCTGGCTCGCAAACCGCGCATGCTGGTAACCGTCGCGCTCGCCAACAAGATGGCGCGGATCATCTGGGCGCTGCTTGTAAAGCAGGAAAACTACAGAGCTCCGGTCGCAGCCAAGGTGTGAGCCTGGCAGGCCTGAGGTCGTCGCAGATGTAGTCGGTCGAAGGAGGGTATGGCACAACAGTCGGCGAGACGGGGCCGGAAGAACCAGATGAACCCATCGTGCCCAGAGCACGCATTTATGATTTGGTTCCGGTCCGCGAACTCCCATACGGGCCTGCAGCTCCATCGCTGCATCAGAGGCCGGACAGATGGCAGCATCCGACTACGTGCCGATATTCTTCAAATACCGCTTGCATCTGGCGGGGCGTCCACAGATGGGTTCACGCCCTAATCGCCGTCGCCGCCTGGACCGGCTTCGGCCAGTTCGCGAATCATCTCGGCATTCAGCACCACGATGGCGCCATGCTCCAGGCGAACCCAGTCGCGTGAGGCCCAGGCGCGCAGCTGCTTGTTGATGCTCTCCCGCGTCATGCCGACCATTTCGCTGATTTCCTGCTGGGTAATCGCGATGGTTCGGCCTTGCGGTTCGAGCTTGTGCTTCTCGGTCAGGCGAAGCAGCGCGCTGGCCAGTCGCCCTGGCAGATCCTGAAGGATGATCTGTTCGACCTGATCGCTGGTCCGACGCAAGCGATCGCAGAGCAGCTCGATGAACTTCATCGCCAGCGTCGGCTGACTTTTCACGAACGGGATGAACTCGCGCCGGTCGATGACGAACAGCTCGCAATTGCTATTGGCGATCGCGTCGGCGGATCGTGCCCGCCCGTCGAGCAGCGCCATTTCGCCGAAAATCTCGCCGGGCTCGATGATATTCAGGATGGCGTTGCGGCCATCGGGCGAGGAGATGCTCATCTTCACCGTGCCCGAGATAACCGCATACAGGCTGTTGCCGGGATCTCCCTTGGAGAACAGCGTGCTGCCCCGTTTCAGCGTCGAGTGCCTGGCATAGCGGCAGAGCTGATCGAATGCATCCGGCTCGAGATCGGCAAAGATCGGATGCTTGCGCAAGACCGACAGCTTGCTGCTCGTGAAGCCGTGAGCTTCGCCTGTCCTTTGTTGAGGCACGCCAGTCAAACTCCAGGGCAAAACTGAAGGGGATGCAGCCCTTCCGTAATGAACGCCGGTCCGCTTTTCAACCGGAAAGCACGCGACTACGTCGATTTGGCGGCTAATGCATAAAATGATGCCCGTTATTTAACGCCTGGGTAACGGCGGAACCCGGGCTCAATTCATACGGCCACCAGCCGGACACCGTACCGGTTGCCGCAGCAACATTCGTCCCCGATCAAACCGATAGCTGCATTGGGGGCGACCCGCCCGCCCCCCGGAACGGCCGTGTAGGCAGAAACGAGTCCCGCCACGCGGAAAATAGCCGGCCTCCGTTGCGACCGCTTTCTCGGCATCAACCTTCGAGACCGCCCCATGGCAGCAAGATCGGGATAACGAAACAACGCTGGTCTGGATGCGGCAGCCGCATCTCTTTCAATGCCGAGTGCGTCATTCCAAGAGCGGCTAACAGCCCTGTCATGTCGCGATGCAACCCGAGGTGGGCCTTTCCGGATTGATGGCGAGACCGACCGCCGGCCGTCAGCGTCGTCGCCGGCGGTCTATTCGTTGGCGATACCCATTTCCTTGATCACGCGCGCATATTTGGCGAGTTGATCTCGCGTCAGGATCCGCAGTTCCTCCGGCGAACTGCCGCGCACCGCGAAGCCCAACTCCTCCAACCTGCGGCGGACATCGGGGTCGCCGACCGCCTTCAGCGCTTCGGCATTGAGCCGGGCGATGATGTCCTTTGGTGTGCCGGCGGGCGCCAGAATCGCAAACCACGAATTGAACAGGAAGCCTGGCAGGCCGGATTCGGAGACGGTCGGCACGTCGGGGAATTGCGCCAACCTCTTCTCGGTCGTCACCCCGAGCAGCTTGACCTGACCGCCGCGCACCAGCGCCGCGACCGTGCCGAGGCCCTGGAAGGCGACCGGAATCTGACCGGCCGCGACGTCGGTCGCGGCTTGTGTGGCGCCCTTGTAGGGCACATGGGTCAGCGAGATGCCCGCGGCGGAAGCAAACATCGCCATCGCGAGATGCTGCGGGCTGCCCGGACCGCCCGAACCGTAGTCGATCTTGCCGGGCGCGGCCTTCGCAGCGGCGATCAGATCCGCCGCGCTGTTGAAACTGGTGTTGTTGTTGGCGATCAGCCCCCACTCCACCGTCGCCACCAGGGATACCGGCTCGAAATCCTTCAGAATGTCCCAGCGCATCTTGGACTGCAGGTTGGGCACCATGGTCATGATGCTGTCGTTGAAGCCGCCGATCGTGTAGCCGTCCGGCTCGGCGCGCGCGACCGCTTCGGCGCCGATCAAACCCGACGCGCCCGGCTGGTTCAGGATCACGAATTGCTGGCCCATGTTGTCGGCCATCTTTTGCGTCACGATCCGCGCCGCAACATCGACCGCGCTCGCGGCAGCCAGCGGCACGATCATCTTGATCGGCCGGTCGGGATAGGCGCCCTGCGCGACCGCATGGGAGCCAGGGAGCAGCGCAAGCGCCGGGATCAGCAAATGGAACAGGCGCATGTCTGGTGTCTCCTTGCACGCAATCGCGTTTTGCCGATATCGGCCGCGATCTTTCCGGGAATGATTGCCCTCCCGCGTTCAACTTGGCAATGTGGCCGATGCCAAAACTAAAGAATGAGCCGGCGCAACAAGTGTCCGGCCGGGGAAACGCTACCAAAAAATCAAGGGAGGCTATCGATGACCACCCGCCGGAATTTTCTGAAAGGCGCGGCCGCAAGCGGAATCGCGTTTTGCAGTTGCGGCATGCTGGATGCCGCTCATGCGCAGCCAAAGTCCCCTCGCCTGCCGGTCAGGGTCAACGGCAAGCGCGTCCTGACGGTAGACGTGCATTCGCACTGCTATTTTCGTGAGGCCATCCTGATGGGCGACGGGGCCGAGAAGGTCCTGCCACCGGTCAAGGGCGTGCCCGAGCATTTCATCGTCATCGAGCAGCGCCTGAAGGAAATGGACGCGATGGCAATCGACATGGAGGTGCTGTCGATCAATCCGTTCTGGTACGGCAAGGACCGCGATACGGCCGCCCAAATCGTCAAGCTGCAGAACGAGAAGCTGGCGGAGCTCTGTGCCGCCCGGCCGGAGCGGTTTGCCGCCTTCGCCTCCTTGACGCTGCAATATCCCGACCTCGCCGTGCAGCAACTGGAAACCGCGGTCAAAAAGCAGGGCCTGCGAGGTGCTGCGATCGGCGCCAGCGTGCTGGGCGAGGATTTTTCCGAGCCGGAATTCCATCCCGTCTGGGCCAAGGCGGAAGAATTGGGAGCGGTTCTGTTCATCCATCCGCAGAGCACGCCCGAACTCGCAAAACGCTTCAAGGGCAATGGCTGGCTGTCGAACACCATCGGCAATCCGCTCGACACCACGATCGCTCTGCAGCATCTGATCTTCGAGGGAACGCTCGATCGCTTCCCCGGTCTCAAGATCATCGCAGCTCACGGCGGCGGCTATCTCGGCTCCTATGCCGCGCGCGGCGACCATGCCTGCTTCGTCTCGCCGCAAAACTGCAATGCCAACATCACGCTGAAGAAGCAGCCGTCGGAATATCTCAACCAGCTCTATTTCGACGCCATGGTGTTCACGCCGGAAGGCCTGCGGCATCTGGTGGCGCAGGTCGGCGCGAGCCAGGTGATGCTCGGGACCGACCACCCGATCCCGTGGGAGCAGCACCCGGTCGACCATGTCTTCGCGACCACGACGCTTTCGGACAAGCAGAAAATCGCGATTCTCGGCGGTAACGCGGCGAAGTTGTTCGGGATGAAGGAGGCGTAAGCCACCTTCTCAGAGCAACTTCCCATCCGCCCCGAAGAACGGGTGCGGCCCGTCAAATGTCCCGATTGGGACGTGATGGGTGACGACGGTACCGAACCCCTCGCCCGGAAACCAGGTGTGGAGGTGGAAGGCCGGCGGCTCGACCTTGAAGGAAGGCTCACGCAGTTTGGCCAGATCGAGATCGACGGCATGGTTTGGCGCCGGGCAGATCGTGGTCGGCACGCCCGCAAACATCGTCAGCGTGGCGCGGTGGATATGACCGGTCGCGATCAGTTGCACGCGCGGATAACGCCGGATGACAGCTGCAAGCTCGTTCGCGTTGAGCAGATTCTGGCGGTCCATGTGCCAGATGCCGGCCTTGAACGGCGGATGGTGCAGGAACAGCAGCGCGGGACGGTCAGGTGCTGCCGCCAGCGTCGTGTCGAGCCATTGCAGCGTCGGCCCATCGAGCTGACCATGCGGCTTGCCGTTCACGCTGGAGTCCAACAGCAGCAGATCCAGTCCATCGACCTCGATCTTCTGGTTGAGCGCGCCGGCGGCAAAGGCATAGGACGCCGAAGGAAGTGCTGCGCGCATCAATTCGCGCGAGTCGTGATTGCCGGGAATACCCGCGAACGGCAGTTTGAGCGGCGCCAGCAGCCGCTTGAGATATTGATATTCCTCGGCCGACGGGGTGTCGGCGAGGTCGCCCGAGATCACCACGAAGTCAGGTGCCGGATCGAATTCGTTGAGCGCGGCGACACAGCGCTCGAGCGCCTTGGCGGTATCGACCCGGCCATACGCCAGCGAACCCGGCGGCTTGATATGCAGGTCGGAAATCTGGGCAATACGGACCGGTCTTGACGACATATGCCCTCTCACTCCTCTGGCGGCAGCAAACGGACGGCGTCCGGCGAAATCGACAGTCCGACCCGATCCCCGGCGCTGGCCCGGACCGTATTCGGCGCATCGACGGTGAGCAGTTTATCGGATGCGCCGCTGACGACCAGCCGTTGCCGGTCCCCGATGAAACTGACGCTGTCGATGAGGCCTGAGAGCGTCGCACCGCCGGCCTCCGTGACGCGGATGGTTTCGGGACGGATCATGGCGACCGCGGCCGGCATATCTGCCGCGCCGGCAACCGGCTGACGCCCTCCCGGCAACGCGAGATGACCGTTCTCGATCGCCGCCTCGACGATATTCGCCGCACCGATGAATTCGGCGACGAAGCGGTTCTTCGGCGTGAAGTAGATCTCCCGCGGCGTACCGATCTGGGCAATCGATCCCTTCCGCATCACGACCACGCGGTCGCCGAGTTCCATTGCCTCGGCCTGATCGTGCGTCACATAGATCGTGGTGATCCCGAGCGCGCGCAACAGACGATTGAGCTCGCCGCGCAGCCGGTCGCGCAATGCCGCGTCGAGCGCGGTCAAGGGCTCGTCGAGCAGCAGAATGCCCGGCCGGATTGCGACCGCGCGCGCCAGCGCCACGCGCTGGCGCTGGCCGCCGGAAAGCTGATCGATGCGACGGTTTTCCAGCCCGGAGATGTTGGTCAGCGCAACCAGTTCGGCGACCCGCGACGCACGTTCCTTGTCCGGGACGCCGCGAATCTTCAGGCCGTAGCCGATATTGTCGGCCACGCTCATGTTGGGAAACAGCGCGTAGGACTGAAACACCATGCCGACATTGCGCCGCTCGATCGGCACCGGCGTCATGTCCTTGCCATCGAACAGCACCCTGCCGCCGGCGTCGGGCGGTTCGAGGCCGGCGATGATGCGCAGCATGGTGGTCTTGCCGCAGCCGGAGGGACCGAGCAGCACCAGCGTTTCGCCGCGCGCGATGTCTAGCGTCGCGGGTTCGAGCGCGTGGGTTCCGTCGGAAAATGTCTTGCCGCAGGCCTCGATACGCACCGAGGCGCCATGTCCGGCCTGTACCGTCATCGCTTCTGGTCCTTCTCGGCAAACAATTGCATCGCGACCAGAAGCGGGATGATCATCACGAAAAAGATCAGCGTATAGGCTGAGGCCACCTCCAGCCGCATCGAGGCGTAGCTGTCGGCGAGCCCGATCGGCAATGTCTTGGTAAGCGGCGTGTGCAGCATCCAGGTGAGGTTGAACTCGCCGAGCGACAACGTCACCACCATCAGGCTGCCTGCCAGTATCCCCGGCACGGCATTGGGGACGATCACATCGCGAAATCGCCGCCATGGCGATGCGCCGAGCGATGCCGCGCCTTCATCCAGCGTCTTGATGTCGACGGTCGCGAACACGGCCATGACAGAGCGAACCATGAACGGCATGGTGAAAATGACGTGACCGACGAGGATGAAGAGCCAGGAACGCCGGAAATCGCCGAAACTGCCATAGGTCAGGAGCAGCGCCAGGGCAATCGCCAGCCCTGGGATTGCCAGCGGCAGCGTGATGATTTCTTCGACGATCCGCGACAGCCGCCCTCCCCGTACATGCAAGGCGTAAGCGGCGGGTACCCCCGCGGCGAGTGTCACGATTAGGGTTGCCAGCGCGATCACGAAAGACAGCAGGATCGTGCCGGCGTAGAGCTCCCACACCTGCGCTACCCATTTCAGCGTCACGCCGGACTGGATACCGCGAAAGTAATTCACCGTGACGCCGGCGGAAATCGACAGGATCGCCGGCACCACCAGGAACGCGGCGACGAGCAGCGTGAAGATGAACTGACCGGTAAAAATCAGGCGGTCGCGCATGGTTTCATCCAGCCGCGGCGACGGCACTGCCGCTGAAGGAGCGGGCCAGCGCCAGAATGAACCAGGTGATAATGCCGAGCCCGACCGATAAGGCGGCCGAGGTCGAGAAATTGGCGGCCAGCGTAAACTCGGTGTAGATCAGCATCGGCAGCACATCGATATTCGTCGCCAGCGTAAACGCGGTGCCGAACGCGCCCATCGCGGTCGCGAAGGCAATCGCACCTGACGCAACGAAGGCCGGCGCCAGCGCCGGCAGCACGACGTCGCGCTGCACCGCCCACGGGCTGGCGCCAAGGGAACGCGCCGCCTCTTCCAGGCCGACATCGAGCTTCTGCACCGCCGCCATGATGGTGAGGATGACGCGGGGAATCGAGAAATAGAGATAGCCAAGGAACAGCCCGTAGATCGAATAGGCAAACACCAGCTTTTCGCCCAACACGCGGTTAGAGAGATCGCCGATCAGGCCCTGACGCCCGGCGAGCAGAATGATCAGGAAGCCGACCACCACGCCGGGAAACGCCAGCGGAAATGTCAGCATCGCGATCAGCACGGCGCGGCCGGGAAAGCGATGTCGCTGCAGAAACATTCCGGCGATCGTCGCTATGATGAGCGTAGCCACGGTGGTCGCGGCCGCCAGCAGCACGGTGTTGATGAGGGTCGCCCGATAACGCGGCTCGGTCAGGATCGCCAGATAGCCCGCAAGGCCTTGCGGGCCTTCCGCGCCGGTCACGACGAGTCGGGCCATCGGCAGCAGGAAGAATGCCGCCGTTACCGCCGCAAGCGGCAGCAGGCACAGCCAGACGAATGATCTATGTGACATCAAGAATAGTGGTCCCAGACCTATGGTTCTGATGAATCAGAACCATAGCTCCATCTTTTGTTTTGACGCGTTTTCTTCACGCGAACCGGTGCCCACCCACGGATC
Source organism: Bradyrhizobium ottawaense (assembly GCF_900099825.1). Classification (NCBI taxonomy): domain Bacteria; kingdom Pseudomonadati; phylum Pseudomonadota; class Alphaproteobacteria; order Hyphomicrobiales; family Nitrobacteraceae; genus Bradyrhizobium; species Bradyrhizobium ottawaense. The sequence continues at coordinate 6,344,419 of NZ_LT629693.1, read as the reverse complement.
AAGTCCGAGGGCATGCTTCGCTCGAAAACGCTATGACGGGACCATATTGCCTCAGCGGACCTCGGCGAGATAGCGGTCGACAAAGCCTTTTTGCACGTTTTCCATCTGGCCCCAGTCGACGCTTTTCGCGCGCGCGTAATCGCTGTCGGGCAGGAACTTCTTCTTCACGGCCTCAGGCAATTCGATCGGGCGGGCGGGCCGGAGATAGGCATTGGTCCAGATCGCCTGGCCCTTGTCGGACAGCAGATAGTCCATCACCTTCTTGGCCTTGTCCTTGTCGGGGGCGTTCTTGACCAGGCCAACGACGTAAGGAAACACCACCGATCCCTCGCAGGGGATCACGAATTCGAAATTGCCCTTCTCGGAATACTTCGCGCGATAGGCATTGAAATCATAATCCAGCAGGATCGGCATCTCGCCGGACACGACGCGGGCGTAGGACGTCTGCTTGGGAACGATCGGGTCGTTCTTGCGCAGATCCTTGAAGAAGTTGATCGCGGGATCGAAATTCTTGTCGGATCCACCGAGCGCCAGATTGATCGCGACCGCGCCGACATAGCCTACCGCAGCCGACGACGGATCGAGATAGCCCACCATGCCTTTATAGTCGGGCTTGAGGAGATCCTTCCAGCAGGCCGGCACCGGCTTGCCGCCGAGCGCATCCTTGTTCACGAACAGGCCGAGGGTGCCGGAATGAATCGTGGTCCAGTAGCCGTCGGCATCCTTTAGCCCGGCGGGGACCTGATCCCAGTTCACCGGCTTGTAGGGCTCCAGCGCATCCTGGGCTTTCGCCTTCATGCCGAAGGTGACGCCGAAATAGCCGATATCGCCGACCGGATTGGCCTTCTCGGCGAGGATCTGCGCCAGCGCCTGACCGGAGTTCTTGTTGTCGTGCGGAATGTCGTAGTTGAGGTCGGCCTTGATCGCCTTGAGCATCGAGGCCCAGTCGGCCCATTCCGGCGGGCAATTGTAGCAGATCACGTCGGCCGCTTTGGCCGATTGCAAGGGCGCGATCAGTGACAGCGCCAGCAAGGCGAGAACAAAACGGACGGTTTTCATGGAATACCCCGACTTAGCGTGGAGATTGAGGACTTCAGCACCAACCGAAGAGCAAGTATAGGCCGCGTATGAAGGTTTTGCGACATGGCATGTTGCCGTGCAGCAAACGCCGATGGCGCCGCTGCTGGCATCACCGAATTTGGTCAACCTGTGATTTCCGCTAAGCTCGAACGCGGGAGGATCCGCGCCATGTACCAGCCCGACGGCGTCAAGACGTCGCCCGACTTTCCGATTCCGGACCGCATGACGGCCTGGGTGCTAGGAGATCCGGACCAGCTCATGCTGCGCGAGAAGCCGGTGCTCGTTCCGGCACGCGCTGAGGTCCTGGTTCGGATCGACGCGGTCGCGATCTGCGCGACCGATCTCGAGATCATTCACTCGGGCTCACCGGCGAGCATTCTGGGTGGCCTGCCCTTCAACAAGAATTTCACGCCGGGCCATGAATATATGGGTACGGTCGCGGCGCTCGGACCCGATGTCGACGAGTTCGCGATCGGCGAGCGGATCAGCGTCGAGATTCATGCCGGGTGCGGCCAGTGCAAGCGCTGCCGGCAAGGCATGTACACGTCATGCCTGAACTACGGGAAGCCGGAGAAGGGTCATCGCGCCAACGGCTTTACCACCGACGGTGGATTTGCCGAATACGCCGTGAACCACATCAACACGCTGGCGCGTGTGCCCGACACCATGAGCGACGCGGAGGCGACGTTGGTCGTCACCGCCGGCACGTCGATGTATGGCTTGACTGAGTTGGGAGGGTTAGTCGCGGGCGAGAGCGTGGTGGTGATCGGCCCAGGGCCGATCGGGCTGCTCGCGGTGGCCGTGGCCAAGGCGCTCGGCGCCAGCCCGGTCATCCTGACGGGGACTCGCAACAAGCGGCTCGCGATCGGCCAGGAGCTCGGCGCCGATCGCGTCATAAATATCAACGACGAAGACGCCGTCGAGGTCGTCAGGCAACTCACCGGCGGCATCGGCGCCGACTATGTCGTGGAATGCGCTGGGACAGAAGCGACCATCAACCAGGCCATTCACATGACCAATCGCGGCGGGAAAATCTGCCTTGCCGCGTTTCCGCACCATCCGGTGACGATGGATCTCGCGCATCTCGTGAAGAACAATATCTACGCCTACGGCATCCGCGGCGAAGGCCGTAGCGCCACCCGCCGCGCCATGGCGCTGATGGCGGAAAAGCGCTTCGATGCGACCCGAATTCACACCCACACGTTTCCGCTCGCCGATCTGCCGACCGCGCTAAGATATGCACGCGAGCGGGTTGAAGACGCCATCAAGGTGGTCGTCACTAACCGCCGGGTCGTTTCGATAGCGAATGCCGCGGCCGAATAAGGCCAATCAACGCCCCTCGAACTTCGCTTCACGCTTCTCCATGAAGGCCTTGATGCCTTCCTGCATGTCGTGCGTCTTGAACAGCGGCAGGAGCTGCAGATAGACGTGATGGACATGGTCGGGGAAGGTCTCGTTGAGTCCCATCCGCATCATGCGCTTGGCGGCCTGAACCGCCAGCGGCGCATTGGCCGCGATTTCCCGCGCTACTTCGCGCGCCCGCCCCATCAGGGCCGCGTCCGGCACAACCTCATTGGCAAGTCCCCATTCCAGCGCTTCCCTCGCCGAGAGCGTACGGCCGGTAAAGATCAGCTCGGATGCCTTGGCCCAGCCGATCATCCGCGGCAGAAACCACGTGCCGCCCGATTCCGGCACCACGCCTCGCTTGACGAAAGCGGCCGCGAGCTTCGCCGATTCCGCCATGATGCGGATGTCGCAGCCGAGCGCCGTATCCATGCCGTAGCCGGCGGCCCCGCCATTGACGGCGCAAATGGTCGGCTTGTCCATGGATTGCAGAACGGTCGGCGGCGTGTTGCGCAGGTCCAGCGACGTCGGAGACGATGCCGAGCTGAGGCCGTCGCCACTTCGTTCCTTCCGCAGATCGAGGCCGGCACAGAACGCGCGGCCATTGCCGGTGAGGATGACACAACGGACGTCCCGATCTTCATTTGCCCGGATCAGCAGCCGCGTCAGGTCATTGAGCATCGGGCCTGAAATCGTGTTCATGCGTTCCGGCGCATTCAGCGTGATGACGGCGATATGGTCCGCGACGTCGTAGAGCACTTCAGTGGATTCGGTCTGCGTGGCGCGTGGGGCTTGTTCCATATCGACATCTCTTCTTGTGTTCGTGTTTATCGGCGGCGCTGCCGCTTCAGATCCGTCCCAACGCCGTCAGGATAACCTGAGGCGTCAGCGGAATCTCGGTGATAACAGCACCAAACGGCCGCAGCGCGTCGTTGACGGCATTGGTCACAGCCGCCGCCGCACCTGCCGTACCGGCCTCGCCCGCGCCCTTCGCGCCCAATTCGGTTTCCAGCGTCGGCGAAACCACATGTCCGACATCGATGTCCGGCATCTCGCCGGACATCGGAACCAGATAGTCGGCCATATTGGCGTTGGTGAGCTGGCCGCGCTCGTCATAGATACATTTTTCGAACAGCGCGGCGCCCAGGCCCTGCACCACCCCGCCCCTGATCTGCTCATCGACCAGCTGCGGATTGATGATGGTGCCGCAATCCTCGACCACCCAATGCTTCAACAACTTGACGAAGCCGGTTTCGGTATCGACCTCCAGCCACGAGGCCTGAACACCGTTCGTAAAAGCGAACGGATATTCGCGCGGGACAAAATGGCGGGTCGCCATCAACTCGGGTTGAATACCCGGCGGCAGCGTGTCGGGACGGAAATAGACGATGCGCGCGAGCTCATTCAATTCGATGCGCGGCGCACCATCGCCGGCATTCACGACATTGTTGCTGACGATGTCGAGCTCACCGGCCGTCGACTGCAGGATAGCGGCGGCAACATCGAGAATATTCCGGCGCAACACTTTCGCGGCTTGAAGTGCTGCTTCGCCGCCGATGCCGGCGCCGCGCGAGGCCCAGGTACCGCCGCCATAGGGCGTATTGTCAGTATCGCCGAGAATGACACGGACACGGTCCATCGAAACGCCGAGCACGCTGCCGACAATCTGCGCGGTGAGCGATTCCGATCCCTGCCCCTGTTCGGTAATGCTGGTCTGGCAGATCACCGAGCCCTGCGCGTCCAGCCGCACGGCGACGCCGTCCTGCGATGAAATCTTCGCGCCGCCCACGCCATAGAATGCCGCGCTGGGGTTGGTAACTTCGATAAAACTGGCGATGCCAATACCGCGATGGATGTTCCGGGGTCGCAGGGCCGCCTGTTCGGTGCGCAGCGCGTCGTAATCCATCATGCGGATGAGCTTGGTCAGCGCGGCATGATGCGACAGTTGTTCGAAGCGCAAATCCGATGGCGAAGCGCAGGGATATGCGTCATCCGCAATCAAATTGCGACGACGGATTTCGACCGGGTCCATGCCGATCTTCATCGCTGCCAGATCGACCAGTCCTTCGGTCACCGAACAGGCGATCGGGTGACCGACCGCGCGGTACTGGCACATCACATTTTTATTCTGGAACACGACGCGGGCACGGGCGCGGTAATTTTTGGTCACATAGGGACCGCCGACGAGGTTGACGACCTGATTGGCCTCGATCGCGCTGGTGCGCGGATACATCGAATACGGCCCGATGCCCGTGAGATCGTCGATCTCGAAGGCCGTGATGGTGCCGTCACGCTGGACGCCGATCTTTCCCTTGCACCTGTGGTCGCGGGCATGGATGTCGGTGTTGAAGCTCTCGACCCGGTCGGCGACGAATTTAATCGGCCGCCGCAGCAGTTTCGACAGCGCATAGGTCGCCATCTCGTCGGCATAGATATGCACCTTGATACCGAAGGAGCCGCCAACGTCCTTGCATATCACGCGAACCTGCGCCTCCCTGAGGCCCAGATGCAGCGCGGCGATATTCTGCACCATGTGCGGCGCCTGGGTGCCTTGATAAATGGTTAGCCGCGCTTCCGCAGCATTCCAGTCAGCCACCACCGAGCGTGGCTCCAGCGTCACGCCGGTATGCCTTCCAAAGATGAACTCCGCCTCTACGACCTCGTCAGAGTCGGCAAAGGCCTGGTCGACGGCGCCGGCGTCGTGATTCCGTTCAAAGGCCAGGTTGTCACCGAGCAGAGCATGGATCACAGGCGTACTCGGATCCAGCGCGGTGCTCATGTCCGTGACGGGCTCAAGCTCCTGGTACTCGACCAAAACATGTTCCGCGGCGTCTTCGGCCGCACTGCGGCTGCTGGCCACCACGGCCGCGACCGCTTCGCCCTGCCAACACACGCGGTCGACGGCAATGGCGCTTTGCGGCGCAGATTTGAGGCCCTTCAAATGCGAGAGCACGCCGACCCATGGCGTGATGACAGCGGCAAGTTCCTGCCCGGTAACGACAGCGACCACGCCGGGCATACGTTTTGCCACCGACGCGTCGATACCCGTGATCTTTGCATGTGCGTACGGCGAGCGCAGGAACACGACGTGCACCATGCGCGGCAATTCGATGTCGCTGACATAGAGCCCGCGCCCCTGCATCAGGCGATCGAGGTTCGGGCGCGGCACGATCTTGCCGATATAGGAATTCGGCCGGTCGAGCACCGAAAGCGGGTCTCGCTTTTCAGGCCCCGACGTCATGCCGTGCGCCCGACGCGTGCACGCGCCGTCGTTTCGACGGCATCGACAATCGCCTGATAGCCGGTGCAGCGGCAATAGTTGCCGGAAAGGTGCTCGCGAATCTGCTCGCGATTGGGGGTTGAGTTTTGCTTTAGCAGATCCTGTGCCGCCATCAGCATTGCCGGCGTGCAAAAGCCGCATTGCAGCGCGTTGCGGTCCCGGAACGCCGCCTGCAGATCGGCGATCTCGCCACTGTCGGACAGGCCCTCAATAGTCTCGACCGACGCATTGTTTGCCTGCACCGCGAGCATCAGGCAGGCGCGCACGATCTCGCCGTCAACGCGGACCGTGCACGCGCCGCAAACTCCATGCTCGCAACCGACATGTGTGCCGGTCAATTTCAGATGCTCGCGCAGAAAATCCGCCAGATTGAGCCGCGGCAGCACCGAGGTATCGACACGCTCGCCATTGACGTCGAGCGAAATGGATATGGGAGCCGTCAAACGAGCGCTCCCGCATCGAGTTCGGGACGGCAAAGCAGCGCGGCCACGCAGCGCGTCAGCAGGACCTTTGCCAGATGCCGGCGCATGGCAGGTGTTGCCTGATGATCCTCTTGCGGATCAAGTTCGTCAGCCAATGCAGACAAGGCCACGGACAACACGGCTGGCGTGATAGCGACATTGACCAGCTTGCCGGCGGCTCCGGCGAGCAACGGGCGATCGCCGACGGCAAAAAAGCCGAGGCGAAGATCGGCAAATCGACCATCAATGATGACCGCCTGCGCCGCCAGACCGACGATGGCGTAGTCACCATGCCGGCGTGCGAATTCATGGAAAAAATGGGTGGATCCCTTTGGTGCGACCGGCAGTTCGACCGCGACCAGTAATTCCTGCGGCGACATCGCCGTCGCGTATATTCCGGTGAAGAATTCCTTTGCGGCAATTCGCCGCTCGCCGCCGGGACCGCGGACGATGATGGTGGCCGCCAGCGCGATCATACAGGCCGGCAATTCCGAGGCTGGATCCGCGTGCGCCAGGCTTCCCCCGATCGTGCCGCGGTTGCGAATCGCCGGATGCGCAACGTGAGTGACCGCGTCCGCCAGCAGCGGCGCGTGGACCGCAATTTCGGTGGATTTCAGCAGATCAACATGGCGGGTCAGGGCTCCGATGGTGAGGATCCCCTCCTTCACCGCAATCCCGCGCAACTCGGCAAGACCGCCAATGTCGACAACGAGTTCGGGAGAGATCAGCCGCAGGTTCATCGCCGGCATCAGGCTCTGGCCGCCCGACAAGACCTTGGCCCTGTCGCCCTGATCGGCCAGCAATTCCAGCGCATTTTCGACGCTGGTCGCACGGGCATAAGCGAAAGCCGAGGCCTTCATTTCGACGTGACCTCCCCGGCCGGATATTGATATTTTCGTAAGATTAGACGGCGGCCCCTACTAAAGGTCAAGGCGGTTTCCGGAGCGATTCTTTAGACTTAGGACTTGTCATGCTGCCGCGGACGAAGCACGTTCGCGGCCAACCAAAAACCTGCCATTGGGAACAACTATGAAGCTCGGGTTCTTTACCATGCCGATCCATCCTCTCGACAAGGATTGGCGGCTGTCCCTGAAGGAGGACCGCGAAGCTTTCCTGCTGGCGGACGAACTGGGCTTCACCGAGGCCTATGTCGGCGAGCACATCACCGACAAGGCCGAGAACATCACCTCCTGCATCGCCTTCATCGCCTGGCTCGCCGCCGCGACGAAACAGATCAGACTCGGCACCGGCACTATCAATATGCCGAACGCGCATCCGGCTGCGATAGCTGCCTCGATTGCGATGCTCGATCACATGCTCGACGGCCGCCTGATCTTCGGCATCAGCCCCGGCGGGCTGCTCTCGGATGCAGAGGTCTTCGGCAATCTCGAAGCGGACCGGAACGCGATGTTCCTGGAAGCGATCAATCAGGTGCTTCAGATCTGGGCGAGCGAGCCGCCGTATAATCTGCAAGGCAAATACTGGAACGTATCGGTTCAAAAGACCCTGATCGAGGATATTGGTCAGGGTTTCATCCCACGGCCCCTGCAAAGGCCGCATCCGCCGATCGTGGTGACGGCGGTGGCGCCGTTCTCAAAGGGGGTGACGGAAGCCGCAGCGCGCGGCTGGGATCCGATCTCGGCAAACTTCCTGATGCCGGCCTGGGTGAAGAGCCACTGGCCGAAATACGTCGAAGGTTGCGAACGTGCCGGCCGTCCTGCCGATGCCGCGAACTGGCGTGTCGCCAAGAGCGTGTTTGTCGCCAAGGACGCCGCGACAGCAAAGGCGTATGCCTGCGATCCGGACGGGCCCTATGTCTACTATTACCGCTCGCTGTTCACCAAACTGAAGCGCAACGGCCGCATCGAACTGTTCAAGACACGCCGCGACCAGCCGGACGACGAGGTGACGCTGGAACAGATCTGCGACAAGCTTGTCATTTACGGCACGCCCGAGAGCGTCGCGGATCAGATTTTGGCGTTTGAGGAACAGACCGGCCCCTTCGGCACGCTGCTCTATGCGGGCAAGGACTGGAAAGATCGTGAACTCGGACGCCAATCGATGATCCTGATGGCCGAAAAAGTCATGCCACGGATCAACGCCGGCACGGCCGGCCGTGCAAAGGCCGCCGAATAGTCCGCTCACTCAGGGAAAACCGACCTTGGCTCTCAGCGATCGCATCCCCTATCAGGCTCAAATCGACCGGCCCAGGCTGACATTGCCCGGCGGCAAGAAGCTCGCGGTTTGGGTCATTCTAAATGTCGAAGAGTGGCGCATCGAGAATGCGATGCCGCGTACGGTACTGAGCCCGCCGATGGGCCAGCCACTGTTGCCTGACGTGCCGAACTGGTCATGGCATGAATACGGCATGCGCGCTGGGTTCTGGCGACAGTTCAAGGCGTTGACCGACCGCAAGATGCCGGTGACCCTCGCGATCAATGGCAACGTCTGCAACAGCTACCCTCGGGTCGCGTCTGCGGCGCTTGAAGCCGGCTTCGAATTCATGGGCCACGGATTCATGCAAGGCCCGATGCACAAGCTCGACAACCAGGCCGATGCGATCAAACGCGCCGTCGACACCATCGCAAAATTTTCGGGAAAACCACCGCGATCATGGGAGAGTCCAGGCCTTACCGAGACCGAAGAGACGATCGATCTCCTGCGCCTCAATGGCATCGAATATCTGGCGGACTGGGTAATCGACGACCTGCCGCAGGATATCGCCACGCCTCACGGCACGATCACGACGATCCCATATTCGGTCGAAACCAACGATATCGTTATCCACGCCCTGCAGCACCTGCCCTCCGAGCAGTTCCTGAAGCGCTGCACCGACCAGTTCGACCGGCTCTATCTCGAAGGCGCATCGAACGCCCGGATCATGGCGATCTCGATTCACCCGTATATTACGGGCGTGCCGCACCGGATCAAATATCTGGAAGCGCTGCTCGACTACGTCATCGGCCATGATGGCGTCGCACTGATGACCGCCAGCGAAATCGGAGATTGGTACCGGGCCGAAATGGCCAGGGTATAAGCGGCACAATTCCGTCGTACCCGGCTTCGTCCGCTCCGATGCGACTGACCAGCTTACGACTTGCCCTCGTCAGCAACAAACCCGCCGAAACCGCCGCGCGCAAACAACAGCGGCTCCTGCCGGTTATAGGCATAGGCCTCGACCGCGCCGAGAAAGATGATGTGGTCGCCGCCATAGTAACGGTTCGCGGCACGGCACTGGAAATTGGCCACACTGTCAGCCAGCACCGGCGCGTTGCCGAGCCCCGGCGTCCAGCTCACGCCTGCGAATTTGTCGCCGGAGGATTTTGCAAATTTCGACGCCAGCGCCTGCTGGGAGGCCCCGAGAATATTGACGGTGAAATGACTGGCATTCTGGAAGATTGTCAGGCCTTGCGAAAACATGCCGAGACTCCACAACACCAGGGGCGGGTTCAGGGACACCGAGGCAAAGGAGTTGCAGGTCACGCCGTAAGGCTTTCCGTCAGCCGCCATCGCAGTAACGATCGTGACTCCAGTCGCAAACGTGCCCAACGCATTGCGAAAGTCCCGGGGATCGATCGCCGAGTTGTCGGTGGCGAATTCATTGGCCGGATCGGCCGGATGTTTGGGTGCGTCGGACATCCGCCTGGCCTCAAAGCGTCAGGTTTTCGGACGGCAAGCCAAGCGCCACACGTCCATAATTGGTTCCCGCCGCATCGAAATTGAATGCGAGGTGCGAATTCACCGCATGGGCATCGCGGAACTGCCGCTGCAACGCGCCCGATGTGAACAGGCTGCGTGCGCCGCTTGCCGCGAACAGAAGCGACACCGCCTCGGTACACAGGTTGACCGAAAAGGCGCCGTCACGCCGCAGTCTCGTCTTGGCTGCGATATCAGGCACGTGACCACGCCGTGCATCCGCCATGGCGTCAATGCAATTGGTGCGCATGACCAGGCGCGCCGCGTCGATCTTGGCAGAGGCTTCCGCGATCTTGATTTGCGTGGTCTGCATATCGCTGACTTTGGCGCGATTATAGGTCGAAGCCCGGTGCCGCGCGAAATCGACATAATCGTTCAGGCAAGCCTGCGCGTTGCCGAGGCCGACACCCGACAGCACGTACGGAAACAGAGAAAATACCGGCAGTGCATAGAGCGGATTTGGGTTGACCACGCTCCCCGGCGTCGGTCCACCGGTCAGATCGCTCACGGAAATCGTCATCGGCTCCGCAACAAAGGCGTCCACGACCCTGACGTCGTTCGACCCGGTACCGCAAAGGCCGGTCGCGTTCCAGGTGTCGTTGATCTTGTAGTCACGCCTGTTGAGGAGGAATATCCGGTATTCGATACCGTCGGCTTCATCGTCGGACGAGACCACGCTGGCAAGCATATTCCAGTCGCAGGATTCGACGCCGGAAGAGAATGGCCAGTGGCCATTCAGCACATATCCACCGTCGACCTTCCTGGCGCGACCGGCCGGAAAAATGAAGGACGATGCGATCAGCGTGTTGACGTCTTTGTCCCAGACCGCCGCCTGCGCACGCGGGTCAAACATTCCCAGCATCCAGTGATGGCTGGCGAGGTTGGCAAAATTCCACGACACGGAAGCATCGCCCTGCCCCAGCGCATCCGCGCAATCGACCAGCGCGACATAGTCAAGCTCGGATCCGCCGACACGTTTAGGCTGCAAAATCCGGAACAGGCCGGTATCGTGCAAATCTCGCTCGGTCTCTGGCGGCAAGCGTCGCAGTTCTTCGGTTCTCGGGGCGCGGTCGCGCAACTCCGGAATCAGCGCCCTGGCGCGAGCGACCATGGCGGCACAGTTGTCCGGACCCGCCCCAGCGGGTGAACCAGCATCTGGCCTGCGGCCGTCTCCTGCCATTGACGTTTCCTCGGACATTTCCCCGCCCGCTGCGTGTTGGGCATTTTGATGCGGTCGAGCTTGGCCAGTCTATCGTCTGGTCACCAATGATCAAGGCACGCGGCGAACATGGCTACTCCGCCATATTATGTTGCTGCCAGCGCAACAGGTATGCCTGCAAGCGCCAGATGACCGCCGACAGCGCAACGCCAACCAGCATCAGTACGATAACGGCAACCATCATCCCGGAAGCTTCCGCTCGCGCCTCCGACTCGATGATCAGCCGGCCAATACCGCGCTCAGCCCCGATGAATTCGCCGACGATGACCCCGATCAACGCAAAGGATATCGCCGGGGACAGCGAGGCAAACACCCATGCCATGGTCGACGGAATCACGACTGTCCGTGTGATCTGCCATTCGCTGGCGCCCAACAGCCGCGCGGCGCTGACGAAGCCCTCATCGATCGAGCGCGCGCCCTCAAACGTGTTGAAGAACACCAGGAACACGACCACGATCCAGGATGTCACGATCTTCGACGTATCACCGATCCCGAACGCCAAGACGATGATCGGCGCGAGCGCGATGCGGGGGATGGAATTTACGGCGGTAATGAAGGGCTGGAAGATGTCGCTGAGCCGATCCGACCGCCCCAGCAGCAGACCCACCGCGAAACCCGACGACACGCCGATGATAAACCCGAAGAATGTGTTCTTTAGCGTGATCGCGGTTGCGACCCATAGATTGTTTTCATTCCGCACCATGCACTTGGCAAAGTCGCCATTGAACCAGCCATTGAAGACGCCCATTTTGGATTTCAGGCAGCTCAGGATCAGAAAGTGCTCGAAGATTTCAGAGGGTTTCGACACAAAATAAGGATCGAGCAGATCCGGAACCAGCGACGGAAATCGGGCATGCAGATCGTAGCCCCACTGCCAGATCGAAAGCACGGTAACGCAAATCGCGATCTGCCACGAAAGCGTATTTGCCCGGTGCCGTGGCGTCCTCATCGGCTGCGCCCCTTGATGAATTCTTCCCCGAGCGAATGCCAGATGTGCTGGAATAATTCTGCATAGCGCGGTGTCTCGCGAACCTTGACCGCATCCCGCGGCCGCGCGAAGTCCACGTCGAACATGTCCTTGATCTGGCCCGGACGCGCCGAGAACAGGATGATGCGGTCAGCCAGCGTCAAGGCTTCGCCGAGATCATGTGTCACGAACAGGACGGTTTGCTGCTCGCGATCCCAGATCCTCAGCAGGACTTCATGCATATCGATCTTGGTGTGGGTGTCGAGCGCGCCGAATGGCTCGTCCATCAGCAGAACCTGCGGTTCAACCACGAGCGTGCGCATCAGCGCCGCTCGTTGACGCATGCCGCCGGACAGGGCCGACGGATAGGCGTCTCCGAACCCCTGCAAGCCGGCCTGCGCAAGGCAGGTGGCGACCCGTTCCTTGCGCTCGGCATCCCCGACTCCCGCCAGTTGCAAGCCATAGCCGATATTGTCGGCGACGGTGCGCCATGGAAACAGCGTATCGCGCTGAAAGACATAGCCAACACCGGGCGTCGCCTTGCCGGCGATAACCGGCTTGCCATCGATCAGGATCTGACCGCTACTCGGCTTCACCAAGGTCGCTATCATGTTGAGAACCGTGCTCTTGCCGGATCCAGATGGCCCCAGCAATGCCACGAACTCGCCGCGCCGTACACTGAAGGAAACATCGCGCACGGCCTCGATCGAGGTGCCGGCGAGCTGGAACGATTTGCTCAGCCCTTTGACGTCGATGCGATCGGCGTCGCTGGTCCGGGCAGGAGGCGTCGGCGATCGCGTCGGTGCGTTCAAGCGGGATAGGCCTTTCTCGCCACTTCAACAAAAGTGGGGCTGACGACCTCGGCAATCGTGAGCGGTTTGATGCCGGTCATTTCCCGAAACCAGACCTTTTCGCCCCGCGCGAAGCCGGCCGCATCGATCGTGGCTTCGTAGTCGGAAACTTTTTGCAGCGCCGTGATCTCAAGGATATTGGCCGCCCGCGAGGTGCTGCCGACATAGGGTTCGATCGCATCGTAGATTTGCTCTGGCGTATGGGTCTTGACCCACTGCGTCGCCCGCCAGAGCGCCGTAACGAAGGCCTGCATCTTGGCCGGGTCCTTGTCGATCGTCGACTGCAGCGTGAAATGCGACGTCACCGGTACCTTGCCGCCGATATATTTGTTCCAGATCGTCTCGTCCGTTCCGTCGAATAGCAGAGCGCCCCAGCCCTGCTCTTTCGAGTCATTCAGCAGCGATAGCGAACTCACGAGCACATCGACCTGTTTGGTCTTCAGCGACCCCAGCATGGTCTCGACATTGCCGGTCCCGATCCACGTCACTTTCTGGTCAAGCCCCATCGTCTCCATATAATAGGAGGCCCAGACATGGTTGGTGCCGCCCAGCGACGAGACCGAGACGATCGGCTTGCGGCCATCCGGCCGTTTCCAGGCGGTCAACGCTTCTAGCGTATTAATGCCCTGGTCGAACAAATCCTTTCGGATAATGAACATCACCGAGCTGGAACGAGTATCGACCGGCATCAGCACCCGTCCTGCGCGGCCGTGGTTGCTGAGCTGCATCGGATGGGTGATATCCCCGATGCCGATATCGCCCTGCGACGAAGCGATGATCTCTCGCGTCTTGACGCCGCTGCCGCCCTGAACCAGTTTGCAGTCGAGGCCGGCCTCCTTGAAATACCCGATCCGGTCGGCAATGAATTGCGTCTGATAGACCGGCACTGCGACGGGATAGATCACGCGCCCCGGTCTATCTTCAGCCCGCGCCCTTCCCGCAGCCAAGGAAGCTGTGCCGCCCGCAATGATCGTCAGCGCAGAACGTCTTGAGACGTAGGCCATCACGCTCGCTCCTTCTCCTTGGCGGCGATCTTCTCCAGGGCGCTGAGGACCGCATCCCCCATTTCCGTCGTGGAAAGCTTTTTCGCGCCCGGCTCGGCGATGTCTGCGGTCCGGGCGCCTGTCGCCAACGCGGCATCAACGGCCTTCTCGAGCAAATCGGCATCCTCGGGTCGATTTAGCGTCATGCGCAACATCATCGCGATGCTGAGGATCGAGCCCAGCGGATTGGCGATACCCTTGCCCGCGATGTCCGGGGCGCTACCGTGGACCGGCTCGTACAGCGCCTTGCGGCGGCCAAACTTGTCGACCGGCCCCAATGATGCCGATGGCAGCATGCCGAGCGAGCCCGACGCCATTGCCGCGCAATCGGACAGGATGTCGCCGAAAATGTTGCCGGTCACCATCACGTCGAACTGTGCCGGTTCGCGGACGATCTGCATCGCGGCATTGTCGACGTAGAGATGGGTGAGGTCGACGTCGGAAAACTCTTCCCTGTGCAGGGCGATAACCTCCTCGCGCCACAACACGCTGGTCTCAAGCACGTTGGCCTTGTCGACCGAGCAGACCTTGCTCCTGCGCGTCCGTGCCAGTTCGAAAGCCGACCGCGCCACGCGGCGGATCTGGTTGGTGGTATATTGCTCGGTGTTGAAGCCGCGGCGCTGCCCATCGGCCAGCATTTCGATGCCACGTGGCTCGCCGAAATAGATGCCGCTCGTCAGCTCGCGGATGATGACGAAATCGACGCCCTTCAGCACATGCGCCTTCAGCGGGGCAGAATCGGCCAGGGCCGGGTTGGCAACGATCGGCCTCAAATTGGCGTAGAGATCGTATTTGCTTCGTAGTCCCAACAAGCTGCCCGCCTTGCGCGCAGCCGCTGGCACCTCCTTGGTTTCGGGACCGCCGGTCGCCCCCCACACAATCGCGTCGGCCTCTTCCATCGCCTCGACCGTATCGTCAGGCAGCACCTTGCCCGTCGCAAGATAGGGAATGATGCCATATTGCGCCTCGCGCAACGTCATGGGAACGCCACGCTTGGCGGCAAACCAGTTGAGGATACGCTGCGACTGAGCCGTCACCTCGGGGCCGATGCCCTCGCCACCGACCACGGCGACCTTGACCATATTGGAACGCGTATTCATGCCGATTTCCCTGCAAAATGGATCCATGGCCGCGCGGCGCGGTCGGAGACCTGGAAGGCCCGGATTTCTTCGTCGCGCTGCAGCGTCAAGGCGACTTCGTCGAGCCCCTGCAGCAGGCCATCACGCCGGCGCGGATCGATCTCGAAACGCAGCTGCTTTCCGGTCGGCGAGATAATCGTCTGCTCCTCGAGATCGATGCCGACGCGTCCCGCGCCTTGCGTGATCTCGATCTCAGCCGCGAGGCCATCGACGGTGGCCTTGTCGACGATGATCGGTAGAATGCCGTTCTGGAAGCAGTTGGCGAAGAAGATATCGCCGAAGCTCGAGCCGATGACGGCGCGGATACCCATCTCCTGCAGGGACCACACCGCTCCTTCGCGGGAGGAACCACAACCGAAATTCGGTCCGGTGATGAGGATTTCCGCCCGCCGGTAGGGCTCCCGGTTCAGGATGAATTCGGGGTTTTCGGAACCGTCAGGCAGATAACGCAGCGCGCCGAACGCCCATTTACCGAGCGTTCCGCGAATGGAGTTTCCGACCAGCCGCTCGATCCGGATAATGACATCGGTATCGATGTTGCTGCGCATGATCGGGGCTGCAATCGCCGTCAGCTTGTTGAAGGATTTTGGCATGTCAGCGCTCCATCGTCCGCACGTCGGCAATGGCGCCCGCAATCGCAGCGGCGGCGGCCGTCGCCGGGCTCGCCAGATGGGTCCTGGCGCGCGGTCCCTGACGGCCGACAAAATTGCGATTGGACGTGGAGACCGAGCGCTGCCCCGGCGCCACCGTCTCGCCATTCGCCGCAAGGCACATCGAGCACCCGGGCTCGCGCCATTCGAAGCCAGCATCGAGGAAAACCTTGTCAAGGCCCTCAGCCACTGCGTCGCGCTTGACCGTCTCGGAGCCCGGCACAATCCAGGCCCGCACACCCGGCGCAACCTTTCGGCCCCGCGCAACCTCAGCGGCCGCCCGCAGGTCGCTCAGGCGACTATTGGTGCAGGAGCCGATGAAGACCCAGTCGACCGGCGTGCCGGCAATCGCCGCGCCCGCTTGCAACCCCATATAATCGAGTGCGGCCTCAAACGCGGCGCGGCGCGCTGGATCAGCAATTTCCTGGGGATCGGGAATGCGGCCATCGACGCCGATAACGTGCTCCGGGCTGATCCCCCAGGTCACCTGCGGGATGATTTTGGTGACGTCGATCAGGACCTCCTGATCGAAGCTGGCGTCGGAATCGCTCGGAAGTTCGCGCCAGGCGTTGACCGCCTGATCCCACATCTCGCCCTCGGGCGCATAGGGACGCCCGCGTAGGTACTCAAAGGTTTTCTCGTCCGGCGCCACCATTCCCATCTTGGCGCCGAGCTCGATCGACAAGTTGCAGATCGTGAGTCGCCCCTCAACCGGCATCTCGCGGATGGCGCTGCCGGCATATTCGACGGCATACCCGGTACCGCCCGCGGCGCCGATGTGACCTATCAGAGCGAGGATCAGATCTTTGGCAGTAACGCCAAGCGACAGCTTGCCCTCAAACTTCACGCGCATGGTTTTCGGCCGGCGCTGAATCAGCGCCTGCGTCGCCAACACATGCGTGAGCTCACTTGAGCCGATGCCAAATGCCAGCGCCCCTAGCCCGCCATGGGTGCAGGTATGACTGTCGCCACACACAATGACGCAACCCGGCAGGCTGAGCCCCAACTCGGGCCCGATGACGTGAACGATACCTTGCCCGGGCTCGTCGATGTCGAACATCCGGATGCCGCTGGCTGAAGTCTCGACCCGCAGGGCGGCCAGCAATTCCAACCCGATCTTGATGGTGCCGGCACGACCACGCGCCGTCGAAATGGCGTGATCGGGCGTTGCAAAGGTGAGTTCCGGGTTGTGAACGGAAAGACCCCGGCTCTTGAGGTCCAGGAGCCCTCGCGAGCCACCCAGATCGTGCAACAAATGACGGTCGACATGGAGCAGGTCAGTATCATCGCTTAGTCGTGCGATGACATGCTGGTCCCAGATCTTGGCCAGCATGGTACGGCTGGAGCTTGCCAAGGCACGCCTCCCTTGATTTCCGCCGGCGGAATGAACGCCGGTCGCCGTTTTGCACGGCTTGTTGTTCAGGCATCAGCCCACCCACATCAAAGCATAATCCACCGCACCTCGGCTAGGGTCAGCGTCAAAAGAGACGGCTTGGCAGGCCGCCGACACCCGCGCCCGCGTGCAGTTCCTCAAAACGAGCCCGGCGGCCGTCAGGCCACCGGGCGAATAGAACGATCATGTGCGAGACGCGGTACAAATGGGCCGCTAATTGATCGATTTGCGCCAATACAGTGTATGAGGCCAGGCCCATGGACGCTGCGGCCGGTAGAGCCCGTAGCCTGCGCAGATAAAGTTGTTGGCGGATGGCAGATTATCAGTCGTGTCCGAGACGACCGAATATCGGCCGTTGAGCCGGGCGCGTGCCTCCAAGGCTCGCATCAATCGTAGCCGAATTCGGTTCCCGCCATGTTTCCTCAACACCCCTACCCGACAAAAATAGCCTGCATTGCAGGCATGGGTAGAAGCGATAACCCCGGCAAAAGCCACCGGTTCGGTCCCGTGAAGCGCGAGCCACCAATGGCTGTAATCAAACGCCGGGACGGAAGCCGTGTTGAAGAATGTCAGGCGATGAAGTTCGGTGAGTGTATCCACAACGTCATCGTCCTGCCCATCAACCTCACGAATTCGGTACATTGGCGAGATTCTACAGAGCTGACATGTTGTTGTTTGAGCCTACTAAGCCGACGAGCCATCGATGAGAATTCGTGACGCTGTCCCGGAAGACGCCTCGGCTGCGTGCGAGGTGATGCGACGCTCCATTACCGAGCTCTGCGCCCCCGATCACGGCAACGACCCCGTCATTCTGGGGCGATGGCTGAGCAACAAGGCGCCCGAAATATTCCGGTCATGGATCCGGCCCGGGAATTCGATTCTGGTGGCCGTCGACGATCATCGCATCTTGGGCGTCGGCTGCGTAAACGACGATGGAGAGATCACGCTCAACTATGTCTCACCTGATGCGCGGTTCAGTGGCATAAGCACGACGCTCCTCGCAGCACTCGAAAAGCGTGCAGTCGAACATGGCAATACAATGTGCCGACTCGAGAGCACCGAAACTGCGCGCCGATTTTACCGGGCCAGAGGATATTCCGAGGACGGACCGGCCGGCCTCAAGTTCGGCACCAGTTCCGGCTATCCGATGTCAAGACGAGTCAAATGACGCAGAATCATTTGCCGAGTGTCGCCTTGATCCCGAGCCAGACCGCCCCGACGAAGCCCGTGACTATCAAAGTGATAACCACCTTAAATGTGTAACTCTGCACCTGTTCCACGCTCTTGCGCCAACGCCGCAGGTGTTGGAAATCAGCCCGCATTTCCTTACAGTCATCGTCGTAGATGCCGAACGACGTGAGAATGGCCACGACGGTCTTGACCATCGTTTCGTCAGGGATTGCGAGGGCGCCCTCACGTTGTTCCGCCAAGACCGCAAGAACGATGCTTTTGATTTCGCCGAGGCTATCGCTGGATGATCCTCGCGACGTTGTCGAAACTGTGCGTGCCGGGGCCAGCGAGCGGATAGCGGAGACGGATTTGGTCATGGCAACGCATTTTCATCCGTTAGAGTGCGGCGACACCGGCCCGTCAGCTTCGATTTTTTGCAGTGCACTATGATGTCATGTCGGGCATCGCGGCGAGTCCGAAAGATGCTAGGATCGAAACGTCGTTCGATGCCTTCGCGCGAAGAGATGCTCTTTCTTCGGCCTTGATCCGGATCCGCGTTCTCTGCTTTAGAACGACCAACAATACGAGCCGGCCAATCGCGCGGCTTTTGGAGGAATACGATGAACGTGCCGGCCCGCGCGAATCCCCGCCCTCAGCCTTCCGAAATGCCGCGCGGCCTGGCGCTGTTGCGCGATCCGCTGCTCAACAAGGGCACGGCATTCACCGAGCAGGAACGGGACGCGCTCGGATTGCGCGGTTTCCTGCCCGCGCACGTATTTTCGATGCAGACCCAGGTCGAGCGCGTGATGGCTAATTTGCGCGAATTGCCCAATGACCTTGCCAAATACGTGGCGCTCAACGAGTTGCACGACCGCAACGAAGCCCTGTTCTTCCGCGTCGTGTGCGACAACATCGACGAAATCCAGCCGCTGATCTACACCCCGACGGTAGGTCTCGCCTGCCAGCGCTTCGGCTATATCTTCCAGCGGCCGCGCGGCCTGTTCATCGCAGCCTGCGATCGCGGCCGCATCGCCGAGCTTTTGGCCAACTGGCCCTATTCGACCAAACTCATCGTCGTCACCGACGGCGAGCGCATCCTGGGCCTCGGCGACCTCGGCGCCAATGGCATGGGCATTCCGGTCGGCAAGCTGTCGCTCTATTCCGCCTGCGCCGGCATTCATCCGGAGCTCTGCTTGCCGGTGGTGCTTGATGTCGGCACCAATAACGAGGCGTTGCTGAACGATCCCTATTATATCGGCATGCGCCAGCGGCGCCTGAGTGGTGCTGCCTATGATGAATTCGTCGACGAATTCGTCACCGCGGCGCGCGAGACGTTTCCCGGCGTCATGATCCAGTTCGAGGATTTCGCCAATCACTCGGCCTTCCGTCTGCTGCACAAATACCGCGACATCATTCCGGTCTTCAACGACGACATCCAGGGCACGGCCGCGGTTGCGCTCGCCGGCCTGTTCTCGGCGTTACGGGTCACCGGCGGCAAGCTCGCGGACCAGACCGTGCTTTTCCTCGGCGCGGGAGAAGCCGCAACAGGGATCGCCGACCTCATCGTCTCAGCCATGATGGCCGAAGGTCTGACCGAAGCGGAGGCCGTCAGGCGCAACTGGCTGGTGGATTCGCGCGGCCTCGTCGTCAAGGATCGCGCCGGCCTCACCGAGCACAAGCTTCGCTATGCGCACGACCAGGCGCCGATCGAGCATTTCCTCGCCGCCATCAATACGCTCAAGCCCACCGCGATCATCGGCGTCGCGGCGGTCGGCGGCGCGTTCACGCCCGAAGTGCTGCAGACCATGGCCGGGCTCAACGAGCGGCCGATCGTGTTTGCACTTTCCAATCCGACCTCGAAGGCGGAATGCTCCGCCGAGGAGGCCTATCGCCACACCGGCGGTCGCGCGCTATTCGCATGCGGCAGCCCGTTTGATCCGGTAAAGCTCGACGGCAAGACGTTCGTGCCGCGCCAGGGCAACAATTCCTACATCTTCCCCGGGGTTGGCCTTGGCGCAACGGCGTGCGGGGCAAGGCTGGTCACCGACGAAATGTTCATGGTTGCTGCCCACGCGCTGGCGCAGCTCGTCAGCCAGGAAGACCTGGCGCAAGGCAGCCTTTATCCGGCGCTGCCGCGGATCCGTGAAGTCTCCGCTCGCATCGCCGAGGCGGTCGCCGTCGTCGCCTACAATAGCGGTCTTGCGACCGGACACGCTCCGAACGACATGGCGGCGTTCATTCATTCGAAGATGTACGATCCTCAGTATTGAGGATGCGGGGCTCCGGATCGATACCGTCCGGCGGGGTACGCGGATCCGTGGCGATAGCTGGGACCACGGTGCGGTAGGCAATGGCCGGAAAATCCGTCGGCTCGCCGTGTCCGGGCCTCGGCATGGGTCGAATGATCTCGGCACTCACGAACAACTCTCCCAGACCGCGATGACAATCAATCCGACAAGCGCGAGCGATATCAGGTACGCGGTCATTGGCTTCTCGCTTGAAATAAAGTGTGCGGCATGATCGCAAGGCTGATCATTTCGGGCGCGAACCCTATCCCCACCGGGGCCGCGTGCGCCCGTGGATTTCAGGCCCACGCCGCGCGCCGGCACGTTCGCGCATGCCGGCCAATAACGCTGATAGTTGAGGCTCGGACGGCGGCACGCTGGCGACGCCCGTGCGACAGGCGTTGGGAGACATGGCGTCGCGATAAGCGACCGCCGTCCGATTCGGGAAAAGGCATAGAAAAAGCCCGCGGCGGATTTCTCCGCGCGGGCTT
Source organism: Bradyrhizobium ottawaense (assembly GCF_900099825.1). Taxonomy (NCBI): domain Bacteria; kingdom Pseudomonadati; phylum Pseudomonadota; class Alphaproteobacteria; order Hyphomicrobiales; family Nitrobacteraceae; genus Bradyrhizobium; species Bradyrhizobium ottawaense. Next base: position 6,323,350 of record NZ_LT629693.1, on the reverse strand, counting down.
TATGAATTCTGTGATGGTGTCGTTTTGCCCCTGATTTGCCCGACGTGTCAAACTATTTTCGAGCCGTCAACAAATTGCTGAAAATGCAACGAAACGGCTTCGACAGATTGAAACTTCTTTAGCCAATGATTTGGCGCAAACGAAAAACCCGCGGCCGGTTTCCCAGCGCGGGCTTTACGATATCTGCGATGATGTCGATATGCCCCTGATTTGCCCGACGCGTCAAGCGCGATGTGATTTGGTTCGGCCGATCGACATTCAGGCGAAATCATTTGGACGCCGGTTGGAAAACCGGGCGCCCACCAGAGCGCAAGGAGGCCATCGATGTTTTTCGTTGCTACCGTGCTCGCAATCCTGTCGGGCCTGTTCTATGCGGCAAGCCATCATGAGATCGGCTTGCTGGGTGTCACGATGTGCCAGTACGGCAGCCCGTTCTGCGACAACCCGCTGCTCGTCCTCACCGGGGCCGGTCTGGCTGCATGCTGGGGCGCGTTCGTCAGCGTCCGCTGACGCGGCCGACACTGCCTTTTTCGAATTTTCGCGATGATGCCGCTATGCCCCTGGTTTGCCCGACGTGTCAAACGCCGCAGTACCGGCTTGCCGTCGGCTTTGCATAGGGCGGGCATAGGGATCATGCCGGGGGTGACGCCCCTTCTCGTAATTGCCCGGATTGCCTGCAGCTAAAAAGAATCGTCCTTCGTAAGGATTGACCCAACGCGAGATGGCTCGTGATCTACAGAGGCATCGAATACAGCGTTGCGGCCTCCAGCGAACCCGACATCTGGCACTGGCGATTCCGGATCGGTGATATGACGAGGACAAAGCTGGTCTACATGGCCGCGCGTCGCGTTCACATGAGAATGGACGCTGCCCTCCGGTCGCCCGACCCGGCGGCGCAGAACGGCAGACTGCAAGCTTAAGGCGTCTGCGGATTGGCGGGATGAACCGGCTTTGGCCCGGGGGCATCCGGCTCCAGTTGCGACTTCGGTTCGGTCGGCACGACGGTCGCGCCGACGGCGCGCGCGGCCTCACCGGTGGTGCCGTAGTGCGCCATCGCAGCGGTTTGGACCTTGGGTTTGTTCCATGATCCGTGATCGACGATCAGAATTCCGAGCACGCCCAGAACAGCGATCGCGATCGCGACCAGCAGCGGCATCCCGCCTCTCCGCTTCGAATGATTTTCTCTCGATTTATCGTTCGTCATTTTAGGTCCAGGGTTGATTTCCTCTGAACACCAAATCCCGTCGACGACGAAGGTTCCGCTCAAAGAACGTCGGGCGGGGGTGCTGCCAGGGAACAAAATTCGCTCTCGGGAATTGCTGGATGATGCCGTCATTTGACGGCCTTCCGCAGATGCGAACCAATTCAGCGAGCAGGAACGTGAACATCGAATCATCAGGGCCGTCGGAACCCGGCATGGCGGAACGGGCCATCGACACCGCGACCGACGTGTCACGCACGATTACCGAAGTGTCCGCCGCGCTTCAGGCCGCAGTCAATCGCCTCGGCGAGGCGATCGCCACGGCGCGCCAGCCTGGAAAGCCGCTCTCCACCGTCAGCGCAATTACCCGCGAAGCACCGCTTGCGAGCTTGTTCGTCGCCTTCCTGTTCGGTGTGGCAATCGCGCGACGGCGCTAGCTCTCAGAGTTTGATTTTCGTCACATCCTTTGCGGCCGACATCACGCCGCCGGTGATCTGCCGCATGTGCTCGCCGGCGTTGGTGAACTGGCTCCGCAGGAATTCCGACTGGATCCGCATCGCTTCCTGGAGGTCGGTCGCATGAACCAGTTTCCGGGCGTGGTCAAACGCAGCCTTCATGTTCTGCTCGGTGAAGGACAGCGCCTGCTTTGAAATCTCCGTGCCCGCACCCGGCATCGAGGTCATCGACTTGCCGGCGGCATCGAAGAACATGCCAAACGCCTTTTCTGCCTGATCAATGGTTTTTTCGGCCAGATCGCGCAGTTCGGCCGGAACTTCGATTTTCGGTTCGATCATGATCACTTCTCCAATGTCGCCTTTAGGAGGCTAGCATAATTCCGGGCCGCGTCTGCCGCCGTAATGGTCCAAAGGGGGGCCGCCATGAGGCAGCCAGCAGCCTCCGGCACCAAGGAATTATTTCCTGCAGCGCCCGTAACCATACGGGCGTCCCGCCTGATTCCAATCGAGTCAACAGTGTGGCATAGTGATTCGGGGCTAGGGCTCAACTGTCGGTGGCGTTGCGTCTCTTGTTACGTCTCTCTTGGGACATGGAGATAGGATGCTGCAAGCTTTCCGACCGACACCGACCTGCACGCGATTTCAGACCAGCATAGAGATGCCGTGCATCAAGTGCGGCGCGCAGATGCGACTGGCCACGATCGAGCCGCGCGATCAGACCTATGACGTGCTGACCTATCGGTGCGCGCCCTGTGACTCCGGGGAGAGCTTTCTGAAAGCACGCTAGAGGCCTTTCGGTTCAGATTGAATCAGAACCGGGCGCCGGTCGTTTGTTTGGGCGCGAACCGGACCGCTACCCGTTCAATACGGCGGTCCCTGCCTCTGTCAGCACCGGCCCCTCGTCGCGAACCTCGATCATGCCGAACTCGGTCAGGACGCGCAGATCCTCGTCGCTGACGGGCGACATCTTCAGCCGGCGGGCCTGAATGTCTCGCAGCGTCCAGCGAAGTCCGATAGCTCTTTCAAGGCTGAGTTCAGCGAAGGGATTGTCCACCATTCGCTTCAGCTATTGGAACATTTGGATCAGATTTTGTCTTCGCTGCGGCGTCTTCTGGTACGCACATGATATTACGGCGGGAGTGACCGGATTCCGCTCGGCGTCCTGAGAGGCGGCGGCTTCACATGAAGCCACCGTCCCGACCGATCTCCGGTACTTGCCGTCCTCAGTACCGATAGGGTTCGATATCCAGCAACGGGAAAGCGCTGAGCACATCAGGCGGATTGGTCGGCGTCGCCGCATGCAGGCAGGATTTGTTCAGCTCACCGAGGCTGGTGAGGCCGAGCAACCCGAGGCACCGGATCATTTCATCTTCCAGCAGCTCCAGCATTCGCACGATGCCGGCCTCGCCGGCGGCAGCGAGCGCCCAGCACTGCAGGCGGCCGATGCCGACTAGATCGGCACCGGAGGCGATCGCCTTTACAATGTCGGTACCGCGGCAGATCGAACCATCGACCATGATCTTGGCGCGGCCGGCGACGGCGTCGACGATTTCCGGCAGAACATGCATCGAACCGCGGCCGTGGTCGAGCTGGCGTCCGCCATGGTTCGACACATAAATCCAGTCCACGCCGTGATCGACCGCGATCTTCGCATCCTCCGCGGTGGCAATGCCCTTGAGCACGAGCGGGATTTTATACTTGTCCTTGATCAGCTTGACGGTGCGCCATTCCAGTCCCTTCTGGAAATCGCCGCCGGTGGCGCGGATCCGGCTTTCGCGGACATAGCGCTTGGCGATATCGCGTTCGCGCCGGCTGTAATGCGCGGTGTCGACGGTCAGGCAGAACGCCGCATAACCATTTTCGATGGTGCGGCTGACGACGTCCTCGACAAAGGCATCGTCGCCGCGGACATAAAGCTGGTAGATGCGCAACGCGTCGGGCGCAGCCTTTGCGGTCGCCTCAAGTCCCGGCTCGGAAACTGAACTCAGCATATGGGCGGCGCCGAAATGACCGGCTCCGCGCGCCACGGCGGCGCCAGAGGCAGGATCGAAGATTTCCAGAGCACCGACCGGCGCAATCATGACCGGGATGCGCAATTTGCGGCCGAAGACCTCAGTGGAAGCGTCGACCTTGGCAACATTGCGCAGAACCCGCGGCCGGAACGCGATCTCGTCGAGCGCCATCCGGTTGCGCCGCATGGTCGTCTCGGTCTCCGAGGCGCCGACGATGTAGTCCCAGGCGTTCTGGTTCAGCCGGGCGCGCGCCTTGTTGACGAATTCGTGGAGGTTCTGGAATTCTTCGCCACTGGCACCGAGCTCGACATTTCTCGTCGGCCGGATGGGGGTCCCGTCGTTCATGCTGTTTCTCTCCCGTTTTGGCGGCACATTAGCCGCAGAAACGGGAAAAGCTACTGCTTTGAACGGGTTATTCCGGTGCGAGAACGAAGGGCTGCTATTCGCTGGCGAAGTGCATCGGCGAGGAGTGGAAAATTCCCGCTCCCGAAACCTGGGAAGCGATCAGGAAGGCCGCCATCACGGCCGGTACGCTGATGAACCGCAGAAATTGGTCAATCGAAAGCATGAATGTCGTCCCCAAGGTGCTTCAGGCGCGAATTCAGTTCGCCCCTTGTGTCGTGCGCTGATCGGTCATGAAAAGCTGGTCGGTATAGGCCGCCCCGGAAATCGTGAGCAGCGCAAGAACCGTGATGAAGGCCAGCGTTTTCATGGCGCCAGCGTCGATTTCGATTGTGGCCAAAAACGTCAGAGTTCGGCGCATTTTAAGGACTAACACAAGGGAACTTCGTGACCGCGCGCCCCCCGCACCGCGGCCGCCCTTCAACGGGAAAAAATATGGTTGCGCAGGCTCGGCGGAGTCTGACTGCCCCTACCTCGCCTGCAAATCGCTTCTGCTCAGTCGGTATTTCCGGCCTTGCCGAAAGCCCCCGCCTCGGCCAAAGCAGCGATACTGCGGTCGTCGTAGCCGAGGGTGTTGCGCAGCACTTCCCTGGTGTGCTCACCGAGCAGCGGCGCTGCCACGGGATCGATCGACGGCGTCAAGCTCATATGCAGCGGCGTCTCGATGTTCGGCACCGAACCCGCGGTCGGATGCGGGATCTGGCTGAGGCGATCGCGACCGCGCACTTCCGGCGAGTTGAAGCCTTGTTCCACGGTCCGGAGATAGCCGACGGGAATGTTGGCCTTTTTCATCTTCGCCATCCAGTGCTCGAGCGTGTCGCTGGCAAAAATGCCGGCAATGATGCCCCGCAGCTTTTCCCTGTTGGCGGTTCGGTTCTTCCGATGGGCGAATTCCGGATCGGTGACGAGGTCGGGGCGATCGAGCACGTCCGTCACCAGACGGCGGTAGAGCCGATCATTGGCGCAGGCCATGTAGAGCGGCCCGTCGGATGCCTGGTAAACGCCAACGGTGGGCGAGCCGTTCGGCGAATTGCCGAAACGGCCCGGGTTTTCGCCGCTGATCAGATAGGCCATGCCGTAAAAACCGGTCAACGCCACGGCGGTGTCGATCAGTGCGACCTCGACCTGCTGGCCACGGCCGAGCCGGTCGCGGGCAATCAACGCCAGCAGGATCGCGTTGCAGGCCGACATGCCGGTCGCCATGTCGACGATCGGCGATCCGGTACGGACCGGCTCACCATCCGGAAAGCCATTGAGCGACATGAAGCCGCTTTCGGCTTGCGTGATCGGGTCGAAGCCCGGGCGCAGGGCGAACTCGCCTTTGCGGCCATAGGCCGAGATCGAGCAATAGATCAGGCGCGGATTGGTCGGCGCAACCGAGGCGTAGTCGAGCCCGTATTTCTTCATCACGCCGCCGGAGAAATTCTCCACCACCACATCGGCTTTCGCGATCAGCTGGCGCGCCAGCTCCAGCGCTGCCGGGTTGGTGAAATCGAGCGCAATGCCGCGCTTGTTGCGATTGAGACTGATAAAGGCCGCGCTCTCGCCGCCGATTTCCGCGTGCTCGTAGTGGCGGGTATCGTCGCCCCCGTCCGGGTTTTCGATCTTGATCACCTCAGCGCCAAAATCGGCCAGCGTTTGCGTACAGGCCGGACCGGCAACGACGCGGGTAAAGTCGACGACCAGCAGACCATCCAGGGCGGTCGGTTCGCCCTTTGCGCGCGGCGTTCGCTCGGGCAATTGCGGTCCTGCAGTCATTTCGGGCATTTCCTCTTATTGTTTTGCATGGCGAAACTGGCGGCCAGCGCCGCAAATACGGCTTCCCGGCCTTTTAGCGGAAGCCTGCGGACAACGCCAAACCCCGATTTTGCAGGGCGGGAGTTGCCGCTGACATAGCTCTCGAAACCGGGCGCGCGACTTACCGCTCCGCCCCAGCCAGCCGCCGGGCCAAACCGTGAGGTTCGCTCCAAAACACCGCCGCCCGACCCCTGGGTCTATCCAGGCAGTCGGGCGGTGCGGATCGTCGATAAGTGCGCAGCGGTCAATGCTCGCCGCGCCGTTGCCGGCGAACCCGGTCCTATTCGGTAACCATTTCGCCGGAGCCACCAAGCTCTGCAGGAAAATCCTTCAGTTTAGGCAGACCGTCGCGCATCGGCAGCACCGTCTCGGCATAATTGACGTGGACGCCGGGCGTAAAGGCCAGCGTCGGAAGCGTGGCCGCGAATACGTCGACCAGTCCGAGCGTCGGATGATTGGTCATCAGATGACCGCCGCACTTCGCGCAGTACTTGCGCTGACTCATCGACGTCTTCTCGAACGTCGCAACGTGCTGCGCGCCGGACGTAACCTGCACCGCTTCCGGCTTCCACAGGGTAAAGGCATTCACAGGCCCGCCGGACCACGACCGGCACGACTGGCAGTGGCAGTAGCCCATGCCTTCCGGCGAACCGGAGACCTGCACTTCGACCGCGCCGCAAAAGCAGCTTCCAGTATGTTTCATGATTTCATATCTCCCTAGGGACAATTTGAGAGCCTTTCAGATCAGTTTCCGCCACGGCAGCAGCATCGAAACCCGCTCCCGGTAACGGCGGTAGTCGTCACCGAACATCGCGGTGAGATCGCGTTCTTCTAGCAGAATTCCGACGAAGATGTAGGCCGTGGTCACCGCCGCAAACAGCAGGTGTCCCGCGGTCATCGTCGGCGCCGCCCAGAACGCGATGATGAAGCCGAGGTAAATCGGATGCCGCACGAAATTGTAGAGCAGCGGCGTCCGGAACACCGGCGGCGACATCTCCCGCCCGGCAAGATGGTTGGCAACCTGATGCAATCCGAACAATTCGAAGTGATTGATCAGGAAGGTGCTGGTGAAAACGATCACCCAGCCGACGAACGACAATCCGCTAATCACCGCGGCCATTTCCGGCTCCTCGACGTGCCAGATCACCGCCGGCATCGGACGCCACTGCCAGAACAGCAGGAGCAGCGTCAGGCTTGCGAGCAGCACATAGGTGCTGCGCTCGACCGGCTTGGGAATAAACCGCGTCCACCATTGTTTAAAGGATTTGCGCGCCATCACGCTGTGTTGGACGGCAAACAACGACATCAGCGCGAGGTTGATCGCGAGCGCTTCAAATACGGTCGATTTCGCGCCGGTATCGATGGCTTTCGGCACGACAAGGCCCGCGACGAAGCCGATGGCGTACAGAATCGTGAAGAGAAATGTGAGATAGGCCACAGCGCCGAATAGAAATGCAGTCAATTTGAGCATTCGATTTCCCGGCGCCGCCGGGCCAAGAGCGTGGATTTCGGCCATAAAAATGTCTCCGCTGCAGGCAATTGGATCGCAACTCCCGGTTTATGCGGGATACACGACCGGAAGACTTTGCCTGTTGCTTGAGGTTGACTTGATTATTTCCTGAGAAAGATACGATGACGCACGTGACATTCAGCTTTGATAATCACACCCTCGATACCAGCCGTCGCGAGTTGCGGCGCGGCAGCGAGCTGGTCGCGACGCAGCCGCAGGTGTTCGATCTGCTCGTCCATCTCTTGAAACACCGCGATCAGGTCGTCAGCAGGGACGATCTCATTGCGCTGGTGTGGGGCGGCCGGATCGTGTCGGATTCGACGCTCGACAGCCGCATCAACGCCGCCCGAAACGCCGTCGGCGACAACGGCAAGGAGCAGAAGCTGATCCGGACCTTTCCACGCAAGGGCCTTCGCTTCGTCGGCGCCGTGAACAAGCATTCGGACGGCGGTCCGCCCGCCGCCGCACTGCAGGAAGGCGCCGCACAGCCGCGGCCGGTGTTAGCGCTGCCGGACCGGCCGGCGATCGCCGTACTACCGTTCGACAACATGAGCGACGACCAGGAACAGGAATATTTTTCCGACGGCATCAGCGAGGACATCATCACCGCGCTGTCGAAATTGCGCTGGTTCTTCGTGATCGCGCGCAACTCGTCGTTCACCTACAAGGGCAAGGCGGTGCACATGCGGCAGATCGCCGCCGAACTCGGCGTGCGCTACGTCGTCGAGGGCAGCGTGCGAAAGAGCGGCGATCGGGTACGCATCACCGCGCAGCTCAACGACACCGCGACCGGCAGCCACATCTGGGCGGAGCATTACGACCGCAACCTGACCGACGTGTTTGCCGTGCAGGACGAGATCACCGACGCCATCGTGATGGCGATCGAGCCGCAGATCTATGCCGCGGAAAATTTTCGCAGCCGGCGCAAGCCCCCGAACAACGTGGACGCCTGGGATCTGGTGATGCGGGCGCTGTCGCATCACTGGCGGGTAACGCGAACGGACAGTGCCGCCGCGCAGGCCTTGCTGGAAAACGCGATCGCGATCGATCCGAACTACGGTCAGGCGCAGGCCTTGATCGCGACCAACCAGATGTTCGGCGTGCATCTGGGATGGACCGATATCGCATCCGCCGCGCCCACCGCCGAGCGGGCGGCGTTGGCGGCCGTCTCGGCCGACAGCGAGGACGCCTGGGCGCATACCGCGCTCGGCAGCGTCTATTTCTCGACCCGGCGGCTCGACGATTCGCTGTCCGAGTTTGAACGGGCGCTGCAGCTCAACCCCAATTTCTCGCTGGCGCAAGGCTACTACGCTTTGGCGCTGTGCTATAGCGGTCGCTGGCAGGACGCCTATGCCGCCGCGCAACGCGCCATTCGCCAGAGCCCGCGCGACCCGTCTTCGGCGATCTATCACGGCGTCGCTGCCTACGCCCAGTTCGTCGGAAAGAATTATAGTGAAGCGATGACGCTGGCGCGTGAGGCGACCCGGCAACGTGGCGATCTCACCGGCGCCTACCGCGTGCTGACGGTCGCGGCCGGCATGGCCGGTCAGATCGACGTCGCCAAGGCGGCGTTGGCGGAATTGCGCCGGACCCAGCCGAATATTTCGCTGGCCTGGATCGCGACCCAACTGCCGTGGAAGCTTGACGCCGATCGCGAGCATTATCTGGAAGGTTTTCGCCGCGCGGGACTGCATTAGCTGCGGCGCGGCTGCTGGCCCGCTCAGGTTTTGCGAGCAACGTTTCGATGACCTGGCGTTGATCGCACGTCAGCGCTGCGGTCATCGCAAGCAGTAAGCCTGGACGTAGCGGATAGCGACTAAGTTCGATCAAGTCGACGTGGCAAACCGCTTCATCGCTTCGGGATCTGGCGCGGAGCGATCGGGCAGGCATGGAAACAGACCGGGACCTCCATCGCATAGCATGGTCGCGCCGCTGGCCCGATGGTTCGCGATGAAGACAAACTTCAGGTCGCTTCCCTCGTGAAGGCGGCCCGCCTTGGTTAGGGTAGCCGATCTGACGTGCATCGCAGGCAATCAACTTGCAGATTCGAAGTGGCCTGCGGCCACGTCAAGCTTAACGTGCGAATCCTGTGGCCTTGGAGCCGTTATTCGTTACCTCTCTTGCGCCGGGAGGTTCCGCGACGCCCGCTGCGTCGGCCGCGACAACATCTCGGACGGTCATCTGCTTGGCGGATCTGCGCCTTTACGACCGGTAAGAGGTCAGTATGCTCTGGTTCTTTGCTTTTGCTATCGTCTTTGTCACGCTTGCTGGCTTCATGTGGTGTTTTGAACGGCACTTGAAGAAGCGGACCGGACCCTGGATTACGGATTAAACCCGTTTCCAAAATGCTTGAAAAACAGTTGCGCCTTCAGGCTACAGTCTGCGAGCAGTCGCCGGTGTAGCGATACCGACCAGCTGGACGCATAGAGCGCCCCGCGTCGGAAAACGACGCAACGCGCAAAACCAATGCTCGCCACATTCTGCCTTCAAATTTGCACATCGGAGGCCTTATTTGACCACTCCGCACATATTTCATGACAGCTCCATTCGCAATCATGATTGGGGATCTTCATGAAGCAGGCTTACCTTAAATCACTATCAACCGACCGACTGTGGTTGCTTCACGAAAGCATCGCTGCAAAATTGGCGCAGAAGTTGGCTGCAGAGACGCAAATGCTTGAACTGCGCCTGAATGCACTCAGGAAGGCGCATCCAGAGCAGTCAACCCCCGCACCTGAGCGAAGACCATACCCACCGGTTATTCCAAAATTCAGGAATCCAAAAGAACCGACACAGACGTGGGCGGGACGCGGTAAACGGCCGCGCTGGCTAAGCACGCAGCTAAAGTCGGGAAAGCGAATCGAAGATTTTCGAATCCGCCCATCCAAGGCAGCAGCTTAAGCCATCTGGGAAATCGCAAGCCGATCTCGAAAGAGAAGAAGCCGCTCAAAAGCGGCTTCTTCTCAATTTTCCGACTTATCATTGTGAATCAGACAAAGCTCTGACGCGCTGCCTGCTTTTAGGGACCTAGACTCGCTTGATGTCCCGAAACTGCTTTCTCCGAAGCGGTGATTTGGCAAGTTCAAAACAGTCCAATTTGGCCCGCCCTGCAGCCAACTTGTCCATGCTGTTTCTCGATCGATCTTGCACTGCCTGCTTGTTACAGGCCCGACCGTCTCGACCTTTAACCAAACGTCTTGTTCTTCTCAGAAGAACTTGCATTCTCTCGACGGACATAGCTGGCCGCCCGGTAGGCTTAACGCTTTAGCTTAACATTCGAGAGTGGTGGCGACGGCAGGTCGACACGATAAGATAGGTCACAGACAATTTCTCGGCACGGCGCTGCCCCAGCACGGCCGTCAGACGATCATATTACGCTTTGCGGTTTTGCCTGATTAGTGGAATCGAAGATGAGTTTTGGCCAGGACGACGTGCTGCGTATCGTAAACGGATCCAAGCCGGAATGGGCAACCACTTGGCACGTCTGGACTGTTCTCATGCCGCGGCGGACGATTACGGGGCGACTAGCTTGGGGTCGCGTTTGGCGCCGTCATGATGGCCGCCGATGGATTTACAAGAAGCTCTCGCAATAGAGCAGGTTGAAAGCAGATTCGAGAACCACCTCCAGACGCGCCAATATCATCATACGAAAATAAACCGTTCGAAGAATGTTATGCAGTCGTGAAAGGCGCTCAGGCAGCATTCACTGCCGGATTGGTCTGCGCCCAGCAACGTGAGCAGCGCTTGTGGGCACGCTCCGGCCTCGGTCATTAAACTCCAGCCCGCCCCTGTAATTCTCTCGAGCTTTCGCGTATCGTAGGGACAGCCACAATTGACTTTAGATTGACGGGGTGGCGGAAGCGACCTCAACTTCGTGTCACCGATAATACTGTTGCTGACCGCCGCTTTAATTCGGTTGCCTCGTCCAAGGGGAGCAGATGGATTGGTCGGAAATCGTTCGAAAGATGGTTATTCTCGCCCAGGAAAGTGGGCAAATTACATTTGTGCAGATCGACGAATTGGTGCCGCCCACAGCGAACCAGGCAGATATTGAGCGGCTGATCGAAGCACTAAATGCCAAGGGAATCTGGATTCTGGACGAGTGATATCCGTCGATCGGGACCGTCTTTGCGAACGGATCGATTTTGGGGGGAATTGGGTTAAGGCATGTTTCGAGGTCACGCCGCCGGGTATTGGAAGAGAAGCAGGCGTTGAGATCTCTGTGATTTTAGTCTAGTTATCTTCGATGATTAGGCAGATATCGAGCATTATTGGTTGGCTGACACTCGCATTTATCGCATATGCAACATTATCACCCATTGAAGCTCGCCCCGTGGTTGCTGTTAACAATGCTCAGTTAGAGCATTTTGTCGCCTTTGGATTGGCAGGACTAGCTCTTGGAGTGGGGTATCCCAAGCGCCTATGGGTGATTGCGGCTGTAATTGTTGGATCCTCATTCGGTTTGGAAGCGATGCAACTGTTAACGCCGGACCGTCACGGTCGTATTCTCGATGCCATGGTCAAAGCGCTGGGTGGCTGCGTCGGCGTCTGGGTTAGCCAGATTGGAACAATCATCTTGCAATCAAAACCTGGTCGAACCAGTTAGGCCGACCGCTCGTCTGCGCGTCGCATCGTTTGAGTTTGCAGCTTGGCCACGCTCAATCTTCCAAGGCGAGCCGCTTCTGATATGAATTGACCGATGAACCGGATACACGAAAAGACATAAGCAATGGCATTAGATGATGAGACCTTTGAGCTTGTTTTCGGAACCTTGGTTTGGTTGCTATTTTCAGTAGGGCTCGTCCTGCTTCAGCTTTAGCCGAACACCGGGACTCCAATTTCCAAGATCGCGCCTATCAGGCGCGAGCTCGCTGCGCTGTTGCAGTTCGGCAGGACCGATCCTTGAAGGAAGCCAGCAATGCATAACATCCTTGTAACTGGGGGTGCCGGATATATCGGGTCTCACACCTGTTTGGCCTTGTCCCGTGAGGGTTTTACACCGATCGTCCTCGACAACCTCACAAACGGGCACCTCGAATTTGTGCGATGGGGGCCATTTGAAAAGGGTGATGTACGTGATCGACGACGCCTCGATGAAATTTTCCTTGCGTATCGTCCCGCGGCAATCATTCACTTTGCAGGACTAATCGAAGTCAGCGACTCAATCTCAAATCCCATCGCATTTTTTGACAATAACATCTCGGGATCACTGACACTTCTGGCGGCCGCCCTCAGTGCCGGCGTCGACGCGCTGGTTTTTTCGTCGACCTGCGCAACCTATGGCATCCCCGCTCACACTCCTATGTCGGAATCGCACCCACAACTTCCGATCAGCCCCTATGGCCGAAGCAAGCTGATTGTCGAACAGATACTGGCAGAACTCAGCAAGTATAAGGAGTTCAGATCGGTTTGCCTCAGATACTTCAATGCCGCCGGGGCGGAGCCAAAAAATGCCCTGGGAGAATGGCACGATCCCGAAACACACGTAATTCCGCTGGCGATCGAGGCCGCCAAAGGCATGAGGTCTCACTTCAAAATATTTGGATCAGACTACCCCACCTCGGACGGCACATGCATTCGCGATTACGTCCATGTGATGGATCTGGCGGACGCCCACGTTCGCGCAGTAAAATATCTGCTATCGGGAGGCAAAAGCATTTCGCTCAACTTGGGAACCGGAAAAGGAACCAGCGTCAAAGAACTCATCGAGGCAGTGGAAAGCGTATCCGGAAAGCCCCTACCGATCGAGCGTGCCTTACGGCGAGACGGTGATCCTCCCGAACTAGTCGCCGATAATTCTGTCGCTGGCAAGATATTGGGCTGGAGTCCCCAGCATGACTTCAAGTCAATCATTGACTCCGCGTGGCAGTGGCATTCGCGAGCGGAGATCTAGCTTCAACGCTGTCGCTCGAACCAGATCGAAGCATCGGCTAGCGGTCACGATTACTCAAGCGTCGGAGTGGGCGCGGTCCCCGAACCTTCAACTTGGGCGATGATGATCCTTGGCTTCGCTGGCGTAGGCTTTATGACTTACCGCCGACGCAATACCGCATTCGGTTAGGTGCCGATCAAACAGCGATCAAGCCGTCTTCGGGCGGCTTTTTTGTTGAGCGTAGGGTCAACTTGCACGGGACACGTAAATCGTGCCCGAGAACGGATCGGCCGCCATGATTTCGCGGACCAGCACCACAGACCCTCGGCCCCCTTGCGACGTCGACCGGCCGCGTCGCAACCATCACGCGCGTCGCGCCAGACGGGCCAGTCACGCGCCGGCCTTCAGCGCCCGCAGCACCATCGTCGGCGTCACGGCATCTCCCGACCAATGCGGATCTTCACGCCTAATTTGGAAGCTGGACCGAAGCAACGACTGGCGCTGGCAGTGCAATCACGAAAGGGTCGCGTCTTTTATTCGTTTAAAAGTGCCAGCACCCGCAACGGGCGTGTGGTCGAGTTGGTTGCAACTATGGTTACAACGAAGGCACTGATCCAATCCGGCGCCTCAACGGTCGCATTCATCGCGGAGTTCGCCCTTTCATCTGATCAAATATGGACGAACTGGATATCGCGCGTTTCCTGACAGTGGCGCCAGATTTCTTCTGAAACGGCGGTCCGCGTTTTGGACGAGGTGGCTTTGGTTTTGGTGGGAGCGCCTTGACGATGAGTTGAATGTCCATTGCTGCGAGCAACCGGAAGACCCGGCCGAATCGCGGATCGTTGTCACCATCAAATGTTCGATAAAGGCCCTCGCGGCGCAATCCCGTAAGCTCCGCCAAAGCGAGGACATTTTGCGCTCTAACCACGGAGCTAAACGCCTGCAGGATGATCTGAAGATCAGACGTCTGAAAGGCCCGATTCAAGAAATCTGCAATGTCGAGCGGGTCGCATAGGCCAGCTTCACCAGGAGCCGGCAAAATAGACCCGTCTAATTCTGAAGTATCGTTTGAAGTCGATTGCGAGTTTCGAATATTTCTACTCATCCAAATCCAATTACATCTTTTTAAACGCAGCCAAAATTGTCGATCTAAAAGACGGTTGAATGATAACCGGTCCATACGAATGTGATAAAGTCAGCCATCATCTCGAACAATAGGGCTTTGTGGTGCAATGGCTGTCGCGCTTCAAGTTCATGCCGCCATGGTGCGGAACCGCAAATGCAAACGGACGGGACCGGCGTTTTAGGCAACTCCCTATCAAGCGGTCCGCCTTAATGGATCGCAGACCGGCACGTCAGCCGATCCTCCCGTGCTCAGCGGATATCACCCGCATCACAGGTCGGCTCCGAAAGTGTAAGCCAGACAGGCCTCAACCGACGCGAAGGTTTTCAGCCGCTTCCTTGCCGCGATTCGAAACGACTTCGTAACTCACCTTGGCACCCTCATTGAGACCGCTAAGGCCAGCCTTTTCGACCGCGGAGATATGGACGAACACATCCTTGCCGCCCCCGTCTGGTTGAATAAATCCGTATCCCTTAGTCGAATTGAACCATTTTACTATGCCAGTCGCCAATGCCGTCACTCCCGCTTTAGTCACGTAAGACAGCCTAGTTCGGTCTTGCTGCATCCTGCAAGGAAAACCCAACTGTTTTGAAAGTGATCGCGACGAAACCATCCCCTGGCATCCGGCTGGAAGCCGGTTGCCAGGGTCAAGGAGGCCTTGATGGACTGCTCTCACCGTGGCTAGATCGCTCTCGATACGTTCGGGGGCCCGGGCACCCCAGTAATCGCCGGTGGGTCAAACCGGGCGGCGCGCGACTTATCGAAATTGACCGCCCAATTGCGATACCAGTCATCGAGCCGGGCAGCGCCTTACCGGCAGGACTGGCGCCGCGCCCAAAGCAACAAGACCTTGGATGCGCGAAAGACTCCAGCGCGGCGAAAAGCGCGAGCCGGCAGACGAAGAAGGCGATCAACGGGAATAAGATGACCATGGCCCGCCTCGTCAGGTCCTTCCCTCGCCCAGCATCGAGTTGGCTTGAAAGCTAGTCGTATCTGGATTGTCAGAGCACGCCAACTAATCCCGCTTTTGCGCAAGCACCAAGAAGACTTTTTCGATGCGTCGTCGATGAGGCCGCCTGCTGCACCATGTTTTCTCGCTCATCGCAATTGAGCGCCTACCATAGGATCCCATCGCGCCCGTCGGCCGCAAAAAGAACTTCTTGCAGGGCTGATCAGCTGAGACGAAGGGTCACTCGTGGCTAACGGGATAAAATCCTCATTACGATAAATCCGAAGACCAATGCGCTTGCAGTAATTGAATAGATTATGTCGCCCCGTTCGCGTTTATTCATAATCGTTATCCTTGAACGGCATTCGACAGTCTCGTCGAGCGGCTCTTCAAACCGCGCGATATCTCCAACTCGCGGACATGCTTTCGCAACGTCCTCAATTCCTTAACTCGTGATGTCAGTGTTGACGCCGTAGTCACGGTCGATCGGTCCATCGATTTTTGTTTCGATTTTGAGCCCATCGTCTGTCCGCTTGCCCCTACCTCTGTCGCCGAGTTAACTTCCTGCAACTTGACGCGAGCGCAATTGAACTCGCGTGTTAAGCTTGATGGGGCGACCGCCGCTTAATTCTGGAACTGTCGTGCGCTGAGGCTGGCTCGCGCGAAAACGAAGCGCTGACAAAGCGCAGGCACACCGGCGAATACGACATGGCGCTTCGGGACTGCGACCTTGCGATCGTAGCAACTATGCCCGACCAAAATGCTTGAGCGCGGAGGACCGCGGAGCGTCACCGAGGTCAGCCTGTCGGAAGGAAGCGCGAGTGGGATAAATCTGCTACGGACGGCTAACAGAGAGGTGCGTAACGCATGGGAAAACCGCGCACCGCCTGCTCGAAACGAAAGGAATGTCACCGCTTATCCGCCTCCCCCAGGATCCCTGCTGATGGAGCGTTGCGAAAAGTTAGGATACGCAAGCGAGCGGATGTGACTTCGTCCACCTTGAACGGATTCTCGCGGCTGCGGCTCCCCAGCCTTCGATCTCATGATGGTCTTCTATCGTTGGTACCGGATTAAGTTGGCCGCAGAAGCCATCCAAAGTCGCGGTCGATCAACTTTACAACTGCAGCATAGCGATCCTGATTTTGCGCTGAGGTTCCATTTTTGGAACACTTTGTCTTCGACTTATGTCGAACGTTGTGCAGAAGACATCCTCCATGTAGGCTGCACCTGTTTCGTCCTGCTGGAGGGTTGCAATGGGACAGAAAGTAAATCTTCAAAAACGTCATTTTCAGTATGGGCGGACGGATCTAAATCTTCCCAAAGTCATGTCGGAAGTACACGAATTGCGAAAGCAGGTTTGCCTGGCAGAAGCAGCAGCCAGAGCCAAGCAAATCGTCGCTCGACCTACCCGATCGGTCAACATCCGAAGCAAGTCATCCGAACAAGGTCTGCCGTTGGATGATCTTGGTCGTTTTGTCCGGCGACAATTGGCTGGAGCGTTACCTGATAGACCCGGTCCGATACTGGGCAAAACGACGTTAGATGGCGAAACCGGCCCAAAGCCTCAATCGAGACGCGATTAAACGCGCTGCATCAATTGCTTCGCCCGGGTAACTTAAGCGTAACGCTCGCTATGATTTTGATCGGGCTTGGGGGCGCGTGGACAGCTGATTGAGCTGCTGGCGGTTCGATGGACACCAAGTTCAGGTGTTTCATGAAGCCAGAGGCGGGTCCTGCAGAGATGCACATTCAGTCGAGAGTTCAAGGTCGAGGCGGTCAAGCTGATCAGGGACCGCGGGTCTTCGTGGGACCTGGACGTTCATGATAACGTTCTACGCAAATGGTGAAGGAGTTCGGTTTCGACCGGGCTCACTCGTTCACCGGCCATGGGCAGAAGGTCGATCTGGAGATCGAGCAGCTCCGGCGCGAGGTCAACAGCTAGCTGAGCGGGTATCCTAAAAAAAGTCCGCAGCTTTCTTCGCGAGGGAAGCGACATGGAGTTCGTGTTCATCGCGAAGCACCGGTGCGTCTGGCCGGCGGCACGGCTGTGCAATGCGTTGAGCCTATGCCGGTACGGCTTCCATGGCTGGCCTTGCCTGGATCGGAGGTCGATGTCTTGGCGCCGAGATCAGCCCAAGCCTTCAGATCATCCAGCCCGTAGACGACGCGACCGCCGATCTTCCGATAGATCGGTCCTGTGCCGTACGCACGGTGCTTCTCAAGGGTGCAGCCGAAACGGCTCAGATGTCGTGCAGCCTCTGGCGTGCGCAGGAATCGCGGCGGTAAGCCGGCCATTGGATCGGGCATTTGAAAACTCTTTGATGACGACGCGTACCGGCGGTGGTGTCGGCGGGCGTGCGGTCATCATGGAGGAGCAGGCCCGCGCAGGGGGATGCCGATAATCGGGGGGTGATTTTCGATATCCCCGAAGAGGCACTACTTGTCTCTGCGCTTGGGGCGCAGAAGTTCGCGATAGCCGCCGCGCATCAATGCGAGACCGCCTTGCACGAGACGGATGGTTCGATTGCGCAGATCGTGCGTTTTCCAGGCGCGATCCGGGATACGCTTTTTGCCGTAGTAGACCTCGGCGATCGCACGATAAGTGCTACCAGCCCCGCGCGCATCGAGCGCGCGAATGGCGGCGCTGAGCCGTTCGCGTCTCTGTTTGGATAGCTGGTGAAAAGCAGGTCCTGGAGGGCGCCCATTGATTGCGCGCCAAAGCCTTCGGGCAGCATAAGCGCGTGCGTCGAAATCGCTGTCAAACGGCAACTCCGCCACATAGTTGGTACCGATAGCGGGCGGCTCTTTTAGCCAGACACGATGCTCAAGCGTGCCCACACGAAGGATGGCGTGCCATCCATCGGAGGCGCGCCGCACCTGACCGGCCGCAAGATCGAGCAGTGGCTGAGGCGTGTCACCCTTAAGGCGCGACGTGGTTGCTGCAACTGGAACGACAGTCGGCAGAACCTCTGGCGCCCAAAAGATAACTTGCTTGCCACAGGACTCTTGCGGGTCATGAGCGAAAGCAGATGCCCCACCTCCTCCGGAATTCCGGGGTTGCCTCGCCATCACAACTGTTGGCGATCATCGCTTCGTAGTCGCGTCGGTAATCCACGTTGCGACGAAGACATTCCCAGGCAATGTCGGTGATGTCAGCATTTTGCAGGCTCTTGTAGGATTCCGGCGACCGCCAGTCGAACTCAGGCATTGCTTCCGCCCCATTCACACAGCTAACGAGGATTGCAGCGCAATAATTCTGATCGATTGGGTTGTAGGAAGCCCCTATTTTGGCACCACGTGGTGCTCCGGGATGACCACCAATCAGCCGAAGAAAATCGTGCTGACGATGGATATAGGGTCGGTAGATTTCTTCTACTTCGAGCCAGCATCCCGGAAGAGACGGCCCTGCTCTGTAACCCACTTAGCGCGCGCAAGATGAGTCAGGTATGCATTGTGCGCGCGGTCGGGTTCTCGCTCTGGATCGATACGTAACACTATTCGTGTAACTTCTCGCCAGTCGGCCCCCTCGCTCTCAGCCTGCAAAAGGCGCGTGTAGGTCACGACATGCTGCTCATCATAGGGCGTCAGCGCCGAATCGGTGGGCGCAATATCCGCGACGATCGGGTCCAGCTCCGGCTTCTTCATGAATACCCCGGCAAACAGTGAACGATTCTAATCCCTTGAGGCGCCAGTCCGACCCGGTGACCAGCGAGGGACCAAGATACATATTATAGGGGATAAACCTCATAGTATGTAAAGCCGCAATTTGCGCGGATGGACATGCGCAAGTTAGTCGGTCGGAATTTCGCAAGACTGCGGAAGCAGAAACGCTTCACGCAGGAAAAGTTCGCCGAAATGTCCGGCTTCACCCAACAATACATCAGCGATTTGGAACGCGGCCACCGTAACCCAACGGTCGTAACCCTATTTGAGCTCGCCAGCACGTTGGGCGTTAGTCACGTCGATCTTATTCTTCCGGATGAAGAGGCGCGGACCGAACGAACTAAACCTGCCAAACGGAAATAGTTGGATCTGAGGCTTATCTCTATAGCAGTAGGCCCTTATTTTTCGAGAGCCGGACCGGCTTTCCGGCCCAGCGGCGAGGCATTGGCGACAGGGAAATAGTCGCGCAACCGATCCCGATTGCGCGGCCCAAGCCTCAGATTGTGCGCTCCATCAAGCGCTTTACCGTTCTCTCCAGTTCAAGCCTCGCGTCCTGATGAGATTCGGTCCAGGTAAGCGGTGTGATGCCCTGTGCGAAATCGAAGATGCTATCCGGCTTGCGGTTTTCCCCGCCCAGAACGATTTCGATGATTTCGATTCTTGGATTTGAACGTCGACTCGCGTCTGGCGTAACTCGCGGTGAGATGCCCTTCTAATCGATCAGGTTAGTTACGTTGCACCGCGGTCCTGATGGCTCTGGGACCAAACAGCTGGCGAGCCGTGAGGGATTAATTCGGCGAATGATTGGTGCCGTCCTTCGTTTTGCTCAGATCCAGTCCGCCAGCGGCTGTTACTGCCCGGGTACTTCCGCAATGCGATCTGAACTACAACGATTGGAGGAAGTGCGGCTCCGTTAACGCCTTCGTGGCCCCTTGCGATTGGGCTGAACCATAAATGACCTGGTTCTCCGCTCGATCGCTGGCAACATCGTCTGCAGACTGGAATGCTTCGCCATCGTCGAAAGAATATCACGGGCGTGCTTCGGATCGACGGCCCGCCTTTCGACCAAAATTGTAATGAGCTCGACGACGGCGACGATACCGCTGGACGCAAGGTTCGCGATGATCTCTGCCACATCACCGTTAACCTCGTTGGTTCTTGACTCGATCATTTACTGAATCCCGTTAGTGAAACGGCTTGTGTTTTCTGTTCGGACCAGGGAGGCACGCGTGCTAACAAGTTTCTGCTCGATTTCGTTTGTGTATTTCAATCCTGGCCGAGGGCGCGTCTACTCCAGAATCCAGGGCCCGCTCAGCTTCTCCAAATGCCGTTCGAAACGCCACATTACTGTAGCGAGCACGACACTCGTGATCACAAAAGCCATGAGCCAAAACATAGTAACCTCTTGCACCCTAGAAGAAACAAAGCCCACGGTCGAAATAGACGTCTGGTAAATTGCTGTAGCGCCTCTCTCAGCAATCAATGCCGGTGATCGATGCGAGACGAAGATCCCACTGGCATGCTTGCTCTGATTTCCAACGGAAGGCTTCGAATCCAATCCCGGCAAAGCCAAGAAGCATCATTGTCCATGTTGACGATTCGGGTACGACGGCGCCCCGTCAAGTTCTGCCCCGCGTTAAAATAGAGATCTCTCCACACCTTTAAACCAAAATTTAATATTTCGTCAATTATAGCAGATTTAATTCAGGCCAATTTTATCGAGAGGGTTAATTCTTGAATGACAAACCGTTGTGGGCCATAAAGCGTGGCGGACCAGGCTGAGCGACTCTTGCTTGCCTGAGCCCTGCTCCCGGAGTCGATGCCGTATCTTCGGTAATCGGGGAAGGACAGAGACGTCGTTGTTTGGCCAACAATGGCTGAAGCCCGCAAAGCTGAAGAATCCCCCCAGGGCCATAAAGGCTATCGCGGTACCCAGATGACCTCCGCTGTGGCCAAGCGCCTTGCAATACGAAAACCGGATTGGCCGCCTAAACGAGTAAGGCTATTACAAGCCCGTTCAGGCGTGGATTAGTGTGGTCTACAGGGTGGGTTGCAAAATTGAACTACTGCTGGAAGACGTTACCTGCTGCCACGGCCATTTATGCGGCCCTCTCACTCGCCGATCCATTTCGTAGTTATGCCATGTGGCAGCCCTCTCATGGAGTAAGGTCTGCGCTCTACAGGCTGGTCGCGGACGAAGCCAACCCGCAAGAACCCGACGCCATAATTTTCGCGCTAATGTCGGGAAAATGCACAACATTCAAGATCGCAGGGCAAAGTTTCAATTGCAGGGCGGTTGCATTCTTTCAGACGGAGGACGGTCGCGCTAACTATACGGTCGCAATAGACGACCCCGTCGACGATAGCCACACCATTACGTTCTCAGGCGACAACGGCCGCAGAGCAGGCGAATTATACGAATTGCCGATCGATCGAATGCAGCTGAAATCCAAGGACAGGCCGAAGGCCGATGGCCTACCCGTCCCCTTGATCGAGCCATCAGGCGGTATCTGCAAACAAAACGGAAGCTTTATAACGCGCCAAATGTCCACGATCTCTTGTAGCGCAACCAGTTCGAACGGTAGCAAGTTTGAACTAGAGTATCAGTCTGACGGGCTGCCTATGGAGATAAAGCGCATCAAGCGCACACGCATAGGCCCCGTTCCAGTGTCGCCGTTTGACGAAAAGTAGGCGGTTTTTCCTTGATTCGCTTCGCTATGAATCGCCATGGGTTAGGTCGATTGCGCTGTAACAGTCCTTATGGACGTTCATAAGCACAGTACTCAGACTGATCGGTTAGAGGTCGTCGAGACGGTCCGGCGACGGTGCTAGTTCGACGACTAGAAGCTTCGGATCGTGTTGGAGAGTTGGGCGACGCGCACGATATCATCGACGGCGTCCCTTACGTACAGCCAACCGGCTTCGTGCCGGCCATAGTTGCTACGAACGCGACAATGGCAGCAGAACCGGGCGCGCGAACCAGCGTCCGCATTGTGATCGAGGAAGAACCGCCCAGTGATCAACTGCGCCTTAGCGGCGGGCGTACCCGGTACATTCGAGGCTGGACTAAGTATGCTAGCTGAAAAAGCTCGACACAACAAAAAGATCGGATTGAGCTTCTGAACCGCCGCGCAGCTTCGCGTCGATAATCCGCCGACATGCTTCAACAACCTCGGTATCCCGGAGATCGTTCGCAGCTTCAAGAACAGACCAGACAGCATCTACCATCGGATGGTATTTTGCCCCGAACTCACAGAATTGAGAGACGGGCATTATGCTTCTTCCAGTCCAGCAATAGCAGACCAACGCTGTCGAAAAGACGGTGTAACATAACCGCCATAAAGAACGTCCAATCGTCGCTCATAGATTCTCGCTGAGAGTGCGGCGACTACGACAACGAAACACCCGATTGCAAATACTTCGACCATTTGAGTTCCCACCTCGTTTAGTTCAATAAGACCTTTAATACTCCTCAAATTTTAAGGTTTTGACCCAATCTCAGCCCTAGAATTGAACGGCCTTGGTAGGACATTTTAAAGAAATGTCCGCGAACTCCGAAACGCCCCTCGTAACCATATTAGTCGCCTGGCATCCGTCGATGCCAGACCCGCCGACGGCTGAGCGGACCCCCCAAATTAAAAAGTGAACAGATATTGCGTTCAACTTTTCATTAAGTAGGATGAAGGAAGGTGTTTGTTTTTCGATCGGTCCAGGAACGCGCTCGGCCAACTATCGGAAATCACATCGAATATGAAGCTTTTGGGAAGCATCGCTATTGCCCTCCCTGTTCTTTACTGGGCCGATAAAATATTGGCCGACGGGGAATTTACGGATGCAGCTTTCACCCTGATCAAGAACGCTGCGCGGTCATAGGTCTGCATTGAGGCCGGGGTTAATAACCGATGGGAACGCTGTGACCGACCCAGAATTATTGGAACTAGCGATGCGGCTAGCGCAGGAAGCAACCCCAAAACCCGAAGGGTTAGTTGCTGACACGCCAACCGCCAACGTTGTGACCGAGCGAGTTGAGCCGCGCCCCGAACGGTCCAGCCAACCTGAAAATCCGTCGCCATACGCGAGCTTTGGTCAGGCTCACGCCGTTAAAGAAAAGAAAGCCGCTGATGATCTAGCGGCGATGATTCTTGCTGACTTGGGGAAAGTGGCGGGCTGCCCGACGCACGGGATTAGCGTTACTGTTTATGGGTCCAACCCCTGGAATTCATGGCTGTCATTTGGCGCCAGGATCGGTCCGTTGCCCAACAAAGTTGAGCTGCAGGAATTTTGCGACCTCATCACCGAGCGACTTAAGCGGCTTTACGATGTGGCCGAGTGATCTTTGCTCGGCGATTTTATGATGTCCTTATGAAGCTTCGCGATGGTCCGCAGCACAGCCCGATCAGGGAAAGCGCTGGTTCGACTAACTGGAGCTAAGGCTGGCGTAAACCGACGCCTGATCGCCGGCGCATTGGCGCCGCTCAGCATGACGATCGGCTTTGCGCAGGAATAGCTGGCGTGGGCATGACCGCCGGGGGGGAAGCACTTGAAAAAGTGCCTATCATCGGGGCGGACCAGAACGATCGGCGCTGATTTCGTTTTTCCGAAGACCCACCCGGCGGTCCTCGCCCCGATCACGATAATCAGGCTCAAGCCCTTCACGCAGAAATGAGCTCTCCAAATCACGGTGACGGCCTTGAGCTTCGATACGACGCTGCATGCCGCGCAGTTGCCGAGGCCAAGACGGTCGACGACGTAAAGGATATCTGAGACCGATCTCGAGGCCATGCGCGCATATGCCCCGACAGACGAAAATAAACAGCTTGAGGTCGACGCCTCAGGAATCCGTTTTCGTGCGGAACGCCGGATCGGCAAGTTGATGGAAGCACAAAGGACACCATCGGACTAAACGACGGTTCGCGCTTGGTAGGTCGGTCTCAGACCCGCCACTCTCACCGAAGCATCAACAAGCACCTAGCCGATCGCGCCTTCACAAATGCGTCGCGATACGGCACCGGCGCACAAAAAAAGCCGCCGCTGATGGCCCCAGCGACGGCTCGCTCGTTCCCCCGAATACTCGCGAAGTGTCAAAACATCGTTTAAGTCGCGCGCTATTCTGATTTTTTCTTCTTTGCGCCCGCTTTGATAAAATAGACCCCGGCTTGATTGCCATTGACCCACGCGAGTTCGCAGCGCCGATAAGCTTTTCCAACAGTGGAAAGCACCAGAAAGAACTCCTTCAAAGCAAGACCTTCCATCGAGCCATCTATTGAAAGTCTGGCGCCGGTATCCGATGCGTCCAACATTGTACAGGGGCGGCGCCAAGTACCGTCGATCGCCATCATGTTGGCCGCAAATCCCTTCTCAAATACGACGCGATTTGCCTTGCGTTGCTCTGTCATGAACTGCTTCGCTGCATCATGAAGGAAATTCAATAAGCGAAACGCCCGCCGGCTATGCGCTCCCCGCGGCGGCCGGGGAGGTTTCGCGATTGCATCGATCATAGGCCGTAGGTCGTTAAAAAATGCTGTGCCTGGTCGCCGACGTAAATTCGGCGGGCCATTCTGGGCATATTTCGTTCGCCTACGGTCGTACGTCGTAAACTTGCGTCAGCCCGTCTCGACGGGCTTCCAGTCAAAAAAATGGAAATCACCTTCCCAAAAATACACCTCAGAACGGCACACCGAGCATTCGTAGCTACCAGTGCTTCCGCCGGGAAATCGCTGCTGTTTTGCTTGATATCCGGCCCCGCATTTTGAGCAGACAAACACAACGATGGTGGCGGCACTTTTGATCATGTCGGCACAATGCAACAATCCCTACTAGTTGCACAACCTCGCCCCCATGCCGGGCGTGTTTCCCGACTAACCCGCGCCGCCCTCGCATTGCCGGCGACGACCGCGAGATGGTGCTCAGGCCGTTAAGGGGCGTGATCGTGTCATTGTCCGTTACCGATAACGGCGGTCATTGCCACTTTTTCCTGCTTTTTTTAGTTCCAGTGTTACCTTTTGCACCGACACAATCAGGGCTGAAAATACAGTACCGACATGCCAATCTAGGATGATACTTCGCTTTCTGACCCGGCCTTGCGCCGGGCCTTTTCCGTTGGCCGTCCTGCTGGATCGCCCGATTCGGCGATCGATTGAGCGCCCAGGCCGACGTCACGTCGTTGCCGGCACCTCGCGCGCCTTACCATCCTTGCCGACGTGCTTCGACTGTCCAGCGGTGGACAGTTGTTTGCCGCGGGCCTTGCCAACCGTCGTCGGGCTTACTCCTATCTCAGCCGCAATAGTCCGGTCAGACTTCCCCGGGTTCGCTGCGATTGCCGCTTCTGCGCGTTGACGAAAATGATTTTAGATCAATTACAAACTTCAACGCTTTGCAGGCTGCTGGACCGATTTGCGTCGAGTGATTGTGCCCCAACGTGATATTCAAGGCGACATCCTCTTCGAACAGTTCGGCAACCCTGCTGATTGCAAACATACTGTCCAGATGGCTGAGGGTTTGCCGGCAAAGCTTCCTTTGCTCTCCCAAGGTGCCCTCGCTTAGGCTCTTCGCGCTTAGCCGTAGACTTTTTCACTTCCATCTTTTCGCAAGTGTTATCGTCGCCAACCTCATAACCTTGTTGGCACGCAATCTTGATACATCGGTCACCATCAGCTCTAAAGCCGTGCCCGCAGATTAGCGGACAGACACGCGATGATTTTCCCTTCACGGCATCCAGAGCATCAATGCACGCAACCTTTACATTTAGCTTCATACCGGCGTGTTTATGAACAGATCGAGTGAACGTTGCGAAGCGGCGCTCCAATTTCCGTCGACCGCACCAATGTTAGAACGAACTTCAAACTGGATTAAACCCGACGAGCAAGGTCAACCTGCGGCGCGACAATCAAGATGGGAATCCCGCGACAATCAGGATGAGAATGCGCCGCTGCTGGGGTGACGAAGGGAGGGCGTAGCCCGACCGGAGTTACCCCAGCAGCGGCGTTGACGCCCGAAGGGCCTCATTTGGCGGTAACGGCGGCTGGTCAAGGATCGGTTTTCTCTTTCGAGAGGACCCCAATTCCCTTGGCTGGCCGACACGTCACCGATCAACAAATGAGGCTTTTCATGAACTTGCGCCGCAACCATTCGCCAGCCATTGCCGCTGCGAAGGCCGGATTCAGCACCTCTGCCGCCTACCGGTTCGAGAAGGATCCCCGACTTCCAACCCAAAAACAGGCGCCCCGCGAACGTCGCCGAGCCGATCCATTCGTCGACGTCTGGGAGAACGAAGTCCTCCCGATGCTGAAGGCTGCTCCCGGATTACGGCCGATCGCCGTGTTCGAGGAACTATGCCGTCGGCATCCGGAACTGGGCTCCGGGACGCGGCGGACGCTTGAACGGCGGATCAGGGCGTGGCGAGCAGTGAACGGCCCGGATCGGGAGGTGATCTTCCGCCAGGAACATCCGCCGGGCCGCATGGGGTTGTCGGACTTCACCGAGGTCGCCGATCTCGGCGTCACCGTTGCTGGCCAGTTGCTTGACTGCCGGCTCTATCACTTCCGTCTGCCCTTCTCCGGCTTCGAACACGCCCACGTCGTGCTCGGCGGCGAAAGTTTTGTCGCACTGGCGGAAGGGTTGCAAAACGCCCTGTGGTCGCTGGGCGGGGTTCCCGAGCAGCACCGAAGCGACAGCCTCTCGGCCGCGTTCCGCAATCTCGGCGCCGACGCCAAAGAGGATTTGACGACACGCTACGAGGCGTTCTGCGGCCATTACGGCATGACGCCGACCCGCAACAATGCCGGCGTGTCGCATGAGAACGGCTCGATCGAAAGCGCGCATGGCCATCTCAAAAGAGCGCTGGCAGATGCCCTGCTGCTGCGTGCCTCGCGCGACTTCGACGATCTTCCGGCCTGGCGGGGTTTTGTCGACGAGATCGTTGGCCGCGGCAACGCGCGCAATGCCAAGCGCATCGATCAGGAGCGGATGGCGCTGAAGAAACTGCCGGTCCGCAAGACCGCCGATTATGAGGAGGTCAATGTCGACGTCACAACATCCAGCGCCTTCACGTTGCGCAAGGTATTTTACTCGGTCCCATCCCGCCTGATCGGTCACCGACTGCGCGTGCGTCTTTATGACGACCGGCTCGAATGCTTCCAGGGAGCCACGCACATCATTACCTTGCGGCGCGGGCGAGCGCAGCCAAACGGCAAGCATGGCCATGTCATCGACTATCGCCATGTCATCCACTCCCTGCGCCGCAAACCGATGGCGCTGCTTAATCTGGTCTATCGCGAGCAGCTCTTCCCACGCCGCGCCTACGCCCTTGCGTTCGACGCCTTGCTCGCCGGAATCGGCGAAAGACCAGCCTGCCGCGCCATGGTCGGGCTTCTGGCGCTCGCACACGAACGTGCCTGCGACGCGGAACTCGGTATTGTGCTGCAAACCACTCTCGACGACGGCGTTCTGCCGGATCTCAAGGCGCTGATCGAACGCTTCCGTCCGAAGGGCATGGCATTGCCGATCGTCGTCGTTACGCTGCCCTCGCTCGCCATCTACGACCAGATCGCCGCGACCGTGGGAGAAGCCGCATGAACGCGACCGTCAAGATCGACGCCGCCCGTGTCGAGCTGCTGCTCAGCGAGCTGCGCTTGCCCGGTATCAAGCTGATCTGGGCCGCCTTGGCCGAGACCGCCGACAAGGAAGGCTGGCCCGCCGCACGCTTCCTGGCCGCCCTCGCCGAACAGGAGATGGTGGAGCGAAGCCGGCGCCGCTTCGAACGTCACCTGGAAGAAGCCCGCCTGCCGCCAGGAAAGACCCTCGATGCGTTCGACTTCGATGCCGTGCCGATGGTCTCAAAGGCGCAGGTGCAGGCGCTCGCCGCCGGCGACGCCTGGCTCGAAAAGGGCGCCAATCTCTTGTGTTTTGGTCCGCCTGGCGGCGGCAACTCGCATCTGGCTGCGGCACTCGGCATGGCCCTGATCGAAAAAGGCTGGCGTGTGTTGTTCACCAGAACCACCGACCTCGTGCAAAAACTCCAGATCGCGCGCCGCGATCTCGTGCTCGAAGCGGCGATCGCGAAACTCGACAAATATCATCTGCTCATCCTCGACGATCTCGCCTATGTCACCAAGGATCAGGCCGAGACCAGCGTTCTGTTCGAGCTTATCAGCGCCCGCTACGAACGACGATCAATGCTCATCACCGCCAATCAGCCATTCGGCGAATGGGGTAAAATCTTCCCGGATCAAGCCATGACGCTCGCGGCAATCGACCGCCTCGTCCATCACGCCACAATCCTCGAAATGAATGTCGACAGCTATCGCCGGAAAGAAGCTGTCGACAAGGCCCGTGGAGCCGGGCGCCCACCAACGCGCGCGACAATCAAAACCTCATCCTGAGTGTCGCTCCACGACAATCAAACTCTCCGGTCACGCAAATATCGCTTGCGTTATCGTCGCGCCGCGACAATCATCCTCCCGCCGCGACCGCCGAAATGGCCATCCTGATTGTCGCTGTGTTCCCATCCAGATTGTCGCGCTACAGTCAACCCAAGTCGCCGGCTCCGCAACGGCCTAGCGGATGGATTTTGGAACAGAGACGGGATTAGGCACCGGGGAAAACTCAAACGTATAGCCATCGGCGGCTACACCGCGAAAAACGAAGAACCCACGGTCAGTGACGACGATATCGCCCTTTCGGAGCAAACCGTCGTTCATGGCGATATCCGAGGCAATGCGCTCGGCCTCAGCGGCGTCTGGAGGGTTGCGCTTGATGCGGCCGGTCTCAGCGGAGACAGCGACGTTTAAAGCGCTCACGGACGCCGTCAGCGCGATCGCCAGAAGGAGTTTCGTTCGGCCCATGCAGCCCCTCGGATCGACACCCGAACTCTTCCGTCGGCCCCGCGAGCGTCATCAAACGGGCCGCTAATCGTACAATAATCTCCTCGCGACGTCAGGTTTGCTTTCAATCTCAAACCAGCCCGACTTCCTGCCTTTCTCACCCACATATGGAAAAGAAAAAGCCGCCCGAAGGCGGCTTTTTGAACCCGTGGACTTCTGATCAGGCAAGCCGCAGACCCGATGTCGTCGACTTGCGGCGGTAGGCCAAGAAGCCAACCCCGAAAAAGCCAAGGATCATCATTGCCCATGTGGACGGCTCGGGTATCGCAGCTACGGCGGTTAGTTCCTGATCGTTGTTGCCGCTCGCCACGGCGACATCGCTCGCCCCAAATGCGTAATACTGGTACGCTTGGGAGAATGTAAAGTCAGTGATGTAGTCCACTACGCCGGCAGGACCGGCCCCGGGCGTCTGGACGACATTCACTCGGGTTGGATCTGTCGAACCGGCATTAGCGGAAAGAAAGAATGGCTCGCCGGAACCGCTGACCGCAGTCGGATTATAGAGCAGGACAGGCGCTGAGTTACTGTTGTAGCCCCACACTGTGTACTGATATCCGTCATAGGGGGCGCCGAGGTGGTCCTCGTTATTGAATACCCGGATGCTGGATACTGGCGCGGAAAACGCGGCGATAATCATCGTCGTGTTTCCATCGCCGATTACTCGATAGCCGTTTTGGATATCAGTGACCTGCGGCGTATAGCTCGGAGGACCCTTGTCCCCGTAGCCAAATTGTACGGAACCGAATTGCGTGAACGTAGCGATCTGCATTCCCGGGGAAATAAAATCGTTAATATTGCTGTCTGTGGTGTAGACCGTCGCACTCGCTACGGAAGATATGGACATAGCAACGATAGGGCCAAGCACACAGCTCGCCAAAGCAGTTCGCTTCATAATACCCTCCACTAAAAAACTATTATACCATTTTAATTTAATAAATAGCGGAGTCAAGTTAAATTTTAAATGGGCCGGCGCCATTTAATTCTTCGCGCGACGCTCGCGGGAAGCCGACGGGGGTATTTCTCGCCTTAGTCTAGGTTTGGACGTATCACAGCGAGCGAAGCGCAGCGGCCAGCGGGTTAAGCTGGGACCATTGTCCTGGTGCACACGCACCGGATGAGTACGCATCCGGTGTAGGCCGCAGGACCATCGATTATTCTGGCGGACAGCGCTTCAGCAGCTTCGGACTTTCCTTATAC
Organism: Bradyrhizobium ottawaense; assembly: GCF_900099825.1. Taxonomy (NCBI): domain Bacteria; kingdom Pseudomonadati; phylum Pseudomonadota; class Alphaproteobacteria; order Hyphomicrobiales; family Nitrobacteraceae; genus Bradyrhizobium; species Bradyrhizobium ottawaense. The sequence goes on along the minus strand of NZ_LT629693.1, from coordinate 6,293,288 downwards.
ATCCGGACGAGTTCGATCAGGCTTTCGATTCCGAAGTCGGTGAAGGCTTGGCTCCCATGTTCTCCGACGCCATAGACCCAGATGGCGCCGTCTTCGATCTCCATTTCATTGGCGACATCGCGCAGCCAGTCTTCGTCTTCGCCAAGGTCTTCGGTAACACGGTTGATGGTGGTGATGAACCTTGTTGACGTGCATCCGAGTTCGCCATGACCTGCCACCCGCGCCGGGATCTTGCGCTGCGCTACGCCAAGGGGTCCGCGCCAGCTCCTGTCGCTCCCGCAGCCCAACAGGGTAAATCAAGCGGCCAGGGCGAACTCAGAACTGGATTTGGGGGCAACGTCAGTCTGTCAGCCAAAGAATTTTAATTTACACGAAACGCGCATAAAAAAGCCGCCTCGCGGCGGCCTTTCGCTTTGGAACGATGATACGATCAGACCGCGAGCATTGCGCCGCTGCGACGGCGATAAGTTACAAAACCAACTGCCGCAAAGCCCAAAATCATCATCATCCAAGTCGACGCTTCGGGAACGGCCGATACGCCGACAGTGAAGCCATACCAATTCTCAAACACCGGATTGGTCCAAGAGATTGAATTAAAGGTGCCCAAAAATTCGATGCTTCCGTTGCCTTCGACCCCGGAAACGACATTCGATGCAACGACAATCGGGTTGCCGCCGTATTCAGCACTTACACCGCCAGCGAGAAGAACGGCGGGCTGATTGAAGTCAAATTTCGCGTCGATACCACCTTGACCCAAACTCCAGATCGCAAACACCGGATTGGTCACAGCCGTCGCGAAGGTGATTGTATTGGTCGCGTCCGATCCCCCAAAAAGCTGGATAATGTGACCGGCCGGGTCAGGGGCATTGCTAATGACTGTGCCATCTGCCCAAGTTGCCGCGGGAGTCCAAGATGGATAGGAACCTGGATAGAGATCAGCTACGCCGCCAGTTGAGAATGTGATTCCAACGCCGCCTGCTGTTCCCGAGTTAACGGTGGTCCAGTGCGTCCAATCGATGGTATTGGCATTCGCGCTCGCGATGGTGGCTCCCAAGGCGATAACAGCTGCAATCGACTTTATTATAAAATGCCGCATTCCATCCTCCATTTAACCAATTCTTAACTCATTAACGCAGAAAAGTGGCGGCAGGTCAATTGTGAACGATTGCCTCATTAAGCCAGGGCGGCTTTTAAATTCTGAAGATCGGGTCAGGCGAGGCGTAACGCCGACGCCGATAATTTTCGCCTATACGCGATCAAGCCGACTCCGAAGAAGCCAAGGATCATCATCGCCCAAGTCGACGCTTCGGGAACTGCGCTTATTTCCGCACTTACGAACTGCGTGTTGTCTCCATAGTTGGAGTCCCAATAATATAGCTTGAGTTCACCTGTTGCGTTGGCCAAGCCAGAAAATGAGGTACCTATTCCAAAAAAATTGCCGGCGCCAATCTTGCCGACCAAGGTACCATAAGGAAGGCTGAGTCCATCCTGAGTCCACAATCCGAAATCTATTCCGATTAGTGTTCCCGCCAACTGGCCGCTGTCGTCGGAGCCTGTTGCGTATCGATTGCCGGTCAAACCGTCAGCATTGGACCAGCGCGGTAACGCGCCGGCGCTCCAAAGATCACCGGGATCGACCGTTACCGTAAAGCTTTGGCCCGCCGTCAAAAACACGCCGGTAAGATCGCCGGTGCCGCCTGAACTGCTGTTCATATAGGCGTCAACAATAACGGCTTGTGCCGCAGTGGCGGAGAAGCCCGCAGCACCGGAAATGAGTGCGCACGCCAACAATAGCCGTTTGACTTGCAGTACGAACATTCTCGCCAGCCCCTGAACTTACAGAATTAATCTGGTTATCTTAGTTGCAAATTAAAACGTCTGGCAGAACCGCTTTCGCTTTCCTTCACAAGAAGATATCGTCGAAAGGCAGCAAGGATATTAGCCACGAGAATTCGAAAAACGATCGTTCGCCGGTCAACTTCAGGCGAAGCGTAAAACCGACGCCGATGACTTCCGCCGATACGCCATGAAACCAATCCCCAAGAAGCCGAGGATCATCATCGCCCAGGTAGAGGCTTCGGGAACTGCGGTCACACTGACGTTATCAAGGGCAGGTCCGTATGGACCGGTATCGGTGTCGACAAAGGTAAGCGTCGACGTTGTGCCGTTGGCCACGAAGGAGAAGGATTTCAAAGTCCAACCCATATTCGACTTGGTAAAGCCCGTGTCATTGAACGAGGCTGCGGAGACATCGACGATGACATCGGCGTTGAGGTTCTTGACCGTAGGCGCTCCGTCCGGATTACCAGCCATCCAGTATTGAACGAGATAAGTCTGACCCAAGGCCGTCGCGAATGACTGAGAGATAGTCCCAGGGGCGTTACCAGCCAGATCAATGCTGCGGTTTCCGTCCTGCGGCTGCCAGTATGAACCGATCCAGTCGACGCTATCGCCACCGACCGTCCAGCCCGAGATCGCGGGGTTTCCAGCATGAATTGTGTCAAAGCTCGCTCCGTCAAACGAGCCGGCCTCAAAGCTACCGTTGCTAATGAGCGATGAAGCTTGTGCAGTCGCAGTCATCAAGCCTAAGAATGCAGCGCAAGCCAATAACCGATTGATTTTCAAGATCGTCCCCAAATTAAATAACTTGTAACTGTCGCTATATAGTAGTCATAGTTAATGCATGTATCATATTGTCGCGACGACACCGAGTCGTCAAGAGCTCGAAACGGCCATTTGAAAGTTGCACTGAAAGTGATGCAAAAAAACCGCCCGAAGGCGGTTTCTTTTTTTGTGCGCATCAGCTCAAGCGAGGCGCATTCCCGATGCCGATGATTTCCGCCGATAGGCAACGAAGCCGATCCCAAAGAAACCAAGGATCATCATCGCCCAAGTAGAAGGCTCGGGAACGGCAGTCACACTTACATTGTCCAAAGCCGGCCCAAAGGCGGTTGGATAGGAACTATTCCCTGAATAACCGCTCGTGGTGCTGGTAAAGGTCAAAGTTTCGCTGCTGCTGGTTGCAGTGAATAAGAACGAGTAATTTAGCCAACCCATATTCGACAGGCTATTGCCATTCACGTCAAACGGCGGCGGCGAATATAGCGTCAAATTCGCGGTGCTATCGAGCGTCTTAAATTGCGGCCCGCCGGCAGGATTGCCGGCCAGATCGAAGCTTACCCGATAGGTCTGCCCCGAGATCACATCGAAAGTTTGCGAAATAGATCCTGGCACTAGGCCATTGAGATCGAGGCTTCTGGTCCCATCGGATGCTTTCCAATAGCTTCCGATATAATCAACGGCATTCGAGCCGCCGCCCACAGTCCACCCAGTGATCGACGTCGCATCGCCACCATCCAGCGTAATGAATGATCCGGGAGCCGAGCCAGTTTCGAAACTTCCGTTTGTAAAAGGAGACGCCTGAGCGCTGACCGCAAAAAGAGAGAATCCAACAGCAGTTACGGCAAGCAAATTAGGGCGCATAATTAAATCCGATCCTACCAAGTTAATTTAAGACAAGCCAATATTGACTGCTAGGCCAGACGCAGCCCCGATGCCGATGATTTTCCGCCGATAGGCAACGAAGCCGATTCCGAAGAAACCGAGGATCATCATCGCCCAGGTAGACGCTTCCGGAACTGCACCGGCAAAACCATCGATCCGGAACGCGGTGGGCGGACCAGTATCCGTCAGCTGCACGACAAGCGTATTTAGTCCAAGATGCGGGCTAAAGGAGAACGGGTGAAGTTGGTTGAAATTTTCGTAGACGGTGCCGTCGAGCTCCGCAACCTGGACCCCGTTCACCAAAATCTTTCCGAAATTGTCGGCTCCCCAAAGTCCACTGACCAGAGCGATGCTGTCGGCCGTGAACGATGTTACGAATTCAACCGTGCTGTTGCCGGGATATCCGTCGACGCTGTACGACACCCATCGGGATGTCGAAGTGTCCGCGATGTATGCGGGATTATAATAGGTAACCGCGGATCCCCCACCCACGAGAGAATAATTTGGATCGATAGCCCCAGTATTTGGGCCGTCCACGCCCGTATTGAAGAGGGTCACCGAGGCTTGCGCACCGGTCGCGGCGCATACTGCGGTTAGAAAGCCCAGAGCAGCAAACCCGCGAATTAGTGATGAAAGCCGCAATTCAATCTCCTTATTTAAGGGACGCTACGCTTAATCTAACGTTAATAACGCACTTAACCAGCCAGAGTCAATCGAGGAGTAGCAATCAGGAAGTTGCTCCCGGAAATCGGGTTACCGAACCCGTCCCTTTTACCAAGGAACAGGTGCGCGCAGGATGCTGGCCGCCCGCGACGTAAACGTCGTTTGGGTATCGTCGCAGAACACGACGATTTGTCCCTCGGCGTTGTCCAAGGATTGCGGAAACCCGTGAACGAGACGCTCTCGAGATTGCCATTGCCCAGATCGCTTGGCGCGCAATGGTCGTCTTGTTAGGTCACAAAAAAAGCCGCCCGAAGGCGGCTTTCTAAAACTGAAGATCAGGTCACGCGAGGCGTAGACCCGACGCTGACAACTTCCGCCGATATGCCATGAAGCCGATTCCGAAGAAACCGAGGATCAGCATCGTCCAAGTCGAGGGTTCAGGAACTGCCGCAACAGCTACGCCTTCGGTGAGGTAACGTGTCGTACCGCCCAGCGGAACGTAACAGCTATAGGATCCCACACATTCGTAGGAAGGACCTGGCGACCCACCAACGATTGGATTGTCCGCTGACGCCACGCCCAAATCGGTTGTGAAAGCCAGGTGTAAATCTCTCACATAACCGGGCTGAAAGTCGGCATAGAATGCTCCATTAGAAATGTAGCTATTTCCGGGTTTGTACTCGAATCCGCCAAACGGACCGATGGTCTGTGTCGTGAGGTCCCAGTCGGAAAGGTACCCATACACATTGATCGTAAAATTGCCTGAGAGGCTGCCGCCATCTTCAAAAGAAGCGTTGATGCTCCATACGACATCCGCCTTGGCGGAAGTCGGTGATCCCAAAGACAAAAACATAACGGCGGCCAAAACCGCGAATGTGCCAAACGCGCGGCAAGCGATCGAATGAGTCATCATGCTTCCATTCAAAAAAATTAATCAACCGCAATATTTAATGCCACAGCGTGAGATCTGCGTCAAATTTTGCCTAAAGTGAAAAAACAGCTGTTGATGTGATGCGAAATGCACGGCCGGAGGTCAAAAACTACGAAGGGCCGCCCACAAAATGGGCGGCCCTTCGGAACAGATAAATGGTCGGGCGACTAAGCCGCGCGAACGACTGGGGCTTTCCGGTAGGCGAGAAAACCTAAACCCAAAAATCCCAAAATCATCATGGCCCAGGTTGAAGCTTCCGGCACAGCCGTGATCTGAGCGGAGAACTCAGCATAAAGGCCGTTATCCGGCTGCGACCAAATCCATTGTGCCGTTGGGCCGACTCCCGCCGTCGAACCATGAACCGATCCCCAGATTCCGCCGCCATTGAACGCGAAGGCCTGAGGCGTGCCGGTTGGAGCGGACCAGACGGCCGGATCAGATACTGCAGACGCCTTCCAATCCGTCGTATTGGTCACGAGCGAAGACGTTCCATTGGAGAACTGAAACCCGCCGCCAGAAATGTTAAAGCTACCGATAAAGGCATCCGGGTTGCTGGGATCGCCGGGAGGACCATACGGAAAGCCGTTCGCCGACGTCCAGTTCGTCCCGACGACGTGAATGTAGTAGTTCGTACCAGCGACCAGATTTGCCGTGTAAGAATACGTGGTTTGCCAATCAGCACCGCCGCCGATGGGCGCGCCAAGCGTTGAGTCACTCGTCGACAGATAGACCGAAAACTGATTGTCGGCGGTGAGATGCAAATCCAGGATTGCCGCGTTCGCCGACGCAACACTAGCAGCTAGCGCAATAGCTGCGACGGCCGAAACCAATTTCATTTTTGAACTCCAAGAGACCGCGCGAATCTAAAACGCGCCATGCCGATAATAATTAAACAGTCGCAATCCCCTTACTAAGTGTCAAGTCTCCTTGGGAATCCGCCTAAGCTAATAATTAAATCGTTAATCCGTGCACGCCGGTTGAGCAGCCGTTAATCGAGCGAGTTGAACGTAAACAAAAAAGGCCGCCTTTCGGCGGCCTTTGCGCGTCTTATTCGTCGAAATATCAGGCCAGCCGAAAAGCAGACGCCGAGGACTTTGGCAATTTCCTATAACCCAGGAAGCCGAGGCCGAGGAAACCCAGGATCATCATCGCCCAGGTTGAGGCCTCGGGGACGGCATTCGCAAAATCTACCGAGCCAGACGGGCTGTTGGTCGCGTCAACCTGGGCCGTCTGCAAAAGGTTGTGGAAGCTGTCGTAGAAAGACACGTTGTACAGATCGCGATAAGTGCAGCAATCGGTGCGACCGAAGATCGTCAACTTCCCGATGGTTGCCGGGAGATTGAGATCAATGATCAGTTGCACACCCTGCTCATGCGACGGATCAGGATGATAGATGTTTGGAAAAGTAGTGCTCTCGATGCCGTCGATCGCCTTGTCTGGCGTTGAATTTGGGTCCCACGTTCCAACAACGTTTGCGCTCGCAGTTGCGCCAAAGGCCTGGATAACATTCACTGTGGACTGATTGAATGCCTCCACCTCACCTACCTGAAGCCAAGTGTCAAAGGCGTTGCTGATAACGATTTCGCTGACACCGACGATGGCCGCATGAGCCGGGGCGACAGCAGAACCAGCGACAAGCAGCAGGCCGAGCGCGGCCAATTTAAACTTCAAGGAGGACCTCCGAATCCATCAAACTGTTAGGTTTAAAGTTACTCGCCGGGCTTTCACAGACTCGTCCAATCAAGTCAAGCGACTGCGGCCGATCCGCGCGCTCGTTGCCAGCACAGGTATTCTTGAAATTACCTCTCCGGTCTTGGCGCAAAAAAAGCCGCCCTAAAAGGCGGCTTTTCGCATTTGCCCAATATCAAGCCAGACGGAAAGCGGCCGCCTTTGGCGATCTGCGGAAACCTAAGAAGCCCAGTCCGAGGAAACCGAGCAACATCATCGCCCAGGTGGAGGCCTCTGGCACGGCGGCTGTCAGGCTGACATTGGTAACTTCATTGCCGTACGAAGGAAGCCCATTCGTCACGATTGCTAGGAACGTCAGCGTTTCAGAGGTCCCGTCTGCCACCACTGAAAAAGAATTGGGCGTCCAAACACCGACCGAGCCGGAATTTGTCGTCAGCAAGGTGTTACCCCAATAAACTTCAAGAGCATCGGGCCCACCGGAAGTTCGCCCGCCGTAGAGCCAGGACAAGGTGTAAGTTGCACCCGCCGTCAGACCTGTGATCGTTTGATAATCCCTATCAAACGTGTTGGCGTTCACTTCAAGGTTTTGGCAGCCTGCACTGATACAGGACAATCCGTAGATCGGACTGGTGCCGATCTCGACACCGTCACCATTTGCGTTGGTCCAGCCCGACGTTCCGGGCGAGTAGATGCTCCAGCCACCGGATTGATTGGGCGTTGAAAAGTCACCATTGACGATGAGGTTGGAGGCGTGTGCCGAGGCTCCGAAAGAGAGTGCGGCGATTAAAGACACCCAAAAACGCATTTTAATATATCTCCCAGACAATTAAATATTCAAGTTGTCCAATTATAAGATGCCACAGCTTTGTTGCAATGCAAGCTGAAAAAGTACGAAATCGTAATGTAGGCCGAAATCAACGATTTTTGCGGTTTGCAACCGGTGATGGGCGCTAGCTGGTTACTCCGCTCTTAGGATCACAACAAGAAAGGCCGCCCAGCGGCGGCCTTTGACGATTAGATTGTTGAAACGATCAAACCATCCGGAACGCAGATCCAGAGGATTTGGATGACTTCCGATAACCGAAGAAGCCCAAACCAAGGAAGCCCAAGATCATCATGGCCCAAGTGGAGGCTTCGGGTACGCCGTTAACATTCGTGAATTCAAACGAATTCTGACCCGACGTCAGCACAACCTTGTCGAAAGTACCGGTCGCATCGGCAAACTGAACATACCTGTTGGCATTGTAGTCGCCCTGATTTCCGGTCGCAGCAAGAGAGGCCAGCAAGGCTACGTTTGAACCGGTAAGGGTATCGAGAAGCGTGGATCCCGAATAGAACTGGATTTGATTGCTGGGATCAATCGACCCCCAATAAAATCCAAACGTATTGGTCGCAGCGAATGTCATTTGCAACGTGCCTATTGCCAAGACAGACATGTATTCGCCGGCCGGGTTGGTGTTGAACGGAACAGCACCATTACCATCGTTGGGTTGCGTCTTGATCTGGACGCCATCGGCAGGTCCGAGATTCGTGTAAGTGACGCCATTAAAAGTGAAGGTCGAAACGTCACCGACCCCCTGAGTAAAGCCCGGGCTGCCCTCGCCAACATGAATGCCAAGAGCGGTAGGCGTAATAACTGCAGCGCTAACCGGTGAAACTATCAAGGCCGCAAACAAGGCCGCTACTGGAAATACGGATCGCATAAAACCTCCACAACACATACAAGTTAATCAAACATTAACAGGTCGTTAACTGCGAGTCAAACACTTTCTGATTAAATTCTTCATACTTAAGTTAATAGCCGGATCGGATAATTGAACCTGACCCAGAAGCTTCTGGCCCGGGACTTATCTCCGACCTGCGAAAAAATACCTACGAAAACGAACCGGCGTCGCTTGAATATCGCAAAAACTAATCAGCCGTCACCACCACTGTGGCAGCCAGCTATAGCGATAGCGCGGATTACCATAATAACGGGGCCCATTGTAGGGTCCATAAAATGCGCCCTCCCCGTACACCCAGCGCGCAACCGGCTTGCGACCGCGCTTAATGCACAACCCGTCTTGTTCGCAGATGATCTTAACCTCAACGGCCTGGAACGGGATCACCGACGCTTTGTGAAGCCCACCCATGGGCATCGCAGAAGCGCTTGAGGCGATAAATGCGATCGCCATCACGATAAAAGAGGTTTTTTTCACGACGAACTCCCCAGACGCCGGCTTTCGGAATCGACGTCATAAGTCTACGGCAGCATGGCGAGCCAATCAATAACGGAGCGAGGCCTTGCGCAAGTTCGCTCGTTTTCGACATTCGAAGAAGGCTGAAGTTTTTGTTTTAGCGAACTTTCTTCGAAAACCCTGCGAATTGCCGCATCTGCGATTGCTGTAAACGCTTTCCGCCAGGGATTGAAATCATTGTACGCCTGACAAGCATAATCGCTCTACCTTAAAGGCGAACCGCACCCTGCCACGCTTTGCATTATTTCCCCTTATCGGGCGACAGGATCTTGGACATGCCAGAAGCCACACAAGCAGCAAATCTCGTTTCTGGGTTTTCGCAGCTTTGTTTGGGAAGCCGCTCTGTGACCGCTGCCCGGCGGCGAAGGGAGCGTCCTTCAATTTCGTCAAGCATACGGTTGACGCTCTCGAGTTGAAGCTTCAGGTGCTCCAACTCCTCACTTCGCGAATTCCGCACGTGCATGACCCAAGCCTGACTGAAATCAAGTTTCCGCTGGCAAAGACGTTGCTTTTAAATGGCGATCAGAAGTTCTGATTAAAAAACCGGGAAGCGGTTGTGTCAAGGCTGTTTGACCTTGCCGGTAAAGGTACTTCCGTTGGCTCGAACATTGAACAGGAACCATTGGCGGCGAAGCGACGATCCGATGTTATCGAGCCGATCGAAGCTTTGCCATGCCGGAGCTAACCGTCGCCGCAAACCGGTTTTCAGGAACGACAACATCCGAAGAAGGGCGGGAAGCGGTTGGAACGACACGGCGACGCAAGACGTCCTCGATTGAATTCCAATCGTTTTCCTTGATTTCGATTGAGTTATTCAATGCAAATAACAACTCGCTGGTAATTCGATCCGACATGTTCTTGGCCCCATCCCTTAGCAGCGAGCCAAGGAAAGGCGTTTGCCGCCCGTCCAGAAGTCAACAATCCTGCGGTCTCGGGTCCGCGGGATGATCTTGCGTGGGCCGCGCTCGATTCGCAATCGTTGGGGAGGCGCTTCCACAGTTGTGAGCAGCCACGAGAAGCGGTCAAAAACAAAAGCTGCCCTTCCGAGGCAACTTTTCATCTTCATAATGGCTATTTTGGTAGCGTTTGTGTCCGTTTTTTAGACACCTAACACCCATCCCACCCCTGCCAAAATCATCCAAACCCACCCCACCATGGAGGCGGCCAGAGCCACGAGGTAGGCGGACCGGGCTAAGGTCGGCCGAAGGTCGCTCATCGCGCGTAAAGCCTCGACTCGGCTTCTGAAATGCGTTCCCGAAGGCGACGCAACTCCAGGTACCGTTCGGCAATGCTGGGAAGCGAATAAGACTTCACGACCTTCTTCTGGCCCTTTGATTTCTGCCGACTGGTAACGTTCGAACGGTACTTGGTTTTCATAGGACCCCCCTACTGCGCCATCAAATTGGTCAAGCAAGCGGTGTGCCACGGAAGTTCGACCACACGTGGAGTACGTCGTGCAATCTCGTAACAAGGTTCGATAACGGTCACGTGACTGAAAACTCGACTAACGTCCTTATCGAACAGCGCGTGCTATTCGACATTGGGGATCTGCAAAACTAAATGGTACTGAAGGCAAGGCACGACGCCTTGATTTAGGACAAGCGCAGCGTCCTGCCGGCCTCCGACTATGCTGCCCCGCTCCGTTAGAACTTGCAGGGCAAAACTAGTTTGGCTTATCGGCGATACCGCGCGCCGCAATTCTGCTCGCGACAATCCCTCAGTTTATCATCGCAAGCCTGGAGACAAGTTCCGGAGCCGTTACAAGCCAGGCGGCAGGATGTCGCGCTGTCATCACACATCCTGCAGTAGCTTTGTGCGACGATAATCTTGCCCTTTTCAATTTTGAACCGGCTGGCATCGTTGTCGGCGAATGACGCGCCACACGTTGAAAGGCACATTAAGACGGCGGCTGCAGCAGCGAGTTTCATTTTCGAGCCCTCCATCGAACAAACCATGAGCTACTCTAGAACAACCATTTGACCGATGTCATGTTGGCAAGCCGTAAGAACAAAAGGCAAATTCTTCCTCTTCATCTGCGCAAATCACGACGGCGTCCTTCATATTGTCAAGAAACGCTGCGAACGGCGGAATGTGACCCCGTTACATTCGCGACGAGTGATCAAACGCCGGGTCATTGTTATCGCGCTTGCTCATGATACAAGGCCACTCCCAAAAAACGGAGTAAAGATGGCCAAGACCAAGAAGAAGATTGTCCGTCGCGAGTGGACCAAAGCCGATGTACGCCAGATGAAGACAATGGCGAAGACAAAGGTAGGCGTCGGCAAAATCGCGAAGGCGCTGAAAAGAACACCCGGTGCAACTGCGGTCATGGCAGCGAAGCTTGGAGTGTCATTGTCGACGCGGGTTTAGGCTTCAGCGCAAAGGCGCTGGTCGCGAGCACCGCATCAAGACCGGAAGCCGCTTTGCCTGCTCCCGATTGCCTTGCACGAATCAAACGCTGGCCATCCGCTACGCGCGTCCGGAAGGCGCAAAGGTTATCCGACCGATTTCATCTGACAACCGACCAAAAGAAAAGCCGCCTTTCGGCGGCTTTTCAATTGCATGCTACGAACTTATTCAGGCGGCTGCCAAAGCCATCGTGTTCTTGCGCCGATAAGCCATAACGCCCAGGCCAGCAAAGCCCAGCATCAGAATCGCCCACGTGGACGGCTCCGGAACGGCTGCGACAGATTGGAAGCCAACATCGAATCCATACCAGTTTTCGTACAGCGGATTGGTCCACGTCAGTTGGGAGAAGGTTCCGAGAAATTCAACCGTGCCATTGCCTTCCACGCCGACGACCGCATTGCCAACGACCGAAATAGCCTGGCCACCGTATTCGTTGGACGGCCCGCCGGCAACGAATGTCGGTGTTTGATCGAATACGAACGCCGCTGGCCCTCTGGCCTGGCCCAAGCTCCAAATCGCGAAAACCGGATTAACAACCGCCTGCGAAAACGTAAGGGTCTGGGTGGTGCTATTGCCACCTACAAGTTGCAGAATGTTATTGCTCGACGAAGGCCCATTCGAAACAATCACCCCGTCGGCAAAGGTCCCCGCGGGGCCATAGCTCGGATACCCGTGGATGATGTCATTTGCCGGACCGTTGAACGCCACGGTAATCGGACCCGCGGTACCGGATGAGATGCTGTCCCACGTCGTCCACGTTACCGTGGCTGCCGATGCGGCGGACGCGCTGAGAGCAAGTACCAAGGCACTGAAGCCCGAAACCAGAATCCTTCGCATTTCAATTCCTTCTAAATTCCACCGTCGTAAAACAAATATCGAGAATTTACGTTATCGATCGGATTTCTGGTCTGCAACAGCTCTTACACGAATTAAAGATAATTTCCGGCATTTAATATCAACACGGTCAGTTGTGGGCCGAGCCCCAACGCCACGTCGCCTGAGCACAAGCAATAAAACCGCGCCACCGAGGCCTTCGCCAGGTGTGTACAAGCAAGCACCACACAAAAGAAAAGCCGCCCGCAGGCGGCTTTCCAAAGACATGCAGATACCCACTCAGGCGAGGCGGACCGCGTGCTGGTTCTTGCGGCGATACGCCATGAAGCCGACGCCAAAGAAACCAAGGATCATCATGGCCCAGGTTGACGGCTCGGGAACGCCGGTGACCGTTGCACCGTCGATGCTCAAACCGAGCACAGCGTCAACGCGGGCGCGGTCGGCAAAGAAGACCTTAAGGGCCTCATCTCCCGAGAAGGAGCCGAGGGACACGGTCGTTGTTTCCGAGCCATGAACGCCCGGAATTCCGCCCACGTACTTGCCGTCAAGATAAACCAGCACATCGTCGTCGCCAGTGACCGTCAAAGAGGCGGGGCCACCCGTGCCGTGAACGGTTCCCGACAAAATCGCGGTTTGAAATAGAAGGCTATTATCTGAACCACCCCCGTTCGGGGCGTATACGGTGGGGTCAAAATAGGGAAGCGTGGCCGTGGCGGATCCGGTGAAATTGGTCCACCACATAATTTCGTGGGTCACCGGATTAACGGTTTGAACGGGGTTTGGACCTCCGACCGATACAGGCAATCCGTTAGGACCGAGGGCATCTCCGACTGCGATGTTTGGCAAGGTCGCCGGAGGGGAAGAACAGCAAATGCCGAAATCACCGTTCAGACCGTTATTCGGGACCGAATAGTAATCGATCGTCATTGTGCTCGCATGAGCCATGGCGCACATCGAAAAAAAAGCGACTGCGGAACCAATCAATTTATTTCGCATGACAAATCCCTCCAACAACAACAGCGATATGCGCCGGAAATATCGCTTTTATATTAGCAGTCGGATTTCAGGCCCGCAATAACTTTGTTGCGAGTTATTAACCATGATCCAGGCGGTTAATTTAGCGAGCCGCGTGATCCAATTAAATACTCTTCATTTGACAGCGAACTCGCATCATCGGGCCAACAACCCGTCCGGTGTTTGGTGGGACTGGGCCCGACAGAAGAAGCCAGGATGCCCCCGCAGCTCTTGTAGCTGCCACCTCGGCAAGACTGGCCGCCTACCTGGTTCTTGCTGCGAGGATTCATTCTGTAGATTGGCCGGCCCCATAAGCCCAGGCCCGGCATCGACGGCCTCTTCATCCGTGCAGCTACTTCGACTAGCCAGGGCCAATGCGATCTTGCTCTTCGTCGATGCGACTTTAAGAGGTCTAGCTGCCCAACTAAGGCGTCTTTTCGGGTGAAGACGACGCACGAAAAAGGACTGCAATCGCCAGCATTGCCAACCCGAGATAGAAATAGCCGATCAAATCCGCGAATTCTTTGATGGACCCAATTTCAAAACTGCTCTTGGGCGGCACAACAAAATAGTAAACCAACAAAAAACTGAGCAACCAGGCGGCAATCGCGATTGGCATTCCGAACAGAAGCGACGCAATGAAGATTGCGATCAGGAAGAAACTGTATTCCAGCCCCAGCGAATCTCCTCCCACATAGCCATTAAGGAAAGCAACTCCCGCTATCATCAAAATTGCCCACACGAGCCGCCTGCGCCAACGTATGCTACTAATCCGGCTTAGACGTCCGTAGATCGCCTTGCGCAGATTGTTGCGCGGTCTATTCGCCGGGAAAAGGTAGCCGCCGACCATCACAGATATTATCGTTGCAAAAAGCGCTAAAGCGGTGCCGCCTAAGATTTTTTCGCTGCCCACAACTGCAGCAGCTAAAATATAGGCCAGACTCCTAAAGATCAGGGGATCTGGAGCACTGAACATGGATTCCTGAACTCGTCTGATCTTCATTGCTCGAGCAATTCAGTTGTCGCCATCTTGAGGTGGCTTGCAAGCAAGCGAGCGCAGGTTGTTGATAGCACTCTCTTAACCTTTGCGACAGCGGCTTGGCTCAGTCCGATTTGCTGCGATCTGTTCTCACCCAAGTTGTAGCGGTTCGCCCCATCAAGATCTGGCTGTAAAGCCAGATCCTCTTCAGAAGCAACGAACCGATCGACCATAATGCGCGAGCAGGCAGGATGGTCCTGCCGAACTTAAGCCACGCGAACAGAATGGCGAGCGCGAATGCCGCAAGATTAGCTGCTGCAACTAGAATGAGCGCCGGGGAAGCGCCGAAGCAGCATAGAACCGAAGCGAGCAAAAACGTTCCAATAACCAAGAGCCCAAGTAGTGATAAGGGCGGGATCGCTAGATCCAGCGTGAGTACTAGCAATTCCAGATTACGGCGAGCAACTGCCTGAAACAGAAGTCTAGGCACGCCTCTGAAGATCATACCGAGGTGACCTTGAACCCATCGCTGACGCTGGCTCTCGACACCCTTGTTCGACGTCGGAAAATCACTTGAGCCGATCACAAAGGGAAAAAAATGCGCCGCTTTGCCAATCGCAGCCAAATGGAGGCCGAGTTTCATATCCTCTACCAGATCGCCGCTTGCCAATGGCGCGGAACGTATGACGTCCCAAGGAAAGATCATGCCCGTGCCCATCAGTTGGACGGGCCAATTGAGATACCTCATCCCGAGCGGGCGAGCCCAGTTTTTTATGATCCAAGCGAATTCAGCCAAGCTATGATCAATAGGCGAGTTTTCTGGCGACTTCATCAGAAAGCAAGCTTGCACGGGTCGCCGAAGTTTGCCGCAGGCATTCTTCAGCCTTCTAATCATGTCGGCTTGAATTCTGCAGTCTGCGTCGATGAAAACGACAAAGTCAGGAGGATCGAGGCTGGCGTGATTTATTCCAAATCCTAGGGCATATCCCTTTCCGATTTTGGTCTGATCGTTTCGCGTGATAACTTGCGCTCCTGCTGCTGCGGCAATTGCCCCCGTATCGTCAGAGCAATTATCGGCAACGACAATCAAGCGATCGCGCGGTCCCAATTGCGACTTTATATCCTCGATCGTGGGAATAATCCCAACGCTCTCGTTATGTGCTGGTACAATAACTGTCGCCCGTTTTAGCTTGTCGAGACCCGATATGTCTGACGATGGTTCAGTCACGGAATAGAGCGACGCAAGCACCTCGATGAAAAAGAGCGTAATGGGAACGCTGAGTAGGCCCACTAGCGCGACCAGGAAGACGGAGGCAAAGGTCAGCATGTATCACAACCAATCAATTCGAAGCGGCCGAACAGCCGTGCTGTGCTTTTTTCAGTGATAGCATCAAGCTACGAAATCACTGCCTACCCAATGAAAACTTCGATTGCTTGAGCTTTCGATAGATCACCCCTGCACCAGCAACCCTGATCTGAAATTCTGCCTTTGACATGGGGCGGTCAGGCATCGCTATTCTTGGGATCTGCAGGGGATTGGTCCGATGGCTTGCAAAATCTGAATGCGTCAAAAACGCATAGCGAAATCCCTGTTTTGATAATTGAGACGTGGTCGACGCGCTGAATGTATTGCTCATTCCGTACGGATACGCAAAAGAGTCAGAACGACCAACTTTGCTTTCGAGTAATCGCCTGGTTTCGGAGATTTCAAATTCCAACCGCAATTGGCTTGCCGCCGCCAGATTGACGTGACTGACCGAATGTCCGCCGATAGCGACACCCGAAGCCTTCAGCCCAGCCAATTCAGACCACGAGCAACTAATGCGGGGATGGGAAAAACTATCCGCAATCCCGGCCAGGACGGCTTCTAATTCTGATCCATCCCTATCGGCCAAGATAAGATCAACGGCCTTTGCTGTTTCAAGCGCCCCTGCCCCGACCGTGATGCTACCTTTCCGGGTTTTGATGGTCCTGACGGGCCCTCGGTACCACTCCAATTCGTTGACCAACCGAGCCAGGAGACTGTCTTGATCTGGACTTTCTTTGGCGCACCATCCTACACAGGCGAAAATCGCAATCGGAAGTTCAAACTCTGCAAAAATATCGGCGACCCGCAGAAGTTCGACTTTGGCGTCGTCAATGGTGATCAGCAGAGGCCTATTTGGCAACCGCCCGGTTTGCAGAGCATCGGTCGCCGCATCCAGGCTCAAGGCAGTAAAGTGACGGCGCAGCCATTCGCATTGTCGCTTTAACCGATCGAGCGAGCGGACGTCGGGCTCCTCTGCAAAGAAGAACCTGTGAAACAGGATTGTCGTCAGTTTATCGCGAGCCAGACCAAACAATTGCGACCGCAAATTTTATGAGTGGGGTTGGGAGCACCGTTTACTCTAATCGACGGAACGATGGATGCAAGGAAACAGGGCAACTCGTTGACAAGGCGGTTAATGTGCGTGCAGTTTAATCCAGAATTATGTTCCTGGCTCCTCGCTTGCCGCAATCGGGTGGGTGGTGTCAGGAATTAACCTTTCGAGTGGTTGAAATGCGCATTGGATATCTGATCAACCGCTATCCTGCGGTCAGCCACAGCTTCATTCGCCGTGAGATTTTAGCCCTCGAGCGCCAGGGGCATGAGGTACTGCGAATATCGGTCCGCGGATGGAACGAGGCCATACAGGGCAAGGAAGACGAATTAGAGCGGACGCGAACTCGCTATGTTCTGCAAGGAGGTCCAGTTCCGCTGTTGTTTGCGTTCATGCATGTCGTACTCACGCGCCCTCTGCAATTTCTCGAAGCTCTCAAACTGACCTGGCGCGTCAGTCGTAGGTCTGACCGGTCCCTGGCGCTTCACATGATCTATTTGCTTGAGGCTTGCCAGGTTGCACTGTGGCTGCAAGCCGAAAAGATCGAACATTTGCACGCACATTTTGGAACCAACTCGGCGGAAGTCGCCATGCTCGCCCATGAACTCGGCGGCCCAAAATGGAGTTTTACTGCGCACGGTCCCGAAGAGTTCGACAAGCCCGAATTTGTCGCATTGCCTGAAAAGATCCGACGCGCCGCGTTCGTGGCCGGGGTCAGTTCATTCGGGCGCAGCCAACTGTTTCGCAACACCGCCCATCAAGATTGGCAAAAAGTGAAGGTGGTGCATTGCGGGATTGAACCTGCGTTTTACCAAACAGCGTCGGAACAACCAGGCTCTCCAATACGCTTGGTATGTGTTGGCAGGCTCTGTGAACAAAAGGGACAGCTGTTGTTGATCGACGCTGCCCTTCAGCTCAGGGAGCGCGGCACAAATTTCGAACTGGTGCTGGCCGGTGACGGCGAAATGCGGGAAGAGCTCGAAGCCGTCATTTCGAGTTACAACCTCAAGGACATGGTGCGCATCACGGGCTGGATCAGCAGTGATCAGGTCCGCGACGAGCTTCTCGCTGCTCGCGCCCTGGTGCTGCCGAGCTTCGCTGAAGGCTTGCCCGTTGTCATTATGGAAGCGATGGCATTGAAACGGCCCGTCATCAGCACCTATGTCGCAGGCATTCCCGAGTTGATCGAACCGGGTCAACACGGCTGGTTGGTACCCGCCGGCGACGTCGAAACACTGGCTTCTGCGATACAGAGCTGCCTCGACAGCTCGCCAGAATCTATCGCACTAATGGGAGAAGCAGCGCATTCGCGCGTACTGGAACGGCACCACGTTGACCAGGAAGCGGGAAAACTGATTGAGCTGTTTCGAAATAGCTAAATTGATAGCACCACCTCTACGCAGCTAATTTCGGGATGGCTACCGCCTTCATTTCGGGATGTGCCGATGCTTTCAACCAAGGCTATGCGCTTCGGGTCATAAACCAAGATAGGTATCGACATCGTAGACATCCAGGTAGGCCTCTAAAATGGAACAAAATCGACGCGGCTTCTTGCAAAGATCAGTGGGCGCGATTGTTTCCACCGTGGCCTATCCGCTAATTAAGCCTGCGCAGGCATCGGATGGTCAGTCGCAGCCAAAAATTCCACGTTGGCGAGGATTTAACCTAACGGAATTGGCCGGCGGCGAGCGGCGCCAGCGGTATGAGGAAGCGGACTTTGCCTGGATGGCGGAGTGGGGATTTAATTTTGCGCGACTGCCCTGCTCGTACTGGGCTTGGTCTACCAAAGAGCACTGGATGACGATTAGCGAAGCGGCCTTGCAGCCCCTCGACCGCGCCATCATTCTAGGTCGCCGGTACGGTGTTCACATTAATCTGTGCCTGCATCGCATTCCCGGATATTGCGTCAATAATGGTGCCGTTGAGCCAGACCGTCTCTTCGACAGCCCTCCTGACTCAATGGAACGTGCACTTTCTGCGGCAGCATACCACTGGAAGTATCTCGCCAAACGCTACAAGGACGTTTCCAGCGACGTGTTAAGCTTTGATCTACTAAATGAACCTCCCTTCATGACCGATCAGTCGAGATACGTGACTATCGCTGACAGGCTCATTGATGCGATCAGAGCGGTCGATCCGCACAGACTGATCTTCGCGGACGGAGCCGATCTTGGTCAAACTCCCGTCGTTGGATTGGCGAACCGGAGTATCGTTCAGAGCACTCGGGGATACCTGCCAAAGGCTATCAGTCACTATACGGCAACATGGGTACCGCCGAACGAGTTTGAGTCGTTAGGCCAACCGACGTGGCCATTGATCGACACACGGGGGTCGACTTGGGACAGGCAACGGCTGCGAGTTGAGCTAATTGAAAAATGGCAGCCGCTCGAAAGACTGGGCGTGCCGATCCATGTTGGGGAATGGGGGTGTTTCAATAAAACCCCTCATGATGTCTGTTTGGCCTGGATGAGAGATCTTCTCGGATTGTGGAAAGAAGCGGGCTGGGGATGGTCGATGTGGAATCTCCGCGGCACTTTCGGAATTCTCGATAGCGGCCGATCCGACGTCACATATGAGACCTTCCGCGGTCATCGCCTTGATCGCGCAATGCTCGAACTGCTGCGCTCGAATTAAAGTGCCAGTCTAAGGAAGCGGCATTGAGCCGGAAGGTTCACTGTTAGATCTGCCTTGTGTGCTGTCAGATCGGATCGTCCCGCTGCAAATCCGAAAGGCTACCAGACCAGCCGGGATCCGAGTTGACCGCCAGGTACTCCACAGCACCGCCGGGACGATCATCGTCAAACACCCCGATTACGAGGCGGCCTGTTTTCCACGCCAATCCATCAAGATTGGTCTTGCCTCCCGTAGCAATCGGCGCTTTTGGATCCGCATGATGTCCATGGACGACGTGCCTATTGCCGTGGCCGCGATCAAATCCCACCGCGTATCGCTTCCATAGCAGTGTTTGCTCGCTTTGCCGATCCAACGGAATTCTTGGATCCACTCCGGCATGGACGAACACTCTGTGCCGATCGACGTGCATCAGAGCGAGGTTGGCTATCCATTCTAAATGCTCTTGTGGCACTAACCGCAAATCGGGATTCGTCTGCGTACAAGCTCCATAGGACGCTAAGGTCCGGTCGCCGCCGTTCTCGACCCACCGACCAAGCTCTGCTAAATGGTTGCAGGTTTCCCACATCATTGCCTCATGATTGCCCTTCAAGCTCACAAGTGTGGCGCTTTCTGATTTCCATCCCATCAGTCGTTCGAGTACCTGACAACTATTCGGTCCGCGGTCGACATAGTCACCTAATGTAATGATCGTCGCTCGGTTGCCCGCTGAACGCTCGGTTATTCTTTCAATAGCTGCATCAAGGAGATCGAGGCGGCCATGTATGTCGGGTATGGCAAATGTTAGCGTCATTGCTCCTCAGCCTATGGTCTCCAAGTGAAAATACGCTTCTGCGAAAACGGTATCAAGAATGTCCGAAAGCCTCAAATACGAGGAAGTGTACCTGCGAGCCTACGACAACGTCAGCGAGGCCCGCGCCTCGATCGGCCGGTATCTCGACTTCTACAATGGCCGTCGACCGCACTAAAGCCTTGACGACGCCACTCCGGATCAAGCCTACTTCAACCAACCGCCAGACCGCTTGGCAGCCTAACCCCGGCAGACGCTCCACTTATCGAAGCGGAGAATCTGTTCAGACAACCGGGACCAGCTCAGATGACAATCGAAGAAACGGCCCTAGAGCCGCTCGATCGAGCGATCGCGCTTGGTCAACAGTATGGAATACATATAAATCTCTGCCTCCACCGTCTCCGTGGCTATTGCGTAAATTGACGGGGTTTGAGCCCTTTATCTTGCAAAGCGATACAGGGATGTCCGGAGCAGCTGGTTGAGCTTTGATCTGCTAAGAGAGCCGCCATTTATGGCTGATCAATCGTGGTACGTTGAGATCGCTCGCGTACTCATTGCTGCTATACGGGCAGTGAGTCCGCATCATCTCATTTTAGCTGACGGCGCGGATATCGGCCAAATGCCGGTTTTGAGCTTGGTCGCCGAAGGTATTGTACAGAGCACTCGTGGATATCTTCCAAAGAAGGCGCCCACCCGTCTTGGCCGATGACCGACAGTCGGGGCACTGAATGGAATTGCGAAAAGCATCGTGAGGAATTAATCTCGAAGTAGGAACCTCTCATAAAAATGAGTGTACCTATCCACGTTGGAGAATGGGGTTGTTATAATAAGACTCCTCACGACACCTGTCTTGCTGGATGGACGATCTGCTCTTGCTGGATGGACGATCTGCCTGCCCTCTGGAACGAAGCCGGTTGGGGATGGTCGATGTGGAACTTACGTGGTTCGTTTGGCATACTAGACAGCGATTGACGCGACATTCCTCGTGAATATTTTCGCGGACATTGACTCGATCGCAAAATGCTTGAACTTTTAATAGCGAATTAACCTCTCACACAGCACGGAAGCGAACGCATTCTAGAAGGTCACCCGAACGCCGACTTCGATTCGCTTAAATACGCTTGATAAGCGAGCTTTAAACCATTCTTCAGTGGCGTCGTCGCCCGCCACCCAAGCTTTTCGAGCTTGCGGATATCGAGCAATTTGCGTGGCGTACCGTCCGGTCGTGCGGCGTCGAAGCTGATCTTCCCATCGTACCCAACGATCGCTGCAACTAAGCGGGCAAATTCGGCGATAGTAATGTCTTCGCCCGTCCCAATATTTACCAATTCGGAGCTGGAATAGACCTTCATTAGATGAACACAGGCGTCGGCGAGATCATCAACATAGAGAAACTCCCGCCGCGGCAATCCGGTCCCCCAGACCACGATATTCTGAGCCCCCATCACCTTCGCTTCATGAAAGCGTCGGATCAAGGCTGCCACCACGTGACTGTATTCCGGATGATAGTTGTCGCCACTCCCATATAGATTGGTCGGCATCACACTGATGAAGTCCGATCCGTATTGGCTGCGATAGGCTTCCACCAACTTGATTCCAGCAATCTTGGCAATAGCATAGGGCTCGTTGGTTATTTCTAATGGCCCCGTCAGCATAGAATCCTCGGTTAACGGCTGCGGCGCCATTTTGGGATAAATGCATGAAGAGCCAAGAAACATCAATTTCTCAGTTTCATTGACGTGCGAAGCGTGAATCACGTTCGCCGCAATCAACAAATTATCATAAAGGAATTCCGCCCGTAGCGTATTGTTAGCAACAATGCCACCGACCTTGGCGGCAGCCAGGAACACGACGTGAGGGCGCTTGTCAGCGAACCACATGTTCACGGCAGCCTGATTGCGCAGATCCACGTCGGCGCGATTGATCGTCAACAACTCGACATCTTCCTTCTCGAGCCGACGCATAAGTGCCGCCCCGACCATACCGCGATGCCCTGCAACAAAGACCTTCTTGCGTTTTAACTCAAACGCGGTGCTGGCCATTGGCCACCTCCCGTCTTGCGATTTCAAGGTCGCCCGAAACCATCTCCTTGACAAGCTCCGCAAACGAGGTCTTCGGCGTCCAACCTAATCTCTCACGCGCCTTACTGGCGTCTCCAATCAGAAGGTCGACTTCGGTTGGCCGGAAATACAAAGGATCGACGCGAACCAAAGTCTTGCCGGACTTTTGGTCGACACCAATTTCATCAACTCCTTTGCCGCGCCATTCTATGGACCGGGCAACTTCAGCAAAGGCAAGTTCGACAAATTCGCGCACCGAGCGGGTCTCCCCGGTCGCAAGCACGAAATCGTCGGGTTTATCCGCTTGCAAGATCCGGTGCATGCCTTCCACATAATCTCGCGCATGCCCCCAGTCGCGCTTTGCCTCGAGATTTCCGAGATAAATTATTTCCTCGAGACCAGTCTCGATGCGGGCAACACTTCGCGTGATTTTTCGCGTCACAAAAGTTTCGCCACGGATCGGGCTTTCGTGATTAAATAGAATGCCGTTGGAGGCGAACATGCCGTAGGCCTCGCGGTAGTTCACCGTAATCCAGTAACCATATAGCTTCGCCACACCATAGGGCGAACGCGGATAGAATGGCGTGGATTCCTTCTGCGGCACTTCCTGAACTAGACCATAGAGCTCTGAGGTCGATGCCTGATAGAAGCGCGTCTCCTTTTCCATGCCGAGAATCCGGATAGCTTCCAGGAGACGTAAGACACCTATAGCATCGGCATTTGCAGTATATTCCGGGCTCTCGAAACTTACGCCAACGTGGCTCTGAGCCGCGAGATTATAGATCTCCGTGGGCCTGATCTGCTGCATTAAACGTATAAGGTTAGTAGAATCAGTCATGTCGCCGTAATGCAACAGAAACGGCACGTCGCCGGCATGGGGATCCTTGTACAGATGATCGATGCGCGAGGTATTGAATGACGATGCCCGCCGTTTGATGCCATGAACGGTATAGCCGAGACCGAGCAAGTATTCAGACAGATAGGCGCCGTCCTGCCCGGTGACACCGGTAATCAACGCAACGCGCCGCTTCGAATCTTGAACAATCATCAAATATCCACCAATACGCGATTTACAACCGAATAAAGACTGAGAGGGATTAACGCGGAATCCCGCGATGGCTATGAAAGGCAGCTAAACAAAAAAACCGGCGAAAATGCTCCGCACGAAGAGCACCGCTCATCGAGGGGAGCTGGACATCTAGATCTCTATACCCTTATTAGCCCGCCGGGTCGGACGCAGCCAACGAACGATCCTGACGCTTAGTTGGTAACAAGAACTTCCTGCAAAGACCAAGTAACGCATCAAACAAGAACAACAGCAAAACGGCAACGATAAAGAGGCCTATCCCCGTCAGATCATGCACGACGCCCTCAAGCAGATCGGGGCCCCCGTAATACGCGATCAAAACCAGTGCAATAACTCGGATAAAGTTTGCCAGAATCGTAATGGGGATAATCGAGATCAACAAAATCAGACTGCGAACTCGTTCGTGCCAACGAAAAGCATAGGCATAAAAGACTCCAATCGCAGACAGGGCGAAGATCGAATTCATCCCCGAGCAAGCGTCCTTTACCAGGAGCTGATACGAGCCGATCATGATCATGACCCCATTCTGGGCGATCGGAAAGCCTGCAGCATAGAGGATCCGTGTAACCGAATCCGAAATGAAAACCTTTAATGGCACCGTTGCAGCGTCGATCATCCAATCGGGCACCGGAACCGCAAAGATGAGAAATCCGATCGGAAATACGAGTAGGCGAAGCATTGGCCAGCCTGCCGAAAGCAAAACGCATCCCGTGATCACCGGGATGATTGAGAAAGCCTCGACCGGTAGAATGTCCTGGGTTCTAGCCAAAAACATCAAAAAGAGGCCAAGCGCGAGGCACACCCAACCAACGATTGGCGCGGGCGACAACTTTACCGTTCTCAGCTGTTCGCGCGATTGCCAAACCAACCAAAGCGAAGCTGCAATGATCAGTGGACCGTGGCCCTCCTGCTCAGTCTGCCATGGTCCATCGATTAGTCCCCGAATCGTGGGGACATATGCGGCAACGCACGAAGCGGCCAACAGAGCCGGCCAAAGAAGACCTCGTAACGACAACAGCTTTTCCGCTTTCACCGTCTCAGAGTATGCCATTTCACCCTACGCCAGCAAGATCATCTGGTAGCAAGAAACACGGGCCAACAACTATGCGCGACTATTTCGGACCACAAGAAAAGCATAACCCGCTCCTGCCAAAATCAAAATCAGCGCCAAGATAGTTACGCCAGCGTTTCCAACCTGGTTCGCGACCGCAAAGACAATTCCCGCAAAAAGGAAATGCAGCAATGTTCGCATTTCTCGGTCGGTAAACTGAAAGAACGCCAGCACCAAACCTGCAAAGCAACTTACTGTAACGACGTCAAAGAATGTAGCCATTGTCAAACCATTTGGTCATATGGATTAAATGCGAGGTCCAAGTCTCAATTTTTCTGGCCCTCGTCGGAAGTCATAATCTTCGAGTACACGCCCTCGTATTTGGCCTCAAGATTTGCCGAAACAGAGACCATACCGGCTTCAGCTTTGAGGAAATCGTTTCTCATCAATTGACGGGCCGTGTTTACTGCAGCTTCACCTTCCAACGGCCGCACTTCTTCGCTCTTCACTTTCAAAAATACGCCATTCTGGCCGGAGCGAACGAAGAACACGTCGTCGGGTTTTTTGGCGCGCATACTGCTGATGAGTTCGTCCGGTATTTCACTGCTATTGAGCGTTCCGGTCGATCGACCGTGCGGAATTCCCATCGCTGTCAACTTTTGATCGACGTCCTCCAGCGAATTTGCGTCCTTGGCCGACTCGATAATCGACTGGGCATTGGCGCCAAGCGGAAAAGCAATCTGGTCAACCGTCATGAGTTTCCTGCCGGCAAACTTGAGCGGATTGTCCGCGATGTATTTGTCAATGTCCGCCTTGCTGATCGCCGAAAGCTTCTTGGCTACGGTGCGTGAGAGGAGCGCATTCGCCAACACCTGCTCGCGAGAGCGAAGAATATCCAAGAGGACGTTGGGCTCGCGGTCAAGCTTCGCGCCGAGGGCCTGTGCCAGCAGATACTTACGCGTGACCATCTCGTTTAAAACGCGCTTGACGACCTCGGGCTCTTTCTGTTTGTCAGGCGGAATATTCAGGAGGCGCAGCTCGTTTTCAAATTCTTGAGCGGTAATGACCTGGTCCCCGACATGCGCGACAACCTGACTATTCGAAATAGCTGCCTGTTCCCCGCTCTTCTTGCCGCAACCCGCGACCAAGATTCCGCAAAGTCCCAAGGCCACCGCCGTACGACAGAAGCTCGTCAGAGCCAAGTTAGGGTACTTCATGAAAAACTCCAGATCACGCTATTCCGGCAGGTTCCGGACAAAGCAAAATTTGAGAATAGTCGATTTGATGTATCAGTAGCGACATCTTAAAGAGCAGTCGAGTTGCGGGAATGCCTGAGATCCGGAATCGGGCATTTAGCTTAATTCTCAGAACTTTGACCGTGTCCACCAACACTTGATTGGCAAATGTTCTACTTGAACGGTATATTGTGCCAGATAGGGGTTGGAATTTAGTCTTAGCCGCTAATGTCGGGTAAATTAATGAAATTAAACCGAATTCAAGTTGTTTTGGCCTGCGTTGCCATGATTGCGGCTGCAGTGCTGGCGCAGGTTCTGACACCGCGGGAGCTGATGGCAAGAACAGCGGCATCGATGGACCTGCAAAAAATCATCCCCCAGAATTTCGGGACCTGGACACTGGTGCCAAGTATTTCCCCTGTAACCCCGACAGAACCCGAAGGGTACGTACAGCCGGATCGATTTTCGGCCAAAATCTACAGCCAGGAGGTGGCGCGGGGCTATTCTGACGGTCGCGGCAACATAGTGATGCTTCTGGTAGCCTATGGGCCCGTTCAAAATTACCGGTTAAAGTCCCATCGTCCGGAGATTTGCTATACCGCCAATGGCTTTCGGGTCTCCGACAAATATAAGTCGCAGATATCGTATCGGGACGGCGCGGAACCGATCAAACTGACACGCTTGACGACACAGCGAGAAACAAGGCTTGAGCCTGTTAGTTACTGGATGCGGGTTGGCAATGATATCGCGACCGGCCCTGTTGAAAGCCAGATCATCAGACTGAAATATGGCCTGCATGGCATGATACCGGACGGTGCTCTCGTCAGGGTCTCAACGATAGGTCTTTCGCCAGAAGCCTCATTCGCGCTGCAAGATAAGTTTATCCGTGATTTGCTCGCAGCCATTCCGCCTGAGGAACTGAAGTTCTTCATAGGTACACCCGGCTGAGCTGTCCTTTCAGTCTCTCGTTGCACGCTGATCTAAGGGTAATTCAATTGTGGCGGTTGAACGGATTTGCTTGTGTAGATCAAGCTACTCAGCGATCCTAACCCATCGTAAACTCGGAGTGGCTCGCGCCATGCGGCTCATATTTGGCGCCATCTTCCTCGTTTTCTTAGCCTCCCCTGGATGGACAGATAACGCGGACGATTCACTGCGCGCCTATGCGGTTAATGTTCATCGCACGCCGCTTCAGCCCTGGCCCGGATACGGCATCTTTCTTGGAAAGGGCATGTTCATTACAGCTGCCCACGTCGCCGGCAGGGCCTGGATGACACGACCAAAGGTCGTCATAGCTGGTCAAGAATACCCGACCCGCGTCGTCAAGGAGGGAAGTTTTGAAGGCACCGATCTGACGTTGCTCGCGATCGACGAGGCGCTGCTTCCGATGCGCTTGCGGTTACGCCGAACTACTCTCTGTAATGTGGCTCCATGGCCAGGAGAGCCGATCGTTACGGTTATTCCCGAAGGCGCAGTCCGCTCCTACGTCATTCCTCCCGACCGCATTCCCGTTGGCGCTCGGCGATTCAGCACCGCAATCGCTGACGTGGCGCGCACGGGAAACTCAGGCTCCGGGGTGTTCGATGCGCAACAACGTTGTTTGCTCGGGATTATGAGCCGCAAGATTTCGCAATCGGTCAACCGGCCTGGCACCGGAAAGACTGAAACCCGCGATATTGCAAAATATTTTGTTCCGGCTGCAGAAATTGCCGCCTTCCTGCCGGCCGGTTTTGCGCTCTAGCCGAAATCAGTAGTAGCCATAGTAGGAGCCTGCCAATTCCGTGGCCTTGTTGACAACGACACGGACGACAGGGGTTCGCTGCAGATGCTTCTGGCACTCTTTGATATCGGAAACGGACGTGCTGCCAACTCCCGCGACCAATAAAGCCGCATCCATTCGAGGCAGAATGGAGATTACATCATCGCCGAGCAGCATCGGTGGCAAGTCGAATATCACAACACACGACCTGAAATCCCTTTGGATGGTCTGCAGGACATTTGCCATGGTCTGGGAAGCCATCCATTCCGAAGAACCAGGGGAAGACTCAGAACCCGGGAGTACCAAAAAACTAGCAGGGCCAATACTGGCCTTCAGCATGGCCGACGAAAGGGTCGATCGGCCTTCCAGAACACTGAGAACCCCGTCCGTTGCGCCAAGTCCCAGATAGTTTGCCACCATGGGCTTACGAAGGTCGAGATCCACCAGCAACACCGACCGGCCCGGCAGGCGCGCAATGCTGATCGCAAGGTTACAGGCGGTTACCGTTTTTCCGCACCCTGCGGTCGGAGAAGTCACCGCTAGAAATTGCCAGCTCTTCTTGTCCATCTCCTGCAGGACCTGGGTCCGCAGCATGTCGTAGTAGCGACCGTGCTCGCTTGAAGTACCATAGGCGATGATGCGTGCGGCCTGCAAATGAGCCGCGTTGAGCCGGACATCCCTAATTTGCGTATCGGAAGTTGTTTGGCGCGAAATTCCGAAAGCACCCGCTAATCCGGTGTCGTTCCGCGGCGCGCTTTCCGCCGCACGTGCAAGTTCGACGGCCTGTTTGATCGAATCCACTCAAGTTCTCCCAGAATTACCGAAACAGACCAACCCGAGCCTTGGCGATCATCAGATCAAGTGGCGGCAGGAAAAAATACGCGCCAGCCAGCACGCAGCCGAACAAAATCACCGATACAAGAACGAAAAGCAGCATGCGCCGCTTGCGCCGACGTACCTCGGCTGACGTGATGATGTAGGGGATTGAGACGACAAGCTTACTGTCAACGATGCTGAAAATATCGCTGCTTCGTCGAATTCCCTTGTCCGCAATTTCAGCCACAAAAGTCAAACCAGCCCCCGCAGCGAGAGCAAGCAGGATTGCAATGGCTGCTACCTTGGGTCGCTTGGGTTTAATCGGTTCCTGAGGAACTGTCGGCTGCTCGATAATTTCGAGCTTTTCGGACTGCTGATCCCTTTCGAGATTTTCGCCAACGCGCGCCGCGGCAAGTTTGGTCGTGGCCACCTCGAGGTTCTTCTGCAAAGCTTCTTGCTGCGCCAAAAGTGCTTCAATGCTGGCTGAAGCGTTGGGATCGGCACTGACCACGGGAGGCGCGACCGACTTCTCCATTGCTTCGATTTGTCTTTTCAACGATTGGATCAGGGGATGCTTTTCCGAATAAAGCGCTCCCTTTTGTACAAGCTCCGCCTTGAGCTGACCGAGCATTGTTGTTGGCTGGTCGGTACCGCCACTCGAAGCTGGCTTACCCTGAGATAGCCGCAGTTGAGCAATCCGAGCGTCCAGGGCCGCGTTGTCAGCCTGAAGCTTTTGCACCTCACGCGACAGAAACTTGGTGGTGTCGGTCGCCCGACTGGTACGGTCTCGCAAATCCTCGTTTAAAATGCGCGTCATCAACTCGTTTGCGACACGCGCCGCAACAGCAGCATCCTCGTACTCAAATCCAACAGAAAAAACGATCGTGGGATTTTCGAGTGCAGCCCGCGTGCGCTGTTTGAAGTCCAACTGAAGCTCGACTGGCGCAATTTTGATCTGATTCTTGAAAAGCTCGACAAGCTCGGTCACCGACATCAACGTTCGCTTATCGGGAAACAACTGATACTTGTCGGCTATCGCGATCAAATTATCCCTGGTCATCGTCCTTTGCTGGATGACCTGAATGCGCTCTTGCGCGGCGTTGGTCACCGTTGGACGCACCAGCTCTGAGGGGATCTGCTGCGACTGAACCAGGATCTTGCCTTCGGACAAGTAGGTCGGAGGCCATAACAGGGCCGCGGCAACGCCGGCGGCAGAAATTGTGACGAAGGGAATAACGAAATAGGGCCAACGCCGTTTGAACAATTGCCAATAGAAAGCTGGCCGCAGAAGGTGGCTGCGATCCTCGTGCACCTCAAAACTATCTTCAAAGTCTACTTTTTGCAGCATGTTGACCACGCATCTCCGCTCAAGGCTTGCAAGGTCCGTACCATTGCGATTTGACTGCGAATGGTCGCCTCAATTCGCAGCGATCTTAGCATCCCGTTGAAATTCGATTTAATGATTTTTTATGAACAGACGCAGAATTGGATTTCAATCTTAATGGTTCCAAGGCTCCGGTTCCGTTTACATAGATGGAAGAAACTCCGCCGGGACACTAAGTATGTCCCTGAAGTTGCGATATAGTTCAGTGGTCGCCCGATTAAGGAATATCGATGTACGAGGCATTTTATCAGCTGCGGGAGAAGCCATTTTCGATCCTGCCAGACCCTGATTTGATCTACTGGGGGAAAATGCACTCGATGGCGTTCACGATGCTGGAATTCGGCGTCATGAATAATGCGGGGTTCACCGTTATCACGGGCGAAATCGGGTCGGGAAAAACAACGCTCGTCCGGCATTTGCTCAAAAAGATCAGCCCACAGATTACGGTCGGACTGATCTCAAATTCCCCGCAGGGACGCCAGGAGCTGCTGCAATGGATTCTGATGTCTCTAGGTCAATCATTTGAAGGTGATTACCCACGTCTTTTCAAGCAGTTACAAGACTATTTGTATGGCCAGTACGCCAATGGGCGCAGGACGATTCTAATTATCGACGAAGCCCAAAACCTCGAGCCCGAGGCACTCGAACATTTGCGGATGATTTCCAACATCAACGCCGATAAATTCCAAATCCTGCAACTCATTCTCGTCGGACAGCCGCAGCTGCGGGACCTGCTTCTTGCCCCCAAGCTGCATCAGTTCGCGCAACGGATATCGTCCGACTTTCATCTTCGGCCGCTGGATGAACGAGAGGTCGCCAACTACATCGCCTTCCGCCTGAAGGCTGTTGGGTCACCTCGCCCGCTGTTTACCAAGGAAGCCTGCGCGCTGATTGCGTCGGCCAGCGGCGGGATTCCACGCATGATTAACGTTCTGTGCGACACTGCCCTCGTCTATGGCTTTGCTAACGACCAGAAAGTCATTTCCGATCAGATAGTTAGAGATGTAATTGCAGACAAGCAACAGTACAGTATTTTTCCAGTTAAGCAGGTCGCCCGAGTTCCTTAAGTTATTGTAACCTATTAATAGAGTCGGCAGGCCTAAAGCCTTGTCCGAGCTGAAAGCCAGCTGTCACGGCTGCGTGACCACAAGCCTATGTTCGATGGGGGATGAGCGATGCGGATCCTGTTTATTTTATTTTGCCTGTGCATCTGCATGTCCGGAGCTAATGCCCAAACCCTGAAGTCGGGCGATAATTTGAGCATCTCGGTCCTGCAGGATTCCAAGCTCGACCGTAACGTAGTTGTCGATCCCAGCGGCGAGATTGCTTTTCCCCTAGCGGGCCATATTCGCGCGCGCGGTCTGACCCCGCAGGCGCTAGAGAACATTCTGAAAGATAAGCTGAAGGGCAACTACAAGGACGACAACCTGGATGTCACCGTTGCGGTCGCCAACTCGCCCAAGGACATTCCAGAGGAGGATCTCAAGCCAAAGATCTTCATCACCGGTGAGGTCATAAGGCCCGGGTCATATGTGGTTCGGCAGCCTACCACCCTGATGCAGGCAATTGCGCTGGCCGGCGGCATCGGCCCGTTTGCGGCAAAGCGCAAAATCCAGGTCAGGCGCCGCGCCCCGGGCGGGGACGAGACCATCTTCATGTTCGACTATCGTGCATACGAAAAAGGCGATGGCCTCGAAGGCAACATCAGATTGCGCGCCGGCGACGTCATCATGGTTCCAGAGCGGGGCTTGTTCGACTAGAAATTAGCAGATCATTAGAGGCAAAGACGCTGTGAAGAGAACTGCTATAGCAGTCTCGGTATGCTTTGGCCTCGCGCCATCAGCAGCGTCGGCGTTTGACTGGTCAATCAAGGCGACCGAAAGCGAAACGGTCGAGCTCAATAGCAACCAGTTCCTGAAATCTTCACCCGCAGGTTCCGTCGGGTCTTATTCCACGATTACGACAAACGCGGAGGCGCGAACCCCGACATCGAAGTTTGATTTTGACGCCGACGGAAGCTACCGAAAATACTGGGGACCCGGTGTAGAAGGCGTCGCTTCAGAATCGTTGAATTATGGCTTCAGGGGTCGCTATGAGGCAACGGAAAAGGGTAGATTCGATAAAGAGTTTGTAGAGAGTGCATGGAGACAACAAAGCACTTCCCTCGCTTTGCTGAATGATTTCGGCGTAGCAACCCGGGCCACCGGATATATTGATACCCTAAGGGTCGCCGGCGGGATCGACCGATCGGTCACGGCACGCGATACCATCAGCTTGTTCGCCACTTCTACCCGCACCTCTTATGAACCTTCCAGCGGCGGCTTACCCTTCACCGACACGTTGGCCCGCGGAAGCTGGAGGCACAATGTAAGCTCCATCACAACCCTGACCGCATCGTCCGAAGCGGAACTGCTAGATTATGATAATGCATCTAAAACCCATGTTCAGATCTATCGCAATCAGGTCGGCGTGGATGCGACACTGTCCGCCGTGCTTTCGTTTCGGATTAACGCAGGTGCGGCTTATCTCACCACGCAGGGCGCCGTAACAGGGTCACCCTTGATCGGCGGCTCTGGGGCCTCTAACGCTGCCGTTACAGACTGGATTGGCGACGCCGTCCTCACGTATAAGGTTCTCAAAAATACTACCTTGGCCGTCACTGCGAGCCAATCGATTGGGCCAAGCGTAGTAGGCTCGCTTTTCAAACGAGATACGGTCGACGCAACTCTTAGCCAAACAATAAACGCGCAATCGTCGCTATCCATGTCAGCAAGCGTCAGCAGACAGATCGGAACGACTACGACTGATTATGCATCGGCGTCGATGACCTATAGTTATAATTTCATTCGCGATTGGACTGCTTCGCTTACCTACCGTTATCAGCATCGGTTCGCGAGCACGGGAGGCACGACGATCATCGATCCCACCACCGGTTTTCCCACTGTTTCCGGAATAGGTCCTGCAGACTCCAACAGCATCATGGTCGTGGTTTCAAATAGCTTTACGATCCTACCGCGCGGAAATTAGCAGCTATTTCATTGCTGCACTGATGCTTTCCTTCAGAGCAGTTCCATCCGGCTCGAGGCTCAAAGCAGTCTTAAGTTGCTCTGCAGCCTTTTCGGGCTCGCCCGCAGCCTTGTAACTCATGCCGAGATGATAATGGAGCGCCGCGAGATCAGGCAGTTTGGCCGCGGCAGCTTCCAGCGTCCCAATCGCGCCTTTGTAATCACCTTTTCTATATTGAGCCCAACCCCACGTATCCTGAAACTGCGGGACAGTCGCGTTCTTCAGCAAATCTGCCAACGAAAAAGCCCGGTCCAGGCTTTCTTTGTCAGAGCGATAGTCCAGCAACAGGCTCACCAGGTTATTGACCGCAACGGCTGAGTTCGGCTGGTCCTTCAAAATAGACTCATACTGCGAAATCGCGGCGTCGTGATTGCCCTTCTGAATTTGGATTCCTGCCGAAGAGAGTTTCAAGTTCACATTGGTCGGAAGCTCCTTCAGCCCCGCCTGCAAAACGTTGTCAGCAGCATCATAGTTTTTCTGACGAATATACAGGTCCGACAACGCCGCATAGCCCACGGGGTCCTTCGGTTGCTTTGTGATCGCGTCCTTGAAATTTTGAATCGCGTCTTGGTCCTTGTTTTGCGTGAGCTTGGCCTGCCCCAGCATCACAAGGATCTGCGAGTTAGTCGGAAATTTATTGTTCATATCCTGCAAGAGCGTGACTGCTTTGTCAGGCTTGCCCTGTTTGACATATGCGGACACCAGCGAGACAACTGGTTGAACGGCATCCGGCGCGGCCTGATGGGCATCTTCCAATGCCACAATGCTCTCATCGATTTTATTCTGTCCGGCCAGAGCTGATGCGCGGATTTGGTCCGACAGCGCGCGGCCGTCGCTCAACTTTCCAATCGTATCAGCAACCGTCAGCGCACCCGTCCAGTTCTGGCGAGACAACCTCAGCTGCGCCAACGAAGACAGAACTTGAAGATTGTTGGGGTAACGACCAGACACATCCGTCAAGACGTCTTCCGCATGCGAGGCGTCGCCCCGGCGCTGCAAGAAACCAACATATCGAAGAGCAACGTCGGGATTCGAGTTGGACGACTTCAATGCGTCCGCATACTGCCGATCAGCCAACTCGTTTTTCCCGCCGCGCTCATAGGCTACGGCGAGCAGCATAAGAAGTTCAGGGGATTTCGGTTGATCATTGAGCGCTTCGCGCAGATCGGACACCGCGCCATCGACATCAGACTTGTCAATCTTAATGGCAGCGCGAAGCCTCAGAGCACCCGCATTTCTGCGATCTTGCTTGATCACTTCCGCTATGAGCGGCTCGGCCGCTGCAACGTTTGCTTTACTCATGTAGAGTTCAGCGAGCTTGAGCTGAGCAATCGACTTACGGTCAGGCGTCGCCGCACCGTTAGCAAGCGTCTTCAACAGCTCCGTAGCCTCGTCGATCTTGTTTTGCCGAATATTGAGTTCCGACAAAGCGACCTGGTATTCGAATATGTCTCCACCGGCCTTGATGCGATTTTCAAGCTCGGTTCGGGCAACATCGGGGCCTTTCGCTAGATTGAGAAAACGAACCAGATCAAGTCCCAGTTTTGTGTTCGTCGGATCAGCCGAAACCCTTCCCCTGAACTCCTTCTCAGCCTCGTCAAATCGCCGCTGCGCAATCAGAAGCTGAATGAGCTGCGTCCGGTAGGCTGGCTCTTTTGGATTGAGAGCTATTACTTTTCGGAGGAGGCTTTCAGCTTTCGCCAAGTCGCCTTTTTTGGCGTAGGCCTGCATCTTCTGCAGCGAAATTCGAGCTTCGTCCTTGGGCTCAATGGTTATTGAATCCAAAAGCTTTAAAGCGCCGTCAGCGTCACCATCCGCCAACTTCTTTGATGCGAGCAAGCTGACGGCGTCCACATTGGCTGGGTCTATCTCAAAGGCCCGCTGAGCCTCTCGTACCGCGCTGGCAGCGTCTTTATCCTTCAGAAAAACAACCGCACGCAGTGCATGTAGCTCAGCGTTGGGCTTGTCTTCGTTCGCAGCCTCAAGGACCTTAAGCGCGGCTTCCGCAGCGCCGCCGCCAATCATGATACGGGCAAGCTTCAGCCTTGCGTCCAAATCTTTGGGGTCGAGCTCGACGATCCGTCGCAAATCCAGGAAAAGCGATTGGGCTTTTGTGCGCTCATCAATGCCGGCCAGCGCTTTCCACACTTCGACCTTGTCACTCTTGTATTTTACAGCCTGCAGGAGCTCTTTGCGTGCTTCCAGGTCGTCTTTCTTTTCAATGAGAGCCATACCCCTCCCATAGTACTTCTGCGCGTTTTGATCGGGCGAGCCGCAGCCGGCTACAAGTGTCACCAGCCCAAGCGCAAACGCGAGATCCGCTCGGAAGAATTTAATCCACGGCTTCATCTTTTCAACCCTGTTTAAGCTAACTCGATATGCGTTTGGCAAGTGCTGAGGAAACTCCGCGCTATCCTATTTCCTGCGATAGCAAGAACTCAAATCTGTTGAGGCGGAATATTCGTCGCACCAGGGGAGTGACGCCTATAAACCGCAGTCTCTGCCCACGACGACCAAGCTCCTTGGATAGCATCAAGAACAAGCCGAAAAATCTCGCGTCGACGTGCCCCGTCCTTGAGAGATCGAGAATTATCTGCTTACCGCTATTCAGAGCATTACGGAAGGGCTTGATTGCGCCTTCGACATCGGCCGCAACTGCTCCACCGACCAGGTGGATCGTGACGGACTCGTCACTCTGCTGGCTATCAAGAAACAATCTAGCCACGCTTCGCATCCGCCATCCGCGGACCATCAAGGGCAACACGCTGCTGACGAAGAGTTTCAGCAGCGCCTTCCCGTCGTTCCAATAGCGGCGCCAAAGATAGGGCTCTTCTTTGATGCGCCATAGCCATTCAAAGCCGGTGCTTCTAAGTATCAGTGGCGCTCTCCGAACCGTTCCAGCCTCGAAGTTGATCGTCGCGCCAAACTGAGCGCGAATGGGAACATCAAGACTTAGATGATTGTGCAGCAGCCACCCTTGGGCCTTTTCGGCACCAAAGAACACTGCGATCAAATCGGCATGGCTGGCGTTGATCGCCCCAATAATTTCAGGCGAACTCATCTCGTCGATGGTGCCAAAGCCGGGGTTCAGAAAGCCAACGCATTCGAGCCCTCCTTTCTCAGCATTTAATTTCGCACCAACCGCAGCCGCCAATCCTTCGGCGCCACCCAGCAAAAAGACTTTGAGCCGGCGACGAATGCCGCTTGTCGACTTAAGCCTGCCAAACAAATCGCTTCCCGCAATTCTCTCATGGATTGGAATGCCCAGCAATTTCGCCATCCAAATCAGCGGCATGCCGTCCGCGAGACAGAGATCACTGAGCAGCATAGAGTCACGGAACTCGCCATTTGTCTGACTTTTGATCAAAAAGTTTACATTGGGAGTCGAAATGAGAAATGGCGAGGCGCCTTGTGCAGCGGCATCAATCAAATGGATCAAAGTTGAAAAATCGATCGCGTCCAAAGGCACGCCTAAAAGCCCAAAGACATTTCGCGACAGGTCATCAGCCGGATCCATCGCGCGGTGGGGCGCGGTGGTCGACTTGACCACGTCGTTTCGAACTAAATCTAAATCGGGCATGCGCAAAGCTCTGGACACTTCTGTTCCTTACAAATTCGTTTTAAACTACATTCCGCAGGAGACGTCCGTGAAATCTCATGAATAAAGAGGCGTTATCGATCTACTACGAATTCGTTAAGGCGTAAAACTGATTTAATTCGTGTGATTAATTTCGGGCATTTTGACGGGGTTCCAAGTGGTTGACCTCGGTTCTGACCCGGACTCACACGAATAGAGCGACTTGACGGGAGAACGACGGCAAGATTGGGGGGGGGGGACAGTCGGCACGGCATTTACCTTCTGCATTAACCCCATTTTTGGGTTAGTGCCGACCGCACGAATCGGGCGAACAGAATTTTACTATTTTTGCTCATCTTTCGGATCGAATAGACACAGTGGAACAACAGTTGAACCAGATCAGTGCCGAGGTCCCCGATTGGACGAGAGAGATCCCGGAGCATTTTTGGGATCCCGGACGAAAACTTCTCCTTACCATCCGAAAGTATCAATTCTGGCAAAGCCGTGGCGGGATTCTTGGCCTGTGGTACTGCAAAATTCTGGTTGTTCGTCACCGGTTCTGGAGCATCGTTACGGGTGCGGATATCCCGCTTACTTGCCAAATTGGGGGGGGGCTTCTTATCCCCCATCCGAACGGCATCGTCATTCATCCTAGCGCGAAAATCGGTGTAAATTGCCTTATCTTCCACCAGGTGACGCTCGGCAGCCGTAACGCGGGTGGAGTTCCCGAGATTGGAGGCCACGTCGACATTGGCGCGGGAGCAAAGATCCTGGGACCAATAACAATTGGGGCCCATGCTAGGATCGGAGCTAACGCGGTGGTGATCACCAACGTCGAGCCGAATGGGGTTGCGAGGGGATATCCCGGTGGAATTCACCACGCTCACCGGTAGTGCGTTCGCTCGCTTTTGTTCGTGATAGCTATGGCTTTGATCCATCTGAGCCGGCAAATTCGCTCACTGATCAAGTGTTTCTGCCGTTGCATTTCCGGATCGAATTGGTGGTTGTATAGCGGCGTGCCAAGCCGCCGTATCCAGCTGTTATAAGAGAGCATTTTGCAGACGAGCGAGAGTATCAACCAGAGGTCCGGCTCAAAGTCTGGAAAGTTCGGCGTTGTGGTCATCGGACGCAACGAGGGCCAGCGGCTAATCACCTGCCTGCGCTCGATGTCAACGGCAGCGATGGTGGTTTACGTCGATTCGAACTCAACGGATGGATCAGTGCAGGCGGCGCAAGAACTGGGCGCCGACGTCGTCGAGCTCGATCTTAGCATTCCCTTCACCGCCGCACGCGCGCGCAATGCTGGCTTTTCCCGCCTTCTGACGATCGGTCCCGATCTCAGTTACATTCAGTTTGTGGACGGCGACTGCGAACTCGCGGCCGGATGGCCAAACGCTGCCACCGCATTCCTCGATCGTCAGACAGACGTCGCGGCCGTGTGCGGTAGGCTCAGGGAGCGATACCCCGATCAATCGGTTTACAACTGGCTTTGCGACATTGAGTGGGATCGCCCGACCGGTGAAGTGCGTGCCTTTGCCGGCAACGTGATGGTGCGCGCTCAGGTGCTGAAGGCCGTAGGCGGTTACCGAGAAGATGTCATCGCAGCTGAAGAAGACGAGTTATGCGTGCGTCTTCGACAGGCGAACTGGCGGATTTGGCGGCTAGCGGACGAAATGGCCCTGCACGATGCCGCGATGCTGCACTTCGGACAATGGTGGAAAAGAGCGCGCCGCGCCGGATACGCTTTTGCGCAAGGCAGCCATCTCCATGGATCACTGCCCGAGCGTCACTTCGTTCGAGAGGCGCGGCGAGCCATGGTATGGGGACTGTTGCTGCCCCTCATCTGTTTCCTTGCGATGATTGCGTTTCCGCGCTTCGGATGGATTGCTTGGCTGGTCTATCCGATGCAATTTGCGAGACTTAGCATCAATAACCCGGGGTCTCTCGCGGACCGCGTGCGACTGGCCTTCTTCCAGATTCTTGCACGTTTTCCGGAAGGACTTGGCCTTGCGGGGTTCTGGCGTAATCGGCTGTTGCATCGCCGCCCCGAGCTCATCGAACACAAGCAGATTACAAGAAGCAGGAATGCATGACCGATAATTTAGTCAATCGGGGACCAGCCATTAGCGGTCCCATCCGAACTGCCATCGTCGGAACCGGATATATCGCAGAATTTCATGCACGTGCGATCCGCGAGGTCGCCGATGTGCAACTCGTTGCGACATGCGACGCCAATCTCGGACGCGCCAAGGCCTTTGCCGGAGGCTGGAACATTCCGCTTGCGTTTGATTCGCTTTCGAAAATGCTGCAGGAGACGCGGATTGATTGCGTACACATCCTGACCCCGCCCGATCTGCATTTCTCGCTCGCCAAGACCGCCCTGGAGGCCGGCGTTCACGTCTTTTTGGAAAAGCCGATGTGCACGTCCACCGCGGAGGCGGACGAGCTGGTAAGGCTCGCGGCGGAACGCGGCCTCTATGTCGGGGTCAGCCACAATTTCTTGTTTTCGGCGGCATTTCAGCGCCTGCGCGAAGCCGTACACTCGGGAAAGCTCGGACTGATTGATCACATTACTATCAATCATTTCTATGAGTTGGGTCAGATCCGCTTTGGTCCCTTCGATAATTGGATGCTGCGCAACCCGGGAAATGTCATTCTCGAAACCGGCCCCCATCTGGTGTCCGCGCTCTTGGATCTTGCAGGCCCCCCCGAGGCGCTTTCCGTTAGGGCCGACCGCAAGATAGCCTTGCCGAACGGCGCCGAAATCTATCGGCGCTGGCGCGTGCGGACGACGGCGGGCCGTACGGCGATCGATCTCAACGTCAACTTCGCGCCGGGCTTCCCGCAACGAACCATCTATGTCCGGGGACTGTTCGGATCGGCGCTGCTGGATTTTGACGCCGACACCTGCGTGATCGACCAGCGGACGCCGCTGGATGTGGATTTCGACCGTTTCAAGCGTAGCCGCGCTATCGCGCGCCAGATGCGCACGCAGGCCCTCTCGGTCCTGGCCCGCTATGGGCTTGGCAAACTGAAGCTGATGCGGCGCGGCAATCCGTACCAGAATTCGATCCAGGACAGTACTGCCGCATTTTATGCGACCATCCGAAACGGACAGCCGCTCGATGGCCGCATTGCCGGCAGCACCGGCCGCGATGTCATCGAACATTGCGTGGGAATCATCGAGGCGTCCGCCATCGATAAGTCTGCGACCATATGTGACCAACTGCGTGCCGATCGCCCCGCCCTCGCCGCCAAACCGACGGTCCTGGTTCTCGGCGGCGCCGGCTTCATCGGCAAGGAGCTGATACGGCATCTTCTTGCTGCCGGTTACTGCGTCCGGG
The DNA here is from genome assembly GCF_900099825.1 of Bradyrhizobium ottawaense. NCBI lineage: Bacteria > Pseudomonadati > Pseudomonadota > Alphaproteobacteria > Hyphomicrobiales > Nitrobacteraceae > Bradyrhizobium > Bradyrhizobium ottawaense. Next base: position 6,253,868 of record NZ_LT629693.1, on the reverse strand, counting down.
CCATGGTGCGCGGCTCGCCATTGCCGCTGGATGAATTCCGGTCCGACCACTTCGAGGTCGTTCGCGGCGACATCGGCACCCGGGCCGACCTCGAGCGCGCAATGCCGGGAATTGAATTCGTCTATCATCTGGCACATGCGCAATGTAAGACGTGGGATGAATATCTCGCCAAGGATGTCGAGCCAACCAGGCTGGTCGGCGAGGTTTGTCTCGCTGCAGGCGTCAAACGGCTGATCTACACCGGCACGATCGATTCCTATTATGCCGGCGCCAAGGCCGGCACTATCACCGAGGCAATGCCGCTCGATCCCGAAATTCGACGGCGCAACTACTACGCTCGCGCTAAGGCCGTGGCCGAGGACATCCTGGCCGATATGAGCCGGAACCGACAGTTGCCGCTCGTCATTCTCCGGCCTGGTATAGTGATCGGCCGCGGCGGCAATCCCTTTCACTGGGGCGTCGGGCGCTTTTCCGAAAATGTGTGCGAAGTATGGGGAGATGGGCGCAACAAGCTCCCGTTCGTGCTGGTGACGGACGTCGCCGCGGCGCTCGTCAAGTCCATCCAGGTCCCCGGCATTGAAGGCAAGAGCTACAATTTGATCGATGAACCACTACTCTCAGCACGAGACTATTTGCAGGAGCTGGAGCAGCGCGGCGACCTGACGCTTTCGGTCATCTATCAGCCGATCTGGAAGTTCTACCTCGCTGATTTGGCGAAATGGGCGATCAAGGTTCTGGTGAAGCATCCAGATCGGTTCCGCAAGCCGAGCTACGCCGACTGGGAATCACGGACGCAGAAAGCCTATTTCGACTGCGCGCGCACACGGACCGAACTCGATTGGAACCCGGCATCCGATCGTAAGCGGATGTTCGACGAGGGCATTCGCGTGGCTTTGGAGCCGTGGTTGGAGGCGACTAGATGAACCGAGAGTTACGACTGTTCACAGCGCTAGGGCCGGGCGACATTGTTGGCGCGCGCAGGAAGCAGCTGAACGGTACCATTATCAACGAAACGAGCATAGCATTTTCAGAGCAATTATTAGCGTACTGCCGAAGCCGAAACATCAGAACGCTTGCAATTTCGTCCAACGGGCAAGCCGACCGGCTAGATGATGAAACAATTACTCTGGAAAATAGACCCAAACCATTTCAAGGTCGAGGGGGATTTCGCTTCCACCTGTCCCAGCTTTTTTATGGCGTCTCTCTCGCTTTAAGTGCTCACCGATTCAAAGCAGATATCGCGCTCATAGATTCGGGAACGACCCACTATTTTGTTCTCAGCATATTTCGACTTCTCGGCATCCGAGTTGCTGTCAACCTGCACAATGTGCTGTGGCCTTGTGGATTTCCACCTAAGAGCTTCACCGCGCGGACCATCCAACAGCTTAATGGTCTATTCTTTCGTTACGCGGCTTCGGGGGCCGTTGGCGTTTCTCCGGAATGTGAACGACAAGTTCTCGCTGAATCACGGAATGCGATACCTTTTTATCAATACCGCTGCCAGTTCAGTCGCGATGGTTTCGTGCTATCGCGACCCTACCAATCCGGAACATTTCGGATCGTCTTTGCTGGTCGGGCTGAGGAAAATAAGGGCTTGTTGGACATCACACGGATCGCCGCCGCATTGCGGACGAGCTCACCGGTCAAAGTCGTCTTCGATGTCTGTGGGGACGGGCCGGCAATTCCCGAGCTCAATAAAATGATAGAGAAAGATCGATTGAGCGATGTGGTAAAGGTTCACGGTCGGCTCGAGCGGGACGCCCTGCTCGCGGTCTATACTGCATCCCATGCCGCTATCGTTCCTACCCGAAGCAATTTCACGGAGGGGATGCCGCAGGTGTGCGCCGAAGCTATATTATCGGGCCTCCCCGTGATCACCAGTCAACTAGCAAATGCTTTCGACGTAATCGGACCTGCTACGGTGCGCGCCGAACCAGACGACACCGAAAGTTATGTTAAATCGATCCTATCATTGATCAACGACCCGTTACTCTATGCCAATCTAAGAAACGCATGTTCCCAACTGTCACAGCAGTTTCTCGATCCGACCCAGTCATATCCGGCAGCCGTCGATCGCTTACTCCGGAGCATTCTCGCAAACGATGATCGCATCGATAGATATGAACTTTTATAGGTCTTGGTTGGCAGCCCCCAGGCAACGACTGACAGAAACGGGACTTAGAGCTCAAGGAGAAACGGTGGGATGAGACTCTCCCGATACAGTTTTTTGCCGATCAGTGCACGACTAAAGGCAATTTTTGGAGCATCGATCTCAGTTCAAGACAGAGCAATCGAGAAGGTTCAGCTTGCCGCTGCAGACGAAAGTCCCACTCTGCCGGCTGTCGCTCTACCCAATGAATTCAGCCGCGTGCTGGATGTCGAACCAAATTCAACCTTCGATCGCGAGAACGGCTATATCAGCTCTACCCGCCTAGCCCACGGCCCGACAATAGCTTACAAACTTGCCGACGCGATTTTGGCCGATCACACACTTTATTGTGCTGGCAGTTATTCGGTTTACCGTAAGGCCAAGAAGCGTCCGATATTAGCGGAGCCATATGAACAGGTGGACGAAGGGCAACTATGCTCCTATGCCCCTTCAAATATATATTTTGGTCATTGGCTGCGCGACGCACTGGCAATGGAATTGCTTGCTGAAACTCGAGGCCTGCCACCACTAAGTTTTCGACGCAAGCCGTGGCTCCACGAACCGGGCTACCGTGAGATGGTGAGCCTTCCCGGTTCACCAGTGACTTTTGCGCATGTACGACGCCTCTGGATAGTCGACGATCTAGGGCTCAATGCAAGCTGGGTCGCTCGTTTTCAAGAGCTCCGACGACGCGTTCAACGTTCGACAGGGCTTGACGGTCCAAGTCACGTGTTTTTAGCTCGAGGGACCACGGGCACCTCACGAGAACTTGTGAATACGTCAACATTGATGGAATATTTGGTCGCTCGCGGATTTTCTATCGTTGAACCCGAGAAACTCTCACCGCGGGAGATTGTTAAGGCATTAGCGAGCGCTAAGATCGTTGTGTCTGTCGAAGGATCGGCGTTAAATCATGCCCACTACGCCGTTCCTGAAAAATCAGGCGTGCTCGTAATTCAACCACCCGAACGTTTTAATGCATTCCACAAGGTCCTGCTGGATTTTAACAACATTAGATTTGGATATGTTGTTGGAGAGCGCGCACTTGGTGGGTTCACCCTTGCGCCAGAGCGCTTGCTTCGTACTTTAGACCTTCTTGAAACAATCGTGGGATAGCTTATTGCCTGTGACCTGCTCCCCTGAAACGCCCCGATTTTGAATTAGACCGCGCGAAACACTCGCCGCCGAGCATATTGCGAACCTGGTTTATGATTCCACGAAGAGGGTTGAAGGAAGGCGCAACGCGGGGTAGCGTTGGATAGCCCCTAAGGAGAACCGAACTATGCACAGTCGTTTTCGGTTTGTTCAAAATTCTATAACACGCACTGTTGGCTTTCGGCGATCGAAGCGTAAGACTCATGCTTGAACGGTTCAAAATAGCGATCAAAACCGCCCTCCATGCTACAAACCTCCGCCCGATGTATTTCGGCTCCAATTTTTTCGACGACGTCCGGATCAGACTCCCCGGTCAACGGCTAGGAACAGTTTTCGATGTCGGCGCTAACCAAGGACAATCGGCCGCCGAGTTCAGACGGAAGTTTCCAACCGCTGAAATACACTGCTTTGAACCAAATCCGGATTGTTGCCGGACGCTTGAATCAATGGATCCCAAATTAAACGTCCATCAGATCGCTCTGGGTAACGAGACTGGGCGGATAGGATTTGATCGCAGCAATTCACAATCGGAAATGTACACAGTGACCGAAGGGCCGGCGAGCGAGCAAGTTGAACTCGACACGCTCGATAATTTCGTAAGCAAGAACGGCATTGAGCACATCGATTTTTTGAAAATCGATACTGAAGGCTATGACCTGAATGTGATCCGTGGAGCATCTAGGATGTTCGAGGCCTTCAATGTCGATATTATCCAGGCCGAAGTTTCAATGAACTCGGACAATACATTTCACGTTCCATTTGTTTGTGTACATAAAGAAATGGAGCAGTTTGGCTATCGCTTGTTCGGGATTTACGAGCAAGTTTTTGAGTGGGGAAAGAATGCTCCCTATCTGAGGCGATCAAATGTTGTCTACATTGCCCCTAAGGTTTGGAAGTCCAATAAGCTCTATTGAGCTTGACATGCTCCCCGAAACGCGCCCGGTTTTGAAGTTAGGGTTCTGTTCTCCTGAAGTGCTCCCCAAAACTCGGCCAGTTTGAACTGGAATTTTCCGGGGTTAGGCTCATGCCGGCGGGGGCGCCGATGAGCCATTCAACAGCGATATCGGCGCCTTGTTGCCGATCGCGCTGTGGGGCCGGACTTCGTTGTAGTCTCTACGCCAATCCTCCATTTTCTGCCGTGCGTCGTCAAGGCTCAGGAACCAGTGCGTGTTCAGACATTCGCTTCTGAACTTGCCGTTGAAGGATTCGATGAAGCTGTTGTCGGTCGGCTTGCCCGGCCGCGAAAAATCCAGCACGACACCCTTCTGGTAAGCCCAGATATCGAGATCGCGGGAGATAAACTCCGATCCCTGATCGACGCTGATCGTCTTGGGATAACCAACGGTATTGCAGATGCGCTCCAAGGTCAGCACGACATCCTCGCCTCGATAGCTGAAGCGCGGATCGACGGCTGGCGAGAAGCGACTGAAGGTGTCCAGGATCGTGAGCACACGGATCTTGCGGCCGGTGGCGAGCTGGTCATGAACAAAGTCCATTGCCCAGGTCTCGTTGATCTGGCGTGCTTCCGTCCTATCCTCGCGCAGCTTGGCCTTGACGCGACGCTTCGGCGTTTTGTTGCGCAATTGCAGGCTTAACTCCCGATAAAGACGATAGACACGCTTGACGTTGATGGCCCAGCCGTCACGTTGCAGCAGGACATGGACCCGGCGATATCCGTATCTCACCCGCGTCTCGCAGATGTCCTTGATCCGACCTTTGAGAGCGGCCTGGTCGCCGCGCTTCGACTTGTAGACGTAAAGTGCGCGATCGATCCGAAGGGCCGAGCAGGCCCGCCTGATCGAGACCTTCCAGTCACTTCGCACCTTGTCGACAAGCTCGCGCTTGCGGCCAGGCCTCAGAGCTTTTTTGAGAGCACATCCTGCAGCATGGCCTTGTCCAACGACAGGTCGGCGACAATCCGCTTCAGCTTGCTGTTCTCCTCCTCGAGCTGACGCAGCCGCTTCATCTCTGAGGGCAACAAGCCCGCATACTTCTTCCGCCAGTTGTAAAACGTCGCCTCGCTGATCCCGGCCTTGCGGCAGACCTCCGCCACTGCCGAGCCAGCTTCAGCCTGCTTCAAAACGAATGCGATCTGCGCCTCTGAAAACTTCGATGCCTTCATGGAACTCTCCTCGTCCCCGTCAGGGGATCATAATTGGAAAATTCCAGTTCAAACTGGCCTAATTTGGCGGGGGCACGTCACTCCACGAAGAGACAGACGATACGTAAAGGCCGGTTCACAAAGGGCAGATCATTAAGGTCTTGAAGGAACACGCTGCCGGGATGTCGGCAAGCGATCCGTGCCGGAAGCATGGCATCAGCGACGCGACGTTCTACAAGTGGCGGTCGCGCTATGGCGGGATGGAGAATCCGATGCCCGCAGCTGAAGGGCCTGGAAGAAGAGAACCGGAAGCTAAAGTTGCTGGCGGAATCGACGCTGGATGAATCAATGTATCGACGCTGTACGGGTCTGGATTGCGAGCGGCCACACTGACATGCGCAAGGCATGCAGGGCTTGTCGTTATTGGTGCAGGAGGGACTTGGCCGCGATCCGTTCGCAGGCGACGTCTTCGTGTTCCGCGGTCGCGCTGGTTCGTTGATTAAAGCCCTGTGGCATGACGGGATCGGACTGTCGCTTTACCCAAGCGGTTCGACCGTGGACGGTTTGTCTGGCCGGCGACGGTGGATGGTGTGGTCGCGCTGAGTGCGGCGCAGATGAGCTATTTGCTGGAGGCGATCGACTGAAGAAATCCGTACACACCTGGCGGCTGCAGAGCGCCGGATAGGCACAAAAGATGTTCTGAGCAGCAGAAGAAAGTCAACGCAAATCGCTGATTTTATGATTCCATCAGCGTGGAAGGCCATGAGGGATGATCGCGATCGCTATTATCCCGTCATCCCTTCCAGCGCCTGTGCAGGTGGGCATCGCCCTCACCATCGCCGCGCTATTTATTTTCTTAGGGCACGTCTCATATCTATCAGTCGAGCGTCCATTCCGTAGACTTATCACGTCTTTTGACATCTAGTGCTTCTCACCGTTCGGTCACACCATGAGTCACGACTCTAACTAAGATGAAGCTACTTGACATGATTTTGCTATCAGTCTTTGTGGCTATGGTTTTCGCCGTTCACGCCTGGGTCATTTACGATACCGAGGGCTTCTTCTCTTAGGGGTGCCGTAGCCCCTTGAAGGGGGGAGACAACGTCGGGTAGCGTGGAGGAATTCGGCAACAATATTTAGGCACAGCAGTATTCTTCTTTTTATTTTTTAGATGCTGCCGTTAAAAAGACAACCGGAAGCGCCAAATCGAAAGGCGCGTCGCATTGGGGATGATGAAACACAATAACAACTTCGGTCTATTGAGGTTAATTCTCGCCACCCTCGTCCTCGTATCACACTCCTCAGAAATGATCGATGGTAACCGCTCGCGCGAATTGCTGATGCAATTCGGCGGGCGGATGACGTTTGGGGAGTGGGCCGTCGATGGCTTCTTTATTGTAAGCGGCTACCTCGTCCTCAAAAGCTTTGAGAATTCTGCTTCAGTTTTTAGCTATTTGCGGAAGCGAGCTTTACGAATATATCCCGGGTTTATTTTTTGCGCAGTTATCATAACAGCGTTTAGCCCGCTGGTCGGATCGCTTGTTCTTCAATGGTCGTGGAAGGATTACGTTCGTGCCTTGATCAGCATCTCGACGTTGAGCTTGCCTGGATCGACGGAGGCATATCCTCAGCTCCCCTTCCATTCTCTCAACGGATCTGCATGGTCGATCACCTACGAGTTCCGCTGCTATCTTATGGTGATTTTTCTGGGGCTGGCCAGCCTCTACCGATGGCGACTATTCTTTGCACTTTTCACGGCGGCACTGCTGGTTAGCCACGAGGCGTCATGGCCAACGTATGTCGGGCCTCTTGCCAAGCTGATCGGGTACCCCCAGCTCTTCATACGAATGGCTGGCATGTTTTGTGTAGGCAGTTGCTTCTATGTATTTAGAGACGATATCAGATTCAACAAATGGTTCGCCATCGCGGCGACGATTGGCCTTGTTGGATCTGTTTTTCTCCCATTTCAGGAGTCCGTCTTCGCAATTTTTGGCGGCTATCTGATATTCTGGTTTGCTCTATGTTTTCAATCGGAGACACTGTCTCGGATCAACAATGAGAACGACATTTCCTACGGAACTTATCTGTATGCGTGGCCGATCTCGGGATATCTAATTTATTTCTTCTCGATCGGGTCGCCGCTTTTGCTGTTCTCTATCGCCCTACCGTTGTCGTTTATGGCGGGTTTTTTAAGCTGGCATCTGATAGAAAAGCATTTTCTAAAAACCAAACTTCATGCGTCTCAGGCAGCCACCACTTGACGCGTTCTTACGTTTTCACAATTACTGTCTGTCCAACAACGCCGTAGAGCGCGGCGTGCGCGGTATCGCCCTGGGAAGAAAATCTTTGTTCTGCGGTTCCGACCGAGGCGGCGAGCGGGCCGCGGTGATGTACAGCCTGATCCGTCACAGCCAAAATGAACGATATTGATCCGCAGGCCTGGCTCGCCGATGTCCTGGCTCGCATCGCCGAGCATCCCGTCCAAAAATTAGAAGAGCTCCTACACTGGAATTGGCGCCAGCTCAACGTCAGAAACCGTCAGGCGGCTCGACGGTTATATGTCGCGAGCAATCCACCCGCGGTCCTCACCGGGTGCTAACCTCTTCACAAAGCAACACGCCGCCTAATCACGCCTGAAGCAAATTCGTCAGACAATAACCGAACCCCCATCCTATCGGCCACGCAGCTAGAACTGACACTTCTAAAAAGAGATTGTTCAATCCATGCTTACTATTGAACCAGAAAATTAGCGGCAAAGTTAGGAGCGGATGGCAAGCAACACCGAGCACCGCTCCATTAAAACCAAAGAACGAGTAGAGCATCGGCACCAATAGAAACAACGATGCTGCCCGAACAGCATTGACAATTGACTGATACTTGGGGAAGCCTAGGGCTAAATAGACATAAATCACAATATTGTATCGAGAAAATAGAAGGCCAAGTGACAACAAACTGAGTACACTTCCAGCCGAGGAATACCGAGCGTCATATAAGAACGCGACAATCGAAGGGCCTGCTGCGAAGAGGAAGCCCGCCAACGCTATAAAAACAACGTCAAATGGCGCGCGCATGCGCCAAAAGAGACGAGGTAACCTCTGAGGTTCAGACCGAGCGATTTCGCTCAAGGCCGGCATAGACACGCTTCCAAACAGTCGCGCTGCAACACTATCAAAGACATTGGTAAGAGCGAACGCAATCGAATAATAGCCAAGCATCGCCGGCGTTGCCCATGCGCCCAAGAGCAATCGATCGCCATTCGTCGCCAGGACATAAAACAAAGAAGAAACAAAAACCCATCTTCCAAAACGCGCAAACTCTGAAAGAGCCTCTCTATCCCAAGCGATACGATCGCGACGCCCTTTCAACCAAGCGTGACTCAAAGTTGTCGACGTCAGAGACGAGAAAAGACCACTCGCAACGAACGACCAAACAGAACCTGTTAGCCAACTCAAACCAATAGCGAGGCATAAGCTAGAGATTTGTGCTATCATCTCAATAATTGTAATGTGCTTCAGATCAATTGCGCGATTTGCACTGACGCCCTTCATGGATTGAAATCCATTAATAACAGCCGAGAAAGATACCGCGAAAACCATTGCAGGCAGGATAGAGTTTGCATAAACCGAATTTGGAGAAAACAGCGTCCAAGCTTCTGCAACGCGCAATCCTAGCGAAGCAATTATGCAAGCAGCCCAAATTAGAAGGCCGCGCAAAATTTGAAGCGTCCATGCAGTGTCTAGAAAGGAATGTCTCTCACCGTTAGGACTCTGTATAACTGCTTGTCGTAACCCGATGTCCGCCAAGAGCGCCACGATTACGTGAATCACGCCCGCAACCGCCATGATTCCGAATGCATCCGGAGCCATTAAGCGAGCGAGTATTAAGTTACCACCTAGCCGGAATAGATTTCCTGTAAATTGGCCAATTAGAACCCAGCTTGCCGCCTTGGCAAAGCGTCTCTTCAATGAAGCGCGCGGATTGTGAGGGGAGCTATATTTCACTCAGTAGCTCGCTTTTTTGCCGCTCACTTGACTTTTAATTTGCAACGGTGACACGACCACATTCTCTCTACTTCAAGTTACTTTTGTGGAAGCCAACCTTTACGCCACAACTCATCTCTTATCACCCTAGCTCCTCTTACAGCATAGCGTGTGATCGAGCTCTTATCGTACCACAACTGGCTATTCAAACTGCTCTGAGATCCCCTTTGCACTGAAAGACACGGAGACGAAATAAGGCAAATCATGTCAGGATAACGCTTTCGAAACAGGGTGAAAGTAGCATCGATATACATCCTGCCGCCGTCAGGATGTCCCGCCGGATGAAGAAGGGTGTCCCGCATGTATTGTATCAGTCGAGGCATGACCCTGCGATGAAGCAAATAGCAATGAGCCCAAATGAAAGGGCCGGAATACCTAACGAGGCCGGAAGTAGAGTCCTGAAGACCTGTTGATATAGAATGACCGACGAAACACATATCCCAAGCGTCGCTACTTAACGCGTCAACGAGATTCGATTGAGTGGCGCGAAAGCGATCACTGAAAATCGCATCGTCTTCTAGCACTAGCAAAGTCTCAAGGCCGTCGTGGTAAGCACTTTCGATAATTTCGAGATGGCTCAAGAAATTTCCGTGAACCCCACGAGAATGAAAGCCGTTTGCATCATCTGGCATGGGCGGCGCTGGGAACATGATCTTTGGATTGTCGATCTCGATACCTGCGCGCAATAATTCCTCGCCCAAGGCTCGATAGCGGTCAAGCCGGTCGGGCAAATGAATAATTGCAATTCGGTCAACGTAATCAAATAGCGTGCGGTCCATCGAAACTCTCCTGAGTTAGTCGAACGTTGTAAATCACTAAACTCAGCGGCCTACCGGCAAATTGGTGTGCCTTACCGAAATTAATCTGGAATTAATATTCACATTGGCGCTCAAAAACCTTACGATTTTCTGTTGCTCAATGAATTGGAAATTGCGAGGCGACCTTGGCCGGGATTCTTGCCCGCTAACAGCCCAGCCCCCGAGAGACCGCGGGCCCTTAAGAGATCAGCACGTCCCAAAAGGGCTCCCGTTAATAACCAGGGCCATGAGGCAACCGACGCATTGGGCAGTTGATCAATAACGCCCATGGCTACGATTAGCGACAAGGCTCCTAATGACAACGCCTCTCGGACGGTCATTGCAGATCGACTGACCACGCTAGCCAGGAAAACTGGCAACGTCAGCAACAAGAACTCCGCAAGAAACCCCACGAATCCAAACTGACCCATTGTGATAATCCATCGTCCGTCGGTGACGGTACGGTCATCGCCCTCTTCGGTGTAGACCCGGTTGCGCCCAAATCGCCCCCAGCCAAACCAAAAGCGCTCGTTCGCGTGCGCCAACAATTTGTCCTCGTTGTCAAAGCGATATTGGAGCGAATCGGCGCGCAGTTCGCTCACGCCCGCGAAAATACCTGACAAGGTAGTCGTGGGAAAAATGTCAACGATACGAAGAATTGGAAATGTCAATGCAACCGTAACAAGCAACACGGCAATGCGATGCTGTAGTCGCAAAGACCCAAAATACACTAATGGGCCGCTGATTAAGCCATAAACCAGCGCACCGAGGCTCTTACACAATATCAAGATTCCAGCCAGGTAGACCGTGGTCCCAGCCGCCGGGAGGCCGAATACCTTGATCCTCATTCGCCAGAGTGCGCATCCAGCAACCATCGTCGTCATCATGAAAAGCGACGCGATAAGTCCGTGCCCCAGGAACGCCATGGGCCTGTAGCCTCCGCCTCGTATGCCTTGCAAGAACTCGCTTGGGCGAATTCCGTAAATCCAAGCATGCAGTTGAGGACTCATACGAATCTCAAAAAGCAATGGAACCGAGTAAAGTAATCCCGAAACCACTAAAGCACGAAAAATGAGGGTGGTTGTTTCTGCTTGCCTGAACAGCTGCCGTCCAATCAACAGCGGAAGTATCGAAATAAGCTGCGAAAGTGAAGCGGATACTGCATCGTAGTTGCCAACACCCGGCAGTACTTTGTCGCCAACCACAATTGGATCGTTATTGAGCGATGACGTAATGAATGGGCTCAAGACGTAAATGACAACTAGGCATTCTACGAGACCGAATTTTCTCCAAATTCGGAATGAACTAGGTGAAGCAAAGATACATCCGATCAAGCCGCAGATATTCGGTATGGAACTCTTGTCGAACTGAGGAATCATTTCGATTTTGATTACCGCACCAACCGGCAACAGCAAATAGGCGCCCAGAAATGTCCAGATGGTCGCCTGAGTAATTGGGCGACTTAGATATAACCATAGCCCAACGATCGGCCAAATGCAGAGAGCAAAATATGCGAAGAGATTTGGCATCACCAATGCGCAGCATTAGAAGAACAATCGATTCTTAGGGTCGCAAATACGCGTTGATCAGTAGTCAAGCGCAATGCTACGAACTCCTGCGAACCCGAGCGACATCAACGAAGCTCGGGCTGCAAGATATATCGGATACGCACAAGACCGTCATCCCCCAGGGCAGAAAAAAGGCACCCTTCACACGTCGCATTCCTCAGTGGTTGAAGGCCACAATGGCATTCCACTGAGGCGGATTCGGTGCCTGGTAAATGTTTTCCAATACCGCCCAAGCTCCGTTCGATGGAGTCATGCCAGAAAGCTGAAAGCAGGACGGAAATTCAGCCACGAAATCGGCATCTGACAATCCAACAAAATTGTTGTAGTTAGTAGTCGTAAATCCACTAAGGGACAGTGACTGCTTTGAGGCAGCGCGGAGGAGATCTACCTGTGATGTTCCCCCTCCAGTGTAGTCAGGTGAGTATCCTCCCTCGTAACAGCACATTTTTTTGACTCCGAATCCCTTGGCCCAAGCTTTCCAGTTGGCATACATCTGCGCGCAGCCGTAGAGGGTGAACCCTGTTGTGCCGCTATTCAGGGTACCGGTGTAGTTGCTCGCGATTTGTTGCTGGAGCGTTGGGTTTCCAGACGCTGCAGCGTAAGCGGCAGCATCCGAAGTTTCCTGGGCGGTCTTGTATTCCGACGGAATAATATAGTTGGCGACCGCAATATGCGTTACCCAGTTCGATGCCGCGCTTTTGACATAAGGCGACTGGGCGGGCGTAGACTGCACCAGGTACTTGGTCGATGCCAATCTTGGATTGCTCCCCGATGTACCGCCCGCCTGTGCTCCTCCTGCCGTTTGGACTCCGCAAATGACTTGGTACCGAGTTCTATTTCCTCCGTAAGCAATGCTGACGATCTGCCCCAATACCGACATCGCCTTGCCGTACCAATTTTGATAATCTGCACCCCATCCGTAGGCTTGAGCCTTCGCATTCGCGTAGCCTGTCTGAAAAAAGCCACCGGAATTATTCCACGTTTCGTTTGGCCCTTCAAAACGCGGTATCATCCACGACGGACTATTGTCACGGCAATAGGCCGCCAGACTCGGCATGAAGTCCGTTGCCGGATCGATAGCGAGCGGTGGCGTTACAAAATACGGGTGCGCACCTATTTCGGCACACAAGCGAACCATCAGTTCCGGCGGGCATCCGTTATTCAGTCCAGCGTTGCGGCCAGCAAGATCTCCACCTTGCTTGATCCAGGCGTTCAGAGTCGCATCATATACCAACGTGCCCGTTGTGCCGGCGACGGGAAACGAATTGCCACCGCTTGACAAAGGACCCGAATACTCGCTCAGAATGTTGATATCGCCGGTTCCGTTTACATTTAGCGTGCTTGCGGTGCTATTGCTGGCATTGAATTTGACAATAATGGTCGCTTTGTCCACCAAGCTAAAATTCGGTAGTGTGGCGGTATAGACAGAACCGTTATTATTCGTAGTTCCTGCGTAAAGACCGCTGCGAAATTCAGAGCCTTGATAGTAGACATAACTAACGGGCTTTCGCGTTGCCCACGTCGTAACGTTGGTCATGTTACCTGCTTGCCAATTGAGAAAGCGAATTACGCCAAAGTTTGCTTCCATCAATCGTTGCTTGAACTTTATTCCGAAGACCTGACCGGCGATTATCGCTGCCTCATCCAGCTCGTGGAAAACCTTCATATTCGTGATACGGGGATTCCCGATCGCTGAGATGCCGATAACCAGTCTGGTCAACGTTGTTGAAAATACATACCTGCCTCTTCCATTAGTGCTCGTCGTGCTTCCGCTGACTGTCGCCCCGTTGTTACACGCGATTGTTCCGGTGCCGTCCCATGTTACGACGTAGTTACCCGGGCGCTGAATCTGAGGGGGTATGAAGAACACCGTGTAGACACCGCCATTCGTGATGGAGGTCGGATAACCATCGCTATCGAGGGTGGCTGGGTCAGGATAACCGCTATTGTCTAGAAGGGCCCATGATTGGGCAGTCTTCAAGCAATTCAAGAACGGATAATCCCCGCCAATCTGCAGGAAATTCAAATTCACCTGTGATCGACCGCCGTTGAATGTTGCCGCTGTAAAGCCCGACGTCGTTGTCGGTGTTGGCGTTGGCGTTGGAGACGGCGCAGGGAGAGGCATCTTTGCCGAAACTGCCGTCGGAATCATGGCGAGTGCCGCCATAGACGCTAGAGCGGTGAGGCTGGTGCCTTGCAGGAAGCTTCTACGGTTCATGCGAGATGTCATCGGTTTGGCCTACATCTAAATTAAAAGGTTAATTTTCAGGATCGGCGAGCGCAAGGCCGGCGAGTCGTTCCTTGCCGGAATATCGGACCGCTCATGGTGCATCGAAAACGAACGTTCCCCGGTTTTTAGGGGATCGCGGAGCGCAGCCAAACGGCCACCAGGACATCGCTTCCTTCAACACATCACCTCCGGAAATCCTTCCGTGAATTCGCACCGGATGGTGCCAATCAAATGGTATCCAAAACGTTGATGAGTGGAACCGGCTAAAAAGACGGTGAATGTTCGGTAGTACATGCCGGAAAACTCGAACCCGATTTATTGGTAAAAGTTGAGGAGCCGAGCAAGCGTTAAGGACTCCTGAACTGCAGGGAACGCCGGTCGCATGCAACCGGATTGCGATCGCGAATTCGAGCGCCCGCAATGGTCACCCGATCCCGACGCCAGACGCCGCCGCAGGCCGTGCCACGGGGTGCCGAACGCATTGCGCCGGCCGGGGACGATTTCAGGCCCCCATGTGCCGTTCGGTCCGCCGAACCAGAGAATTAATGCTACCCCGGCAACAGACGTGGTTACCAGGGCACGCGCTCTGGATATCATCGCGGCGATGCCGTATGACGCCGTCATTGCAAATATGACTAGCCGCCCGCGTAAATCTTCTCGTCGTCATCATCATCTACCGTGTCGTCCATCTCACGATCGATTGCCCGCATTCGGTTGCTTTGGAAATTGCGCGCCTTTCGGGCGCCCGCGTCGCCGTCTGGGAGACGGAACGGGGGACAATTCAGCCGAGCTGATCCGGCAAGCCATCGACGCCAACGGCTGATCGCCGTGGTGCACACTTACGATCTCGGCTTCACCGGCGGCAACAACGCCATCACCCGGCTGGCGCTGGAGTCGGAAGACCCGCCGGAATATGTCCTGCTGCTGAATGCGGACACGATCGTGTGGCCGAACGCCTTCGAGGCGCGGGTTGATTTCATGGATCAAAATTCGAAGGTGGGGATCGCGGGCAGCCGCTTGGAGGATCCCGACGGCACCCGCAGCGGTCTGCGTTCCGGTTCCAATCGCCCCTGGGGGGAATTCGAGGGCAACCTGAAGCTCGGGCCCGTCAGCCGCCTCCTCAGCCGCTGGGTCGTGGCACCGCCGGTCGTCAATGAACCTTTTGAAACGGACTGGGTCTCGGGCGCCAGCATGACTGCGCGACGTCGGCCTGCTCGAAGAGGGCTATTACACCTATTTCGACGACATCGACTATTGCTCGAGTGCAAAAAAGAAGGGTTGTTCGGCCTCTACCTCAAGCAGATCGAAGCTGATGGCCCCTGACTTGGAGCCCTTGGCCCGAAGCCCGTGGCCGCTGGCCTCCCTGGCGTCCTCCGGCACCAGCTTCTTCAGATCAGCCTTGACCACTTCATGCTCTTAGTTGAGACGGCCCCCCGCAATTACAGCTCTACGACCGCCATTGCCGAGGCGGATTGGGTCTGGAACCGCGAGAATAAGAGAGCCCTGCATGGCGCCAAGTCCGCAAAATTTGTCGGAGTATTGACAGCTATTAACGACTCTGAAACCATTGCATATCAATTAAATGGGGATTTAAATGAGCGTTATATCGACTTTCGTTAAAGGTGGAGCTGCGCTGGCTTTGCTGGCCAGCTTGGCGAGCTTCTCGCCCGCTGATGCTTCGGTGCTTTTCAGTTTTACCGAAACTGGCGCCGGAATTTCCGCATCAGGTGTCTTTACGGCCGACAGCAACGGTAACGGGACTTACACGGTCACCGCAATCAACGGCACGCTCAACGGCGATGCGATGACGTTGATTATTCCCGGCGGATATCAAGGCAACGACAATCTCCTGACATATCCTGGCAGCCCGGCATTAGAGTTTGGCGGCCTTTCCTATGTCGCGAATGCGATTTCTTATAACCTATATTATAACGCAAGCAGCGGTTTTTGCTCTGCGGGGTCCTACTGTAGCTCTACCGATCCAGCGGGCCCTGATACGCCTGTTAGCTTCTCTGTGGCTGCCGTCCCCGAACCCTCAACCTGGGCGATGATGATCTTGGGCTTTTTTGGGCTGGGCTTCTTGGCCTACCGCCGCAAGAACAACGTGGCGGTTAACGCCGCTTAAGCACCCGCTCCTCTCTCAGTTCGTTTAAGGGGCCGCCTCTTTAGGCGGCCCCTTTCTTTTGTCGCAACGTCTGTTGCTCGTAGATCTTGTTGACCGTGGCGCCTCATGGCGGCAATTCGTTTCGCCGCGGCTCCATCGTGCAATAGGCGAGGAAACTCGCGCAAGCCATGCATGTTCTAACTGTCACGGTGGCTAACAAATTGAGCGGATCGTCTGGGCGCTCTTCCTGATGATGAGGAGGAATCTAAGCCTGGGTTCGCCCATCTTGGATGCCCCGCCGAGCTTCGGCTTGGCAGCTTCACTTACTGTAATGGAGAGACCGGCAGATCGGATGCAATCCATTCACCTGACGCATGCGCGAGTGGGGTCGTCAGCCGGATCTGCGCCTGGTCGATCGCGGTGGTCTGGAGGGGGGCGATCTCATGCTGTCCCAGCGCCTTGCGGACGATATCCAATCGGCTGGCAAGCGAGGCATAGCGGAAGGTCCGGTCGCTCTCCCGCGGGAACGGCCAGCGAAGGTCGCGATCAGGGACTTCTCGGGGTTGGTCAGTTCGGCTTGGGCCTTGGCAAGCGCCGCAGCGATCGCCCCGATCGTTTCACTGGAACGGTGCATGTTCGACCTCCACCTCAATCAGGTCGAAGCTGATGGCCCCTGACTTGGAGCGCTTGGCCCGGAGCCCATGCCCTGTGGTGGCCTCCCTGGCGTCCTCCGGCACTACCTTCTTCAGATCAGCCTTGGCGGCTTCATGCTCCTGGTGAGCCGCCCTGGTAATTTTTAAAGTGCCTGCCATTTCGACCCAGCTGTTCGATCGCCCTCTTCGAGAGGTGTAACGCGATGACGACGAAGGCAGCCTCACGAAAGCAAACGCAACTTGCGCGGGCTTTGCCCAGTCCTACTCCCACGATCGCCTAAGCATCGACACTATACTCTTAATCATCATTTACTGGATTTATCTTCCGATTTACTTGCAGCATGAACGCACGCTCTGCGCTCGTTTGTCAAATTCACGGCGAAGTGTGATTTCTCGTAACAGTGTATTGCGGCGGTGTTGAGCTGATTGCATCAATCCGTCGAACAGATTCAATGGCTCTCTCGCCAGCAAGAAGACCTCTGCATTGATAGCGCATAAGTCAAATCCACCTCTCTGCAGGCGGGCTTCGATTTCGGATGCAGCAGTCGAGTCGTTGCTCCATTCTGTTGGCGTGCCCTCACTGCGTGCTTGCACGAGCATCTTGCTCTGCGGAGGCATGCCCGCGCCGTCTAATCTTGTAAAATTGATGCAATTGCGTTGGCACGGTAGACTTGGAGGATCTTCTCCTTAAGACGCCTATAGCGTAAGATCTCCCACGACAATTCGATTAAATCCAAGATCCAAAGCCACTCCATGTTTGTTTTGGGCCGAATGTCCTCGATCATCA
The DNA here is from genome assembly GCF_900099825.1 of Bradyrhizobium ottawaense. NCBI lineage: Bacteria > Pseudomonadati > Pseudomonadota > Alphaproteobacteria > Hyphomicrobiales > Nitrobacteraceae > Bradyrhizobium > Bradyrhizobium ottawaense. The sequence continues at coordinate 6,236,284 of NZ_LT629693.1, read as the reverse complement.
TTCCGCGGATGATTTCGAATTCATGTTTGCTTTCCCCCGGCAAGAGACATGAAGGCCCCTCAAATGTTCTTAAGTCCAGAGGAATGGATTGCATGTGAGCAGGCCCATTCATAACTGCTCTGCATCCGATGAAGGTTCGCGGATTTCGACTGGAATATCACAACTCATTTTGTTGCGGCCAGATAGGGTGGACTCCCAAAGGCTTCTTGCCGTCTCAAGCGGCGCAAAGGGAATATTGGCCCACCATGCGATCTCATTGCCGTGACGATGAAGTTCCATATGATGCTCGCGACACAACGGAACCGTAAATTCGTCGCTCACTTTTCGTCCAAGCGCTCGAGGTTCGGCAAACTTAAGATGGTGAGCGTCACTAGGAGAGCGCCGACAGACCAAGCATGGATGGGCTGCTACGAAATTCAAATGTGCTTTGTTGCGAGCTCTGACTGGTTTGCGCAAAGGCGAAACCAATTGAGGGGCGATCTGTAACGAGCGACCCGGAACTTCGATCTTGTTTACAGCCTCGACATTCGTCGACGGCAGCTCAGCCACCTTGCTAATCGGCTCGGAAGCGGTTTCGAGTACATCAAGACGCGAAGCACGCAGAACAGATAGATAGGCGATTTCTACGGCACCCGCGTCCACTGTCGTCAGAGTGTTTTTCGCGGGCAATCGCCGATGCGCCCACAGCGCAAGGTCGTCCTCGTCTTTAAGGGCATTGATTTCAGTAATCAGCCGTTCGCGTAGCGCTGCCGACGCCTCGGATGCGAGCACGGCGGCTTTCGACGGCTTATGGAGGGACCCGCTCGGCGGATTTCGGCTACTTTCACCGGCGCGGATGACACCAACAGGAAGATTGATCGCGGGAGAAGGCTCGACTAGTAGATCCGGAGCATCCAGGTCGTCTTCGCCGGCGATCCCAACCAAGGCAAACAGAGCATACCGACGCGCATAGCTTAGAGCGGCACCCATCCGATGCGGGTTAGCGGTTTCGCTGGTTGGACAGATCGGCCAGTCCGACGAAATCCATTCTCCTGACCCATGCGCCAAAAGTGTAGTCAGGCGGATTTGGCCGGCGGCCTCGTCGATCTGAGTTGTCTGGATGGTAGCAATCTCATGCTGCCCAAGTGCCTTGCGCACGATCTCGAGCCCGGTTGCCAGGGAGGCATAACGAAAAGTACGGGCGCTCTCTCGCGGGAACGGCGAGCGGATCGTAGCGACCAGGGATTTCTCTGGATTCGTCAGCTCGCCCTGCGCTTTAGCTAGTGCCGCAGCTATGGCACCAATGGATTCACTGGAGCTGTGCATTGGCCACCTCCCCGTCGATCAGATCAAAGCTAATTGCTCCTGACTTCGATCTCTTGGCGCGAAGCCCATGCCCAACAGCTTCCTTAGCGTCTTCCGGGCACCAGTTTCTTAAGGTCGGCTTTAGCGCCCTCGTGCTCTTGAGCGGCAGATTTAGTTCGGCGGAACATCGTTGCAAACTCAGCCCAGCTGTTCGAACAGCTCATGTCGACAATCCGTACCGCTTCCAGCCGCGGCCTCGGCGTTTCGACTCCGAATAGCCGGGGCTCCTCGCCATCCATGACGCAGCGCCAAAACTTCTTTTCTGCGGTCAGAAGTAGGTGCTGATACAGCGGATCGGCATGAATGGTGAGCTCCACCCATTTGCCTCCACCCGTGATTATTGAAAGAATCGCGGACCTCGAATTCGCAACCCACATATTATGTTGGAGCTGCGCCATGTGCTTTTCGGCGGCGGCTTCTTCTGAGAATGTCCAGGGCAGCATGAACTTGGCTTCGAACACCGCACCGCCAGGGTCCACCCGACCATCCAGGGTGGCAGCCATCCATTTGTGGACGGGGTGATGAATTCGTCGCTGCACGTCCTTGATGGCATAGCCGCTGTTGCGCTCGTACCAGAGTCGGTTGAGGTCTTCGGTTACGGTCCCCAGCTGGACAATCAAATTTTCAGAGAGATTCTCCGGATTGACCTCCCCTCTCTTCTCGCGCCAAAGGCGAACCAGTCTGACATCGTCACCGCCCATGATAATTCGAGCGTCCGAACCGCCTACGAAGCCACGGCGGTTTACATGCGAGTTTGTATCGGCGAATGATTTCATCGGACGCCTTCCCAGCGCTAAACCTCAAGGTTATTTATTACCCGTATGGGTAAATATAGCCCACATGGAGTTATTGTCAAGATGAGTTTGACAGCTTTATCGGGTGCTCAAATTCGGGCAGCACGCGCGCTATTGAAATGGAGTGCAACAGATCTCGCTCGCGAGTCAGCGTTGGGCGCAAATACGGTCAGACGGGCTGAAGCATCAGACGAAGCTACTTCGCTGACGCTTGCAAATGAGCTCGCAATCCGCAGGGCGTTGGAAGCAGCCGGCGTCGAATTCATCGACGAGAATGGCGGCGGGCCAGGCGTACGGTTCAAATTACGAAGCAAAAAATAGAATGGCGTTTTAAACGTCGCAAATACGGGCTCCGCTCGGAATCATGGTGGGGCTCGCGACTGGGAATATCAGAGGCACACATCCGCGCTAAAGCGATGCAGATTTGTGGAGCCGATCTGGCAATGTTCAACCGCATGGCAGCGAACTTCGAGGCTTCGCTCCGAATTCTTCAAAAGGAAAGCGACCGCCGCCGCTCGGTC